>JADDQD010000059.1 GCA_016781555.1 Pseudomonadota bacterium | reverse complement strand
ACTTGTCATTTGTGATTAGACCATTGACGAGGGCTTTGCCTGGCAGGGGCAGAGTTTCGGCAGCCTGTCTGCTGTCGCCAAGGCGATCACCGGCACAAGCTGGAACGGCCACCGCTTCTTCGGCCTGGCCGGCAAGGCTCACGCATCAGCCAAGCGGACGAGACGCTCCGCGGCTCCCTCACCCGCGGAGGCGCACCGATGAGGTCAGCGGCCAAGAAGCTCCTGCGCTGTGCGATCTACACCCGTGTGTCGACGGAGCATGGCCTAGAGCAGGAGTTCAACTCGCTCGACAATCAGAGAGAGGCCGCAGAAGCCTACATCAAGAGCCAGTCGCATGAGGGCTGGCGCTTGCACCCAGCCCGCTACGATGACGGGGGCTACTCCGGCGGCAGCATGGAGCGTCCTGGCCTGCAGCAGCTCCTGGCTGACATTCGGGCCAGGCTCATTGACGTGGTGGTGGTCTACAAGGTGGATCGCCTCACCCGCTCTCTGGCTGACTTCGCCAAGCTTGTGGAGCTGTTCGATCAGCACCAGGTCTCGTTTGTGTCTGTGACCCAGAGTGTGGCTCCTCGGCGATGATCACCGCATCCTGTGCGGCGATGCCCGCGCGAGCAGCGCCCTGGCGCTCCTGATGGGCGGCGATCTGGCCGATTGCGTGTTCACGGATCCTCTGTACAACGCAAAGGTGAAGGACGTTGTCGGCAACGGCGCAGTTCGCCATCGCGAGTTCGCCATGGCCTCGGGCGAGATGTCGGGGGAAGCCTTCACCGCTTTCCTGCGCGGCATCGCCGAGGCCATGACGGCCGGCTCCCGCGACGGTGCCGTGCACTTCGTGTGCATGGATTGGCGGAGCCTCGGCAAGCTGCTCGAAGCCTTCGAGCCCGTCTACGCGCAGCTTCTCAATATCTGCGTCTGGCGCAAATCGAATGCCGGCATGGGCTCTCTCTATCGCTCTCAGCATGAACTCGTTCTTGTCTGGAAGCACGGGACGGCGGCGCACCTCAACAATGTCGAGCTTGGCCGACACGGGCGCAACCGCACCAATGTGTGGGATTATCCGTCCGTGAACACCTTCCGAGCTGACCGGCGGGCGCAGCTTGCCTGGCACCCGACGGTGAAGCCCGTGGCGATGGTGGTGGACGCCGTCAAGGACGTGACCCGCCGGGGAGACCTCGTTCTGGACCCCTTTCTCGGCTCCGGCACCACGCTCATCGCCTGCGAGCGAACGGGCCGGCGCTGCCGCGGCATGGAGATCGACCCTCTCTACGTCGATCTCGCCCTGCGTCGCTGGTCCGAGGTAACCGGGGTTGCGCCCGTTCTCGCCGAGACGGGTGAGACCTTCGCCGCCGTTGCCGCCGCGCGCGCCACCACCACGCCCGCCGCCTGATCCCCATCCCGCCCCCTCGCCGAATCGAAGACTTGCGCATGTCGACGAACGACGCTTCCGATCCCGACGATCACGACCGCGACGACCCGCCCGAGCGGCTCGCGCCCGAGGCCGCGCCCGAGGGCCGAGCGACAGCCAAGCCGCCGGGGCCGGGGAGCAGAACCAAGGGTCCCCGCAATCAGCCGCCCAAGGAGTTCCAGTTCAAGCCGGGCCGATCCGGCAATCCCCGCGGGCGGCCGAAGAGGGCGAAGAACCTTAAGACCGTCGTTCGCGACGTCATGGGCCAGAAGATCGCTCTGCGCACGCAGGGCCGGCGTACCACCGTCAGCGCGGCCGAAGCGGCCCTCAACAAGGCTCTCGCAACCGCCCTCGCCTCCGGCAAGGTGCGCGATGTCATTGCTCTCTTCCAGCTCGCCGAGCGCCACGGCCTGGCCGCCGATGACGCTGGGCCGGCCGGCCTCGCTCCGCTCAAGCCCGAAGATGAGGCCGACCTCACCGATTTCCTGCGCCGGCTCAAGCAAGGCCTGGTCCTTGCCGTGGAGGACACCGCGCAGCCCGCCGCGGCGGGTCCGACTGAGCCAGCCTCGAACGCCACCGACCCCGCCCCTGCCTCCGCTGGGAAGACCACGGCGGATGACGATGCCGTCAGCACCCCCGAAGAGGAGACAGATCGATGACGACGTTCACCCCCGAGCAAGTCCTGCACTTCGCCCGCCGCCGCGACCTCTACACCTTCACCCGGCTGTGCTTTCGCATCCTCCTGCCGGGCGAGACTTTCATCCCCAACTGGCACATCGAAGCGATGTGCTACGCCCTGGAGCGGGTTCTCCGCGGCGAGGTGAAGCGCCTCATCATTTGCGTGCCCCCGCGGAGTCTCAAATCAATCTGCTGCTCCGTCGCCTTTCCGGCCTTCGCCATGGGCCACGACCCAACCCGCAAGATCATCTGCGCCAGCTACGGCGACAGCCTCGCCTTTAAGCATGCCCGCGACTTTCGCGCCGTTTTGGAGTCGCAGGCCTACAAGACCCTCTTCCCCGGGACGCGCATCGCCGGCAAGGACAGCCAGGAAGAGATGACGACCACCCAAGGCGGCTTTCGGCTCGCCACCTCGATTGGCGGCGCCCTCACCGGCCGGGGCGGCGGCATCCTGAACGTCGACGATCCGATGAAGGCGCAGGACGCCGCTTCCAAGCCGGCACGCGACTTCGTCAACGATCGCTTCAGCGGCGCCCTCCTCTCGCGTCTCGACAATAAGAACGAGGGCGCCGTCGTCGTCGTCATGCAGCGCCTGCACCTGGACGATCTCGTCGGTCATCTTCTCGAGATGGGCGGCTGGGAGGTGCTGGCGCTCCCGGCCATCGCCGAGGAGGAGGCCTTGATCCGGATCGGCCCGGGCAAGTTCTACCACCGCAAGCGCGACGAGGTCCTCTTTCCGGCTCGCGAGTCCCGCGAGGTGCTCGAAGGCGTCAAGCGCGAGCTCGGCCCGCTCGGCTGGGCCGCGCAGTATCAGCAGGCGCCGATCCCGCTCGAGGGCAACCTCGTCAAGCAGGAATGGCTGCGCTTCTACAAGGAGGTGCCGGAGCGCCGGTCGGGCGACGTCGTCGTGATCAGCTGGGATACGGCGCTGAAGGAGAGCGAGACCGCGGATTATTCCGTGGCCACCGTCTGGCTGATCCGCGGCGACGAGCATTACCTCCTGGATCTCGTGCGCGCCCGCCTCGCCTTTCCGGCGCTGGTTACGGTAGCGACCGACATGCACCGGCGCTGGAGGCCGGTCGCGACGGTGGTGGAGAGCAAGGGGTCGGGCATCTCACTCATCCAGGAAATGACAAAGGCGCGCCTCCCGGTGATCGCCTTTGAGGCCAGCGTCAGCAAGGTGATACGCATGCACTCCCAGAGCGCCCGCTTTGCCGGCGGCAGCGTGTACTTCCCTGAGAAGGCACTGTGGCTTGATGATTTGATTGCCGAGCTCATGGTGTTTCCGGACGGCAAGCACGACGACATGGTCGATTCCGTCTCACAGGCGCTGGAATGGGCCGATCAGGAGCGGCAGCGGTCGCCGATCCGCATCCGCCGCATCGGCTGAGGGCATGCCTTTCGCTCCTGATGAAGGACCCAGCTAGAGCCGACCCTGCAACGGCCTGGCGGGCTCTGAGGAGAGCTGCCGGCGGGCGACCTTGATGCGCCTTCCAGGCAACAGCGGCGCATGGGCCGCAGGGCCGAGCGCGAAGGGGGGCGCTTGTGGAGTGCTCGTGGTGTCGAGCGCGAAGCAGGGCGATAAGGGCACCTTCCCGCAATCGCGCCATGACGACCAGATCGACGCCATCTCACAGTTCCTGGAATGGGCCTCACAGGAGGCACCAATCCGCATCCGCTGGCTCTAGGCCAGCGGCCTTCCCGGTCCAGCGCTATGCGCCTCATCATGGTCGCTCAGGGGATTGGGCTGGCGCAGCACCCGATGCTCGGTGAGGCTGCCCTTCGTGGCGTCCACGGCCAGCTGCAGGGTGCGCAGGAGCGGCAGGTTGGAGGGCACCGCCCTGGCGTAGGGCGAGGTGCCTTGCAGGCCGTCATAGATCTCGTGGATGAGCTCTCGCACGGTCACGAGCCGAGCGCCGCCGATCTCGCGCACGGCGCCGCTGGCGAACTGCAGCACCGCGATCTGCTCGGGCTCACCCGGCAGCGACAAGCCCCGGAACACGTCGCCGATGAAGCGCCGGCCGCGCTCGAACTTGAGGGCGAAGCGCTCCTGGCGCTTGGCGTCCGAGAGGGCGTCGAGCGAGCACTCGATGTGAATGAGATGGCGAGCCGCTAAGTTGATGCCGACCACGTCGAGCTCGCCTTCGAAGCCGCCGCGCGGGCGAGGGCCGACTTGGACGGAGACGCGCACATAGTAGCCGCGATACTGCAGCCACTCGGCCACGAGCTGCTCCAGATGGTTCATCGCAGCACGCTCTCAGGCGAGGGCGCTCCTGCGCCGGGGGAAGCGTGTCGCGCCTCATGGAGCGGCCGTTCGGCTTGACGGGGCTGGGGTGGGGGTTGGAGCGGGTCTGTCACCATGGGCTGTGAGCCTCTGTCGTGTTTGCGGTGACTTATGACTCATAGTCTATGGGCGGGGTGAGTTCAAGGCGCTGTTCTCGTCGGCATGGATGTGCGGGCGCGGGTGGGCCTCAACGTGCAGGAGGAGCGACATCGGCGTGGGCTCTCGCAGGAGGAGCTCGCCGATCGAGCCTCCGTGCACCAGACCTACTTAAGCGGCGTCGAGCGGGGGCACAGGAACCCCACCATCGCGGTCCTGCACAAGATTGCCCAGGCGCTCGATCTCGACATCGAGGATCTCACGAGGCGCAGGGATCGGTAGGCCCCGCATGCCTGCCGCTGATCGTGATAGGGGTCGCTTAGCGCCGCTTCCTGCCTCTGCTCGTCTGGACTTCGCATGGCTTCCACGCCTGTGTGCTGTGGCGGAGGGCAGGGGCCATGACGGACGAGGTGCTCATCAGGCGAGGGCTTGAGGCCCTGGAGGGGCTGATCGGGCTCGTGCTCGAGGAGGCGCTGGATCAGGCGATCACCCGACCGCCGGACGATCAGGAAGAGCGGCTGCAGCGGCTCGCCAGCCTCAGGCAGGTCGGTGCCGATGTGGTGACGCTGGCGGAAGCAGCAGCCTCGGTGCTCCGGCGTTGGCCAGATCGTGAAGCGTGAGACACCGGCGCGATGTGCCAGCCACAGGGAGGGAATACGACGCGCCTTCGGGGGTGGTAATCGGCAAGATTGCGTCTGTGGATGGCTCTTCTGAATTGGTCTGCATCCTCCCATATCTGGTCGATGAGCAAAGGCCGAACCGGCAGTCGCACCAAAACCTACTTCCGCCGCAGCAGTCTGGCTGAGCCGCCACGCTTTCGTTTGCCGATCCGGGTCAGCCTCGACCGGAAGGCGCTTGCTGCCATCGACAAGCGGGCTCTCGCTGCTCAGGTCGGGATCGGCCTTGCCGCAGGCTGGCTCGCCAGTTGGATCGTGGGCGGGAGCGGGCTTCTGCGGTACGTCCTCACCGGCATGGTTGGCTCTCTCGTGGGTGGGTTCCTTCTTGAGCGCCTGGGGATTGACCTCGGGCTGCGAAGCGAACTCGCCCAGCGGATCGTGACCGCCACTATCGGTGCGGTGGTGGTGATCCTGGCAGCCCGGCTGGTCGCCTGACGAGCCATCTCTTGAACTCAGAACAAAAGACGAACAAGATCCCGGTGCACACGTCCGGTCTCGTGATCGTCAGAACACAGGCGCAGCCGTAGAAAAGAAGGAGCAGGGCCGATCTGGCCCTGGCAAGCACATGAACCAAATGGTCCGACCCGCTCAGTTCGAGAGCAGCACGCCGACGGAGGCGCTAGCCGGGACCATTGAGCGCGTCACCTTCCACAATGTCGAGAACGGCTTCTGTGTGCTTAAGGTCCAGACGCGCGGCAAGCGTGACCTCACCACGGTGGTCGGCCATGCGCCTGCCATTGGGGCAGGGGAGTGGGTCACGGCC
>JADDQD010000082.1 GCA_016781555.1 Pseudomonadota bacterium | reverse complement strand
TCCTCCCTGGCGGTGCGACCAGAGGCAGAGTCCCCCTCTCTGCCACAAGAGCGCCCCGGCAAGTCTGCATCCGGGGCGTTCTACTTTTTGGCATCTCCCTTCACCCTATAAATCCTTGTTAATGCGTCAGAATCGCGCCGCGGGTATAGCGGCGACCAACTGGGGTCGATGGTGAGATGAACATGGGTGAATTAGGGTCTCTGGCAGCACAACTGACGTTCTGGTCGTCCTCGGTCGCAGCGGCGGCTGTTGCGGTCGCTCAAGTCGTGGCCGGATGAACAATTCCGCTTCAAGCAACGGCCGATGCGGGTTGCAGCGAAATTGATAGGAAGCCAAGCCTGACCCCTGGTGGAGGCAGGCGCTTGCGCTTTTCGCGAAAGCGCCTCCACCCTGGTAGCTTTAGCGTTCTTTCCGAAGCGTCCCGTGAAGGTTTCCAGTGCTTGTCTCGACATGCACCGAATAGTTCGAAGGATTGGCCTTGATACCGTCGATCAGCGCATCTGACACGTCGTCGCAGTCTTGGCTGTTGTTGTCGTCAGGCCGGTCGATGCTCTTCACCCTCGCGCCACCAGCACCGTTAAGGTAAGCCGCGTTGACGGTTCCGGCTCCCGAAAGCTCGATGTCCGTGCAAAGGGTGGTGGTCGCGTCGTTGAGAGTGACATCTACCTTTCCTGATCCGGCGCCGCCCGCCATTGGAGCAAGCGTGGCGGTATATTCGAACCCTACGGCTTCGTTCACCTCTTCCGAGATCGTCTCGCAGCCGGACAAGGTGATAACAGCACAAGTCGAGGCGAACAGGTGGACTGGTTTAAAACTGCGCATTTTAGCCTCCTTGATTGGCCGAGGGATGAACTTCTTCCGGGGCCGGCAGGCCGCACAGGCGCGCGGCTCGCGAACGCAAAAGCTCCTTCGGCGTGTGCGCGGCTGAACGCGCAAGGGTGTAGCCGGTTTGCACCCGTTGCCTGAGGTTCAGGGCCGCGCGGTGACCCGTTGGGCGTTCGCGCTGTTCGGAGCCTCCCCCTTATAGTCAGCGCTGGCGCTCCGCGCCCCGGGGAAGAATACGACGTTGTCATTATCCGCGGGCCGTAGGAGAGTGGCGCTTCAAAACCGGTCAGGAGGAGCGATCATGCAACCGTTTCTGGGGATGCTGCTGGCGGCTGCACTGATCGGGGCCGCACCCGCGCCTCGGACGGATATCGCGGTCCGCATACTCCCTCCCCCGGTCGCTCCAGGCGAAAACGTTGCACCGTTCGTGAAGGTGACCGCGCCGACCATCGTGCTGAGGCATGTTCGTGTGATCGACGGCACGGGCGCTCGGCCGCTCGAGGATCGGACGGTGATCATCGAAAGCGGCAAAATCAAAGCCGTCAGTGGGCCCAATGCGCGGCTACCGAACGGTGCCACCGTCCTCGACATGACCGGAAAGACGGTGATCCCGGGCATAGTCGGCATGCACAATCACATGTATTACATCGCGCGGCCGGGTCTCGATGCGGCGGGCCACTCCGATGAGCCGAGCCCGCTCGTACCGCAAATGACCTTCAGCGCGCCCCGTCTATATCTGGCGGCCGGTGTGACCACCATGCGAACCACCGGAAGCGTCGAGCCCTATACCGACTTGAACGTGAAGGCTCAGATCGACGCCGGGATGCTGGCGGGCCCCCACATGGACGTGACTGGCCCCTATCTCGAAGGGCCGAACAGCCCATTCATTCAGATGCATCAAATCAAGGACGCGGACGAGGCGCGGCGGATGGTGGCCTTTTGGGCCGATCAGGGCGTCACCTCCTTCAAAGCGTATATGAACATCACCCGCGCGCAACTGAAAGCCGCGATCGATGAAGCACATCGGCGGGGGATCAAGGTAACCGGCCATCTTTGCTCGGTAAGTTACCCGGAAGCGGCAGCTCTTGGCATCGACAATCTCGAGCATGGCTTCTGGGCCAACACCCAGAACGACCCAGGAAAGGCGCCTGATCGCTGCCCTTCCACAGGAGGTGGGCCGACCCTCACCGGGATGGACGCAGACGGAAGCCAAGCACGCGCGCTCATCAAGCAACTCGTCGACGCCCGCGTCGCAATCACCTCGACCCTGCCAGTGTTCGAGCCGAGCTCGCCCGCTTACCGGCCGCTCAGCGCGCAGGTGCTCGAGGCGCTAAGCCCCCAAGCGCGCGCCGATTACCTGACGCTGCGCAGCCTTGCTGCCGCCATGCCTCCGCAACGGGCGGCGGCACGGGCGCGTCTTTGGGCCAATGAGCTCAAACTCGAGCGCGCGTTTGTCGCGGCCGGCGGGCTGCTGATCGCCGGACCCGATCCGACCGGGGCAGGCAACGTGCTTCCGGGGTTTGGCGACCAGCGCGCCATCGAGTTGCTGGTCGAGGCGGGCTTCACGCCGCTTGAAGCGATTCGGATCGGGACGTTGAACGGAGCGACCTATCTTGGCCTTGCAGACCGGATCGGCTCGATCGCGCCCGGCAAAAACGCGGACCTGGTCGTTGTCAGCGGCGACCCCTCGCGTCGAATTGCCGACATCGAAAATGTGGAAATCGTGTTCAAGGATGGGGTCGGCTACGACAGCCGGGCCCTGCTCGCTTCGGTCAAGGGCCGCTACGGCCAGTACTGAAAAGAGAGCTGAGCAGTTTTCGCTAAGTCGTTGAGAATCCTGGCGCACCTCGAGCTCTGCAAGGCGCTACGAGCAATTCGCGACGAGCGGAGCAACGAAATCTGCGGCACCCTCGCGCCTCTTGCCCGCGTCAGTCCGCCGAAACGGGTTGCGGGTGGTGGGGAACCAGCACCAAGGTTCCTTCCTCGACGCGCCAGGACTTGAGCTTCGACAGGAAGTTCATCCCGATGACGTCCATTTCACCGAAGGCAGGCGAGACGACCACCTTGAGGTCGCGGGCGACGATGTTCCCAAGGCGCAGTTCCGGGACGCGCGCCGTCTTGGCTTGGACCAGTCCGTTTGCTGTTCGGAGAAGAACCGGCACAATTTCGGCCTCCGGAGACACATCAGCGGCGGAGGCGGTACGCTCGGAAATCGCCGTCATGGTCGCTCCGCTGTCGATCAGCATGCGCCGTTTGGCCCCGTTCATCGACACATTGGCCCAGAAGTGACCATCGGAAGCCATACGGATCCGCACTTCGGAACCGACCACCTCCTGCCGGTCGAGGTTGAACCGGCTCGCCAGCGGCGCCAAAACGGGATCGATCGATGCCCGCTCCAGCACCAACATCGCCACAACGCCAATGATGGCGAAAGACACAAGCAACCTTATGGCCCCGCCGATCACTGGAACCCGCTGAAGGACGAGCAGCAGGACGACCCCGCCGACCACGGCAGGAAGATAATCCGGGACTTCAGTACCGAAGACAGAGGTCACTTGGCTGCTCTTCTCTCATTCCTCGAGGCCCGAGGCGCGCTGAGCCCCGGCTGCTCGAGGGTGAGCAGACCGGCGTCAGCAAGGATTTCACCGCCGAAGGTGTGTCGCGGTCCACGAATTACAAGGAACATCTGGCTTTGCCCGCGCTTACTCCCGCAAGCCCGGCTTTGGCTCGCCGCCGGAGCATAAGAATGTTGAGGGAGTTCAAAGCGACGTGACGAACACCGAGGAAATCGATTGGACCATGAGCGCAGCGCTCGAGAACGTCAGACGTGGCGAAGAACAGCTACCGGAAGTCACGAGCCTGCAGGGTGCGGTTCGCGCGTGGACTGAGCTAGAGGGTGAACTGCAGGCCCAAGCGACACTGACGCCGGAGCGGCCTGTTGAAGTCGATGGTGTCTCCACACCGAGCTTCTCCGGCCAGGCGATCGCTGCACTCGCCGAGCGCCTCCCGAGTTCTTGAACCTTGACCTGACCTCAATCTTGCAAGGCTTCGGCGATAAGGGCCTCCGCCTGGGTGAACAAGCCCGGGGCGAGGCGCGCGCCCGACGCAGCCGCATTCTCCCGCACCTGATCCGGGCGCGAGGCCCCGATAATCGCAGAAGCGACATTCGGCTCCCGCAGCACCCATGCCAGTGAAAACTGAGCAAGGCTGAGCCCAGCCTCCGCCGCCAGCGGCTGTAATCGTTGCACAGCTCTCAACACCTTCGGCTGCATCAGGCGCTCGATGAAACCACCCATTTCGTCACTGGTGGCGCGAGTGCCCGGCGGCGCCGGCTGGTCGGGCAGGTATTTGCCCGTGAGAACGCCTTGCCCAAGCGGAGACCATACGATCTGCGAGATACCCTTCGCGGCGCAGAGCGGAATGACCTCCTTCTCCGGCCTCCGCCACAGCAGCGAATATTGGGGCTGGCTTGAAACGAACCGCTCCACGTCGGGCAGATCCAGCGCTGCCCTTATCGCGTCAGCCGGCCATTCGGAAAAACCGATGTAGCGTACCTTGCCGCTACGAACCGCCTCGCTGAGCGCATCCATCGTCTCCTCGAGCGGAACGGAACCATCGTAGCGATGGCATTGATAAAGATCGACATAGTCGGTGCGAAGGCGCTGAAGAGAGGCATCGAGCTGCTTTCGGATCTGTGCGCGCGAGAGCCCCTGATCCTCCGGTCCCATCGGGAAATAGACCTTGGTCGCCAGCACGTAACTGTCCCGCGGCCTGTCGCGGAGCGCCTCGCCAAGGAAGGTTTCAGCCGCTCCGCGCCCGTAAACGTTCGCGGTGTCGATGAAGTTGATGCCCACCTCGAACGCTGCGTCGAGGCATGCCTTGGCTGCGTCCGCTTCCACTCCCAAGCCGTAAGTGAGCCAGGAGCCAAGGGAGATTTCCGAAACCTCCAGATCACTTTTACCGAGCCGGCGGTACAGCATTGCGAGCCTCCTGTTGAGCGCTCAACAAGCGCGAGTGCCCGCTGTTCCGACGGCCGCACGACAAGTGTGAACCTTCATTCACCTGTTCGTGGGTAGCAGCAAACTGGCGTCCCCATAGCTGTAGAAGCGGTAGTCACTGGCGATTGCGTGGGCGTAAGCGGCTTGCATCGTCTCGCGCCCCATCAACGCCGAAACCAGCATGAACAAGGTCGAGCGCGGCAGGTGGAAGTTGGTGATCAGGCCATCAACGGCGCGGAAAGAGTAGCCGGGGGTTATGAAAATGTCGGTGTCGCCTTCAAAAGGCTGCACCCTCCCCTCCGTATCCGCCGCGCTCTCCAGAAGCCGGAGCGAGGTCGTGCCGACTGCGATGAGCCGCCCGCCCGCGGTGCGGGCCGCGGTCAGGCGCGCTGCGGTCGCGGCGCTGATCCGGCCCCACTCGGAATGCATGACGTGCTCGGCGGTATCCTCCGCCTTTACCGGCAGGAACGTGCCCGCGCCGACGTGAAGGGTGAGCGTTTCGTGTTTTATTCCAGCAGCTTGGAGCACCTCCATCAGGCCAGGGGTAAAGTGCAGCGCGGCGGTCGGCGCCGCGACTGCGCCTTTTTCGCGTGCGAACATCGTCTGGTAGTCATTGAGGTCGCGTTCGTCGGCAGCGCGTTTGCCCGCGATGTAGGGAGGAAGCGGCATTCGTCCGGCTCGTTCAAGCAGTGCCTCGACCGGTTCCTCTCCTTCGAATTTAAGAAGGATGCTGCCGTCCGGTCCGCGCTCACCCGCGAGAGCGGTAACCCCGCTCCCAAAGTCGATCCGATCGCCATCCCGGATGCGCTTGGCGTTCCGAACAAAGGCGCGCCAGGCGCGTAGGCTTTCCCGCTTGTGCAGCGTCGCCCCCACCTTAGCCTGCCCGCGCGTGCCCTCGAGCTGGGCGGGGATCACCCGCGTGTCGTTGAAGACGAGGACGTCTCCCGGCCGGAGGAGCTGCGGAAGATCAGCGACCGCCCGGTCCTCGATCCGGCTGCCGTCCACAAGCAGCAGCTTCGCAGTCTCGCGCGGGCTGGCCGGCCTCAGCGCGATCCGCTCGGGCGGAAGTTCGAAATCGAAGAGGTCGACGCGCACGAGCGCTGCTATTGCGGCGTCGGCTGCGCCTGCTGAGGCTGCTGCTGCAGAGGCGCCGTCGG
>JADDQD010000146.1 GCA_016781555.1 Pseudomonadota bacterium | reverse complement strand
AATGCCAGGGTGACGCCCTCGTGACAGTGCGTCAATGCCCCTTGCGGCCTCCCTGGGCTGCTCCTGGCGATCGTGACGGCGCCGCTGCTCCGGTAAGTCCAGACGCGCGGAAACCCCATCCACCTTGCCGGGTGTGGGGTTCGCGCGTGGGGGTAGACGACCGTGGGCTAATAGGCCCCTTCAACGCGGCATCTGACCTCTTCCATACCAATGGCATGCGCGGTCGTAGCCACTCCGATGTCCCTCTCTCCCGCACTGAGATTGAGGATCCTGCCCGTCGCTGTTCCGAGTGGCCGCTGATCCTTGTCGAACATCGTGCACTTCACCACGACCGTGCTTACAGCGACGCCAGAGTTGGTGACACTGAACTCGGCTCGCATGCGGCCGCCGTCTTGCGTCATCTTCTCAAGCCGCGTCGCGACCCCGGCTGCCTGACAGAGCGTCGGAGCAGCCAGGCAAAATCTCAGGGCGCTTACGAAAATTCTACGCATGCCCGGTCGCTCCTGTTCGCGGATGGGTGGTTTTGGTAGGCGAGCTCTCAGCGCCTGTTCTAGGTTCGGAGGACCATAGCCTAGGTTTCGGTTGCGCGGAAACCCCCGTGGCCTTGCCGGGCCTGGGCCGCTTTCGCGCAAATCTGAGCGAAAGTTCTCTTCAGTATTCCCAGCGACGGCTCCGCCCTCCGGAGGGCCGGTTAGACTGGGGCTGTACTGGACCCGGCTGTCAGGCGTGCGGGAATGCTTCGGAATAGCCTCCGGAGGGGCCAAAACAGGTTCCATAAACGTCCTTATGCGAAAATCCGAAAAACCCTGCGATTTCAAAGGGCGCCGGAAAGCGCGTTTTCGAGCCGGTTATACCCAATCCCGCTGAGCTTGACCTATGCGTCTGCGGCCCCTGAGAGGACTGCGGCTGCGGCGACAGGTTCGCACCACTGGGATCTGGTATTAGTTGTCGAATAGTCCTCCGCGAGGCCGTGGCAGGCCCGCCAGTAGAACGCCCCAGAAATAGCCTCCCGCGGCCCTCCTGGCGGGCGAGGGAATACTGGCGTGATCTTTCGGCCAAATGCCCACAAACCGGGGCTGACAGGCCGTGTCCAACCAGCCTCGATCAGCTAAAGTTTCGGGCGCATTGTGTCTGAAGGGCGATCACATGACGAGACGCGTCGAGGTAACTTTCACCGTGAAAGAGTACACCAGCGGCAAGCCGTTCATCGTAATGGAGCCGCTGGGGTTCTGGAACGCTATGCCCGAGATAAATAGAAAGGTGGTCGGCGTCGACCTGGCTGACGGGACTTCCTACGAGGAAGCAGAAGCTCTTGCAAAGCAGATGCGGCAGACGATCACCCACTTCACTATCACGGACTGACGGCCACCCCCCACGACGATCGCCAGGAGCAGCCCCAGTGAGGCCGCAAGGGGCGTTGACGCAACGGCACGAAGCGATCACTCTGGCCTCGACGATCTGGTCAATCGTCTCTGCCCTGAAGGTGAATGGGAAGGGCCTCGGGATCGCCGGGGCCTTTCTCGTTTCCGTCCGCCACAATCCCGAACAGGAGCGCAGGGACACCGAGCGCCGTCCGACGTCTCAGGTTGATCGTGGGTAACCAAACGCTAAGCTCGCGGATCCAAGCTCAAGTGTCGGTCTCGTGTCCGACCATGCCATGAGGCATCTCCTCTCACGGCATGAGCCCAGGGAGGGAGCCATAAACACCGACATCATGCATGCCATTGGTCGCAACCTCAAAGGCTTCTACCAGGACACTGTCGAACAGCCTGTGCCGGCGAGCCTTCTTGAGTTGCTGAGCCGCATGGAAGTGACAGAAGCCCGGCTTACCCTCGTGCCGCCGCTCCCGGCATCCTCTGGGCCTCTTGTGCCTGCTCCCATGGGTCGAACCGCTCGCCCAGTTTCACCTCCTCTGGTGGAGGCCCTTGGTTGATCCCCAAGAAGCTGATCCGCAGCATCCCTCCTGAGAGTATCAAAGCCGGCCAGTGCTACCTCTTCCCGGGAGAGGTGGTCAGGCGGGTCGTCGCGATCATGCCCAATGGGGATGTGCAGTATGAGATCCGGGGTCCCCGCCCGCTCAAGGGGTGGCGGCCCGGCAAGGGGCGTCTGAACAGCTTCGCGAGTGCCGCCATCAAAGCAGTCCCCTGCGACTACGAACCGGGATCAGAAGGCTATGAGCCAGGATGACGGTGAATGAGCGTCCCTCCCGAGAGCATCGAGGTCGGCAAGTGCTACCTGATGGAAACGGGGCATGTTCGGCAGGTCCGGCGCATCATGCCTGACGGACGGGTGCAGTTCGAAAGCCGCGTGGGACACCAGCGGAACCCAGGGGCATGGAAGCCCGGGATGCAAAGCGGCCGTTCCTTCGCGGACCTGATCGAGCGCGAGGTCCCCTGCGACTGGACGCCGGAGAGGGAAGGGTGAGAGGTCCGGTGCTGTCGAAGGCACAGTGCGGGCATATCCAACGAGCATGAGGAGCCATTCAGTCCATTAGAGTCTTAGAACTGTACAGCTCGTGCGGTCCAAAGGTCAACAGCCACGTTTGTGGACCGGGATGAGGGGCTGCGTGGACCGGTCCATTGGGGCCCTGGCCCTATTGGAACGCCGTAAGTGATCGAGGGACTTAGAGCTTCAAAGTACTCTCGATCTTCGCAACCAGATCGGCACCCCGGAACGGCTTATGGATGAACTCGACCTTATCCGGTAGATCATGAGCCGGGGGCCTTCCCGACATTGCTATGATCTTGATGTAAGGCCATCTCTTGAGGATGATCTTATCCAATTCTGAGCCCGACATGCCGGGCATGTTGCAGTCAACGATTGCAAGGACCACGTCGCTACGACCCTCGAGAACTTTCAGAGCGTCTTCACCGCCTGTAGCTTCGAGGATCGTGTAGCCTCTGCGCTGCAAGTGCATGGCGGCAACACCCCGGACGCTGGGCTCATCGTCCACTATGAGAATAGTAGGAGTGTCGTCACTCATAGCCGCACCCCGTCTCGCCGACGCAAACTCTTATGTAACTTGGGTTTCAGGCACAAGCACGGTTGTCCGGGCAGGGTCTATTGGAACGCCGAGGCGCATCCGGGATAGCGCGCGATCTGAAAAGGGCGGAGTAATTTTGGAGCAGTGGGCGGAGGAAATCTGGAGCACTGCGGCGGTCGCTCGCTGAAGGCATGCCGCAGGAAAAACCTCGGCCACACCTGAGCTTGTGCTTGATCTGACTGGGCTTGAGATCTGCCCTCAGGACCTCTGATCCGCGGCGGCCGGGTGCTCCAAAATTACTCCGCCCTCTACAATCCGCAATGCCGGCAAGACGCAA
Organism: Pseudomonadota bacterium; assembly: GCA_016781555.1. Lineage (GTDB taxonomy): Bacteria > Pseudomonadota > Alphaproteobacteria > Sphingomonadales > Sphingomonadaceae > Allosphingosinicella. The sequence goes on along the minus strand of JADDQD010000146.1, from coordinate 2,681 downwards.
CTCCTTGACGAGCCGATCCTGAAGGGTTCGGTTCACGCGCTCCACCCGTCCCTTGGCCTGGCTGGAGTTGGCGCACAGGACCTCGATGTTGAGTTCAGCCAGAGCTCGACCGAACTGCGTCATGCCCTGGTCGCCCTTCGCCTCCGTTCTGGCAACCCGGAACACCGAGTGCTTGTCGGGATAGAAGGCCACCGGCTGGCCATGGGCCGCCTTGCCGGGCGGGTGATGCGCGGCTGAGAACTGCATGTATGGACAGCCACACTTTCAGTGCGCTGGGACGGCCTGATGTGGTCGAGAGGGGCCGGTGCCGCCGCTGGTCTGAGGACGCGAAGCCCCTACAGGCTGAGGGGGTGCCAACCGTAAGCGTCAGAGGCCGATGGATGGCGGCGGCTGTCTCGCGGCTCAAGGGGCGTCTCGGGGCGATGCAGGGTGCACGTCTCACACCAAAATGTCTGCCGACACAGGCTCAACCCGCTCCATCAAAGCCCGGGATCGAACACCTAGTCCCGGCACAGCCGGATCCAAGCCTCTGCCTGATGTGCGGGAAGCCAGGGGAGCCGCGCCGGGCTTTTGCCGCGATCCTCACGCCGCGCAAGGACGAGTTCCTCTGGCTTCACCTGGATCCATGCCACGCACAATACGTGCGGCAGCAGACAAAAAGGGCTGAGAGCCTGGTAGCTGAAGCATATTGAATTGCATAAGCCCTTATGGCCTCTGGTTGGACTCTTGCATCGGCGAGTAGCATTCCTTCATAGGACCGCCACCCTCTCCCGAAGACAGCTGCAGCCGAGGGTCCGCGGCAGCGCCGGCGCGGCCAGGCGGGCCGCAGCTGGTATGTGGACGAGACGTACGTGAAGGTGCACGGGCACTGGTGCTATCTCTATCGCGCTATCGACTGCTCCGGCGCGGTCGTGGACGTGCTGTTCAGTGAGCACCTCGACATGGCGCCAGCGCAGGCGTTCTTCCGCTCCGCCATGGCAGTCACTGGTGGACATCCGACCGGGTCACGACGGACGGGCACGACAGCTATCTCTGAATTATCTGCATCACATTCGGCACCGGACCAGCGCCTCCTTGAACAACAGGCTGGAGGAGCAGGACCACCAAGGCATCAAAGGCCGCTACTACCCATGCAGGGTTTCAAGTGCCCGCGATCAGCCGCCCGTTTCTGCCGGGCTTACGATGAACTCCGCACCTTCCTCCGCTCTCGCTCCCGCCCTCGTCAAGACGGGCCTGCAGACCGCCAGAGCTGCTCCACCTCTAGAGGACCGAGACAGTGCTGGCCATCTTGGTAGCCGCTTGACCACTGGTCGGCTTCATCCCAGCTCAGATCATGCCGGCTGGCGCGAGCCCTGATAGAAACGGCCTTGGGGCCCTTCCACGCAAGACGCGGGAGGGTCACCAACGAAAGGAGATCAAGTATGGGCTGGAGGGCTGGCTCCTAAGCCCTCGAATAGTCGGCAGGACCCACCTTCGCCTGTTCCTCGGACATTTTTAGCTCCGGCACAAGGCGGGCGAACTCGGGATCCTCCGGGAAAATGGTCATCATCCGCTCGAGCAGCGCCTTAGAGTCGATCGGCGGCTGCGGTGATGCCTCAGCGGGCGGAGCCAGCAGGACAGCGGCATGTTCGGGCGAGAGATAGTGCTTGGCCAGCAGCTCATGGTCCTCCCGAAATCTGTCATTCAGCCACTTAGCTTTGTCGGTATCGAGCCGCAGCCGTTCGCCTACGTTGACGGCCAACAAGCCGCGCCGCACCCTCGTCATCATACGGTTAGTTAACAGTTCTGGATGCTTGGCCTGATAGCGGCGCAGAAGCCGCAGGACTTCCGTACCAACGCGATCGTAACTCTCATTGACGCGCTTTTGCTCAACCGGATCAAAGGATAGCGTCTCTGGGTTCACTCCGATCCAGCGCACAAAGTCCTCTATTGGGCTGCCCTGCAGGGTCTTACGATGGAAGACGCGCACCTCAACCGCATCCTCGCCGAAAACCTCCGCCCAACGCTTTATCTGCAAGGCATAACGATAGTAGTTGCTCCTCGCCATTTTGGCAGCGTAATCATCAAGTGTACCTGAGAATCCATCTTGCACCTTTACCTTTTGCTGATAGTTGCTGGCCAGATGCTCGTCGGGGCGGCGCACGTAGCAAAGGACCCGCCAGGAGGTTGCATACTCCTCGAGAGTGCGCTTCAATAGTTTCTTGTTGTCATTATCTTCCCAGGGATAGAAATTTTCGTCAGATAGGATGACCTTGGTGTGATTTCCCGAGAATTCCGCACGCATGTTGGCGGCCATTGTCTCGCGCGGTACGCGCAGTTTCGGCCCGTTGATCAGGAATTGCTTTATGTAGCGCGCCTTCCACTCGCCAAACGCCGTCGGATAAAGCACGCCCTGGGCAGCAAGCCGATCCCGATTCTGGGCTAAATGCGCCTGTATGAACGTGCTTGCCGTCTTCTGCTGGCCGATATGGAGAATGATTTGCATACCGCTCGTCCAAACTCTCGGGACCTGAGAAATTCAGCCCTCGTTGCAGCCTGCACGTAGCATTGGCGGTCGTCTCGTGCAAGCTGCGGATATCTTGGGTAGTGGGTCAGTTTGAATTCGAGCTTTGTGACAGTCCATGAACAGGACTTGCTCGTTGCGCTGCCGATTGGCGGGCGTACCCAGCAGCGTGAAGCCG
>JADDQD010000037.1 GCA_016781555.1 Pseudomonadota bacterium | reverse complement strand
CCGGCGCCTTGCCGCACTCGAGCGGGCCCAAGCTCCCATTGCCTGGGAGAAGCGCAAAGCGTTCGTGGCCGATCTTGATGCAACGCGTACCACCATCACCAACGAGCTTGCTGCAGCCGATCCTGGCCTTGCTGCGGAGCGGCTGATCCGCCTCCTCGCCACGGCAGAAGGTGTCTTCGAGCGAGTCGATGATTCGAGCGGCTACATCCAGCAGGTCTATCGGTCGGGTGCCGAGGCCTTTCCTGCTCTGGTTGAACGGCTCTCTGAGGCCGACAGAGCCCGGCTGGCTGACCGTCTCCTCCCGCTCCTCCTCGCCGACGGCTACGGTCTGATGGAACAGGTCACCCATGCTTTGATCCCACTTCTCTCACCCTCGGACAGTGCACGCTTCGATGCAGCCCTGGCGGCTGCGGCACAGGAGACTGGCCCTAGCCGCAGCGAGCGACACAGGTGGGAGCTGCAGTTCCGGCAGGACCGCATCATCCGGGCGCGTCAGGCGATCGCCGATGCACGCAGCGACGTGGACGCTTACATTGCGCTGGAGAGCGAGCGGGATCCGGCACGTCAGAACAGCCTTGGGGCGGCGGAGCGCCTTCTCGCATCGGGGCGCCCTGCCGAGGCTCTCACCTGGGTCCGCCGGCGGGCTCGGGCGGGTCTGCGCGTGATGAGCTGGCAAGACCTTGCTGATGCAACCGGCGGTCACGATCATGCCGAGATCGCCCGGACCAGGCTAGAGATCCGGATCCTTGAGGCGATTGGAGATCGCGAGGGTGCTCAGGCGCTGCGCTGGCAGACGTTCGAGCAGACGCTGAATGACGCCATGCTGCGGGACTATCTCGCTCATCTGCCTGAGTTCGCCGAGTTCGAGGCCCTCGACCGAGCCTTCGCCCATGCGGCGACCCATCCTCACCGGTATGTCGCTCTCGCGTTCTTCCTGGCCTGGCCCCGGCTCGATCTCGCGGCACAGCTGATCCTGGAGAACAGAAATGAGTGGGAGGGGCGGCACTACGGGGCTCTTGTGCCAGCCGCGGAAATGCTGGAAGAGGCGCATCCGGCAGCGGCGACCGTTCTGTACCGCGCGCTCATTGACGATATTCTCTCCCGAGCACGCTCATCAGCCTATGGCCATGCCGCGCGCTACCTGATGAGGCTCGATGACCTGTCGCGTTCGATTGAGAGGGGGTCTGACCTGGCCGACCAGGCCACATATCGTGCCTTGCTGAAGCAGACGCACGGGCGCAAGGCAGCTTTCTGGAGCCTTGTGGATCGTGAGTAGAGGCGACATGCCCAATTCACTTCTGCTGGGCAAGACCTCAGGTCGATCAGATCAATGTCATTCCAGCGGGTACTGTTTCGGATGCACAGAGCAAGCACAGAGAACCTATTCTGAGAGCTCTGAGCAGGGCAGGACCTCGGCACCGCCAAGCCAAGCCTTTGCCTCATCGAGCGAGGTAAAGCTGTGCTCGAGTGCTGTGAAGGGGGCAGGACGCTCCTGCGGCGGCAGGCCGAACAAGAGCTCAGCCGTCCAGGTTGCATCGCTGGTTTGGCCGCTGCGGACCAGACTTGCGACAACTTCTCCGTCCAGCAAGATGTCGTAGCTGCCGGGGGCAAGACGAATGAGCGTGTAGGCCATCACTCCGGCTCGATCTCGCCGACCTCTGGGCCTTTCTGCCCCTCCACGATCTTGACCCGCACCCGCATCCCCTCGGGCAGATCCCGCGCACCGGAGCGTTCCAGAGCAGAACGGTGCACGAAGAGGTCCTTGCCGCCTTCATCAGAAGCGACGAAGCCGAAGCCCTTCTCGGCATTGTACCACTTGACGGTGCCGCGGCCCTCTCGTGCACTTGAGAGGTCCACCGCCCTCCCCTGCCCGCGGAACCCTCCCGACGGGCGGGGTCCGCCCGAGGAGAAGCCACTTGTGCGGGAGGCGCGGGGCGCTTCTGCTTGAGCCGTGCTGGTATCGACGCTGACCACTTCGGTGACCTGCGGCCCTCGCTGCCCCTGACCTGTCTTGACGATGAGGGTGGTGCCGGACTCGAGAGCCGCGTGTCCGGCCCGCTCGACAGCACTGATGTGGAGGAAGGCTTCGCCTGAGCCGTCCGTGAGCTCGACAAAGCCGAAGCCCTTCTCGGCATTGTACCACTTCACCCGAGCCTCCGTCTCAGGCCCGGAGGAGAGAGCAGGACCTGATCGGGGACGGCTCTGGCGGTCTTCGAAGGATGATGGAGAGCCACGGCCGCCAAAGGAGGGCTGGCGCTCCTGAGCCCAAGGATCAGGAGCATAGCTGTCCCGCCCTCGCTTGTTGTCCCGGTAATCGTTCCCGCGTCCCATCGCGATCTCGTGCGGTGAAGAGTGCTACCCCTCTTTTTGCCACAGCACCCTATCGAAGGTCCACCCACAGTAGACCCAACAAACGACCGTACGGCTGTGGATCACCTTCTAAAGCTGAGCCTGCCTCAAGCCCTGCCATCATTGATGAACGTTGCCTTGGAGAACGCTCCCTTGGAACGGGATCACATTCGGTGTCGACCACGACCGCTCGCCATAGGGTGTTGAGCAGTCACGCCTATCAACGTGCATCAGGCATGTATCGACGGCGGTGCCGCATACGGGGTCAGGGGCTGAACACGATGCTATGGCTTCGGCCTTGGCCTGAAGGCACTGTGCTCCAATCCCGCCTTCAGCCCTGAGTGACCAACAAGCAGAACTCATGCGATTTCCCCGCGTCTCAGCGCAATGGTGATGGCGTGCGGGAGGGATTCGGCCCCGAGCCGCCGACGCGCCTCGTCGAAGTGGTGCTGGACAGTGCGTGGCGTGAGCGCAACCAGACGCGCCACTTCCTTGGCCGAGTGCCCTTCCGCGGCCGCAGCGAGGCAAGTACGTTGACGGGCGGTCAGGGCGCGCCCGCGAACGTGACCGGGCATAAAACGCTCAATGCGGCTGCACAGTCCATTGTGGAGCCGCAAGCCACACATTTGGGCAATGAGCTTCATGGCTTCGGCTTGATCAAACGAGGTCGAGCGCTTCTCGTCCGTGGAGAGCGTGAACAGTGCCACCCGCCCGTTCGGCCCAGACAAGGGCACCGTGAGACCCTGGACGATCCCGAAGCTTGCAGCGTCGTCGAAGAGCCGACGAGCGCCGCGCTCCACCGGCTGCGCCGCTTCACCATCCCCCCAGAAGAACGGCATCGTCTGGGCACGTGAAGCCGCCACCACAGGGTCTACGTTTTCATACCTCTCGGCGAAGTAGTGCTCGCTCCATGTCAGGGGATAGGTACTGAGCGCCTCGGGCTTTCCCTCACCGAGGCTCAGATAGGTGAACCAGCGGTAGTCGAGCGCCTGGGCTAAGCGGTTCGCGACCCCTGCAAAGGCGATCTCATTGTCGGCACCCTGCACCGCGTCCGTAAACTCCTGAAACACTCTCCTCTGCAGCATCACACCTCCGGCAGTCCCCTTGCAGCTTCATGGCCTGACTGCAGATAAGACAGGATCAGGCCCGAGCGCACAGGGGTTGTGCGAGGTTTCGGTCCAGAGTGAGGCAGCTTAGCTGTTCATCTGCTCCTCTGTGACCCTACGGCAACACCTGTTGTTTTCACCAAGTTCCGTAAGAGCAGTGCGGCCTGCATTGTCGGTGTCATTGAGACGATGTTCCGAGGACAAACGATGCAGCTACGAACCTTTCGCCTGACGCCTCAAACCTTCGGTGAGCACTTTGATCTTGTCACGGGTATGCATCGTCTGCGTGCCCGTGTGTTCAAGGATCGCTTGGACTGGGAGGTTTCTGTCGCTGGCGACATGGAGATGGACCTCTATGACGCAGAGAATGTCACTTACCTCCTCGTCGTCACCGAAACACGCGAGGTCGTCGGTCACGTCCGCCTCCTGCCGACGCTCGGACCGAACATGCTCGCTGACACCTTTCCCATCCTTCTCGATGGGGCGCCGGCACCGTGCAGTTCCACTATCATCGAGAGCTCCCGGTTCTGCGTCGACACGGGCCGCGCCAGCGAACTTGCGGGTCATGGGATGCGTCAGGCGACCTTCCTTCTATTTACAGCGATCCTGAGTGGTGCTTGGACAATGACTACCACACGGTCGCGACAGTGACGGACACACGTATGGAACGGATCCTGCGCCGCGCAGGCTGGCCTCTCCAGCGTTTAGGAGCACCCCAGCTGATCGGCGAGACAGAAGCCCTCGCTGGCTTGCTTGCGGTCACCCCTCAGATCCGAGATGCTCTCCGAGAGACCGCTGGCACGAGGAACACGTTGATTGCGCCGACCGCCATCCAGCTGGCTGCCTAGAGCAGGCAAGCCAACTTAGCGCTCAATCTCACCTCGACGATGCAGTGGCCGAAGCCTTCTGGTGCTGCAGGGGCAATCTGCCGTCTCACATGGACCACTCGCCCAAGCTCGCAACGTGACCGGCCCAGCCGTGACCGGATGCCGGGCGTGCGGCCATTATCGATCGTGAGTGGCTAACCATCAAACACTAGATGAGGGAGCTGGACGCATGCCGTCAGAGCTCAACGATACAACCATTCATGAGCTGGATGCCCCGGAGGCAATGGTCTACCGTATACTGCCGCCTCATCGACGCCCCCCATGCCTCGACAGCAAGACAGATCTCTTCAGACCAGCCAGTAATCTTGACTGTCTCGATTGCGGTGCACTGATGATCGCGGACGGCGTGGCGATCACGCCCCAAGGGAACGATGCCACGACACTTCTGACCCTCAGCCCCGGAGCTGCCACCGTTGTCAGTCCAAAGCGTCTCCATCTCCATCTGCGTTACCAGGACCCAGGGACGTCCCTTAAGATCAGCAGCTCGCTAGATGCCGTGCTTCTCTTCACGGCCGGCCTGGATTGGGCTCTTCAGATCACCGGGACGTTGAGCTGTGTCGAGCCCATAGGGGTAACCAGATCCGTTTGGTCTGACTGTGCTCTTTTCGACGTTCAGGTGCACGGTGTCGGGTACCGGCGGGCGACTGGACCCAGAGGTCCTGACGTCCTCACGTCAGTCTTATCCGCCGATCGTCAGGGGCTTCCAACCCTTGCTCAGATCGCACGTGAAGCACGGCGATGATCATGGATGGGGCGATCTCATGCCCTGGCAGCCCTTGCCTTTCAGAGCGCAAGCGGGTCGAGAACACCGTCCGGGATCACAAACTTGAACACGCGCCCCTTATTGTGCCGGTTGACGACATTCACCCGTTGCAGGAGCCCTTTGGATTCGAGCGCACCGGTGATGTCGTAGATCGCCTGCCGATTCGTCCCGGAGACTTCCTCGATCTTGCTCGTCGTCGCATCTATTGAGCGAAGCTGAAGATTGTGGATCAGGACCATCAGGCCGATCTGACGCAGTCGGTCAGCCCCGGTCTCATTCGGGTCGGGGTTGGTGAGGATTCTGCGCATCACAGCCGCCGTAAAGGTTGCGGATGACAGCTCGGTCGCGTCGATCGGGCTTGGCATGATCTTAACTGCGCTATATCCAACATTCAAGAACGTGATTCGCCGGCCCTGAAGGCAACGGCGAGCCGCACAAGGGAATCATGAGCACAGAGCTTAGCCGGCGTGGCCCTCGGCTGCGAACAGGAGAGCTGTGCCCGAGTGGGAGAGTTCTGAAATGTGTCCTGGATCTTGTCATCGCTCATTCCTGCCGGGCACCGGAGAGCCTGCTCCTGTGCTCTCCTGTGCTTTAGCTCTGCCCTGCCCGCCACGCCACTATCCTGAAAGTCGTAAGCTCATCTTTTCACACGAACCCTGCACGCGCGGGGTGGATCATCGCGCCACCCGGATCGGGAGGGCTGCGTGATGGAGGCGTTCCTTGACCTCGCACAACGCTGCGCCCCTCAGGTCCAGGTCGAAGTTCTCGCTGCGGTCGTGAGCGTCGAGAGCGGGCTGAACCCTTATGCGATCAGGATCAATAGTGACCGTCCCCTGGAGCGCCAGCCCACTACCAAAACTGAGGCCATCGAGATCGCGACGGCACTAATCAGCGAGGGGCAGGATGTGGATCTGGGTCTTGGCGGGGTAAACGCCTCGGATCTGCGCCATCTCGGGCTCT
>JADDQD010000034.1 GCA_016781555.1 Pseudomonadota bacterium | reverse complement strand
CAGCAAGCGGCCCCGTGGGGTGGATTGTATATGGGTGGCCCACCAAGGAATGACCCTAGGAGTGTCGTCGGCGGTATGATGATCAACTTCGGCACGGTCGAATTTATGACCATCATGCTGCTCCGGCTACTCCTTCCATCGGGGCAAGACCGCAGCAAACTCGTCAAACGACAGCTTCGACCCCGCATTGACGCCATCATTCCTCTGCTAGAGGCATCTAATCTGCTGGAGAGCAAAGATCGTGCAGCAGCCGTTGATGCTCTGAAGCACCTTCGCAGCGTCGCCAAAGTTCGCAACATGGTCGCTCACGATCCCTTTCTAGAGGTTGGTGGCAAGTGGATCTGGGCGCAGGTCCGCGATGCAGAGGATGACCTAAATCGCGTTCGCGGTGTGACAATCGATATGATTGGCGAGGCCAACGATTACGCCGTGAAATACGGAGTGATATTGGAGGGGTTGCTCCGCCCCCACATCAACAAGGCGCTTGGAATGAGCGAAGAAAGCGCCCCGAAGACGTGGAGCTCTGAGCAGCCTGCCCATCCCACCCATTCCGGACCTTCAGCCGGTGGCTGACACATACCCCGCCCGTGTCTTTGCCCACTTGAGCAAGTCTCGAGCAATTCTGATCCGACCGTTGAGCGCCTTCCGCTCCCGCTTGGTCGCCGCCACATCCCGTTGCGCCAGCAGATCGGGCAGGAGCGCCGCCATCTTCTCGGCTATCAGGTTAGGTCCCATAGGCTCTTCGATCATTCGGCCGGCACCTCGCTCGCCTTTAGCGCCTTCACCAGATGCGCCCGCACCTCCGCCCGATGCTTTGACACCACCATGAATTGGCGGGTTGAGAACCAGATAAGAAACTCGCGTTCCGGGCTCGTCATGCTTCGATCCTCCATCCATAACCTTTGCAGCCAGGGTGCTTCGGCCAGCCGCGCCGATCCTGCCCGCCCCATTTCGTTCGATCCCGACAGCCCCAGGCAGCTTTGTTCCGGGCGCTTCGCTGTTCCCGAGTTTCCTTGCCGCCGAACAGAAGCCGCATCATTTCGAGCGTAAGCTGATCGTCCGCATTCAGATCATAGTCGCCGGCACGAACCACCCTCAGGAGCTGCGAGGCGTGCTGCCGCATGGCGATTGCCTCGCTGGTGTAGCCGCCATGCTTATAGGCCCCGTTCGCTTCACCCTTCGGCCCGCCTGATCCCTTGGCCCCGCCGTGCTTTCGGCAGACCGTCTTCCCCTTCACCGCTGGGGAATTGCAGGAGCCGCCCGACATCCTTTGGGCTTGGCAACGAGGTGCGAGCTTCAAGCTCAATGGCTCCTCGCGCGCGGGCGCGTAATTCCTCCGCTCCATCGGTCGGCCGTCGCCGTTTTCCTCCCCCCTCCCGGAGGTGGACTTGTCGATTGTCATAGTACCGCGTTTCCTTTTTCACGATGAAAGTTTGCTTGATGGAGCGCCGCTTGCCCCTGCCGCTCTGGATCGTTGCGTATTGGAGAGCTGCCGCCTTGGTGACAGCTGCCAGCGCGTGTGCTGACTTCGGATCGAGGTAGCCGCTTCCAGAGGCGCAATTCGCCCCCAAGCGCATCGCCGTCAGATGCAGGGCGACATATTGAGCAGCCGCGGCGGCTTCCATCTCGTTGCGCGGCTTGATCCCCGCGACGATGGACAGGGCGAGCGCCAGTGTCTCTTCGTCCCGCCGGCAATGCTCCTCACCATCATAAAGCACCTCCGGGCACAGTTTCTCCAAATGACGGATGAAGCATTGCGCGACTGGAAAAACGCGAGTGCCGAAGCAATCGACCAGGAGGGCGAGCCAGAGTTGTTCGTCCTCCTTTCGATAAGGACAGGTTAGGTTCTGGAGATGCCTTTGCTCCGGCTTGGGCACGACCATAGGAACGGCCATGCGCTTTGGGTGGCGTTTCTCATTGGCTGCAACCGCGATCTCCCGCAGCTTGTCCGGCATCGGCGGCCGTTTCTTACTGCCCACGGTCCCAGTCCTCCCAATGCGTCCAGTGCGTCGGCTCAAACTTCACGCTTACCCAGCGACCGCCCTTGAAGGCTCCCGCTCCCGCTCTGGGAATGGTGCCGACGCGCGGACCATTATCGACAAAGCAGACCGTGCCCTCCTCCGGCGTGATCGACACCGGGCGGCGCACCATCCTCATTTCCAGAGTTCCGAGCTTCACGGTGTAGCGCTGCTCATAGCCGCCGCTGGGCATCTCGGTTTCATCGACGCGCATCAGGCGGCGCTCCGCTCGTCATTTGCTCGAGCCCGGATCTCCGCCGGCACGTCGAACCGCGTCTCGCTCACCCAACGGAATTGCATCCGCTTCTCACGCCTGCCGATCGGGCGATGGACAGGAGCCGAGCTCGGCTTGCGGCGATCGAACAGCCACTTGGCGATATACTCGAAGCGGCGCTGTCCCTGTGTTGCCGCCCGCCGCTGCAACAGCGTAACCGCGCCCTCATTGTAGAGGTAGCGGATTGCATGGACGGCGCTGGGGAACCGCTCGGGACGCTCCCCCAGGCAGACACCCACATGATAGACCAACGCCGCTCCAGGGCGTGCAGCACGGTGAAAGGCAAAAATGTCTTCAGCGCTCAGATTCATAATTCCCCCCAATCCTCTTCGTCTGGATTGTCCCAGCCACCAGGGCTGACAGGAGGAAGACCCCATTCCCGTAGAGCGTCGTTCAGCTCTGCGTCCGGATCGAAGTCTTCCCCCTCGTCCATGTCAGCAGGGCATCACCGGTTCGGACACGTATCGGCCGCACCAGTCATCCTTCCGCGTGAGCGGGAAGATGCCGCGGCCGGCGTTGTCCTTCTTGGTAAAGTCGATGCGAGGCGCTTCGCGGCGGCACTCGCCCAGCGTTCCCTTGTGGATGCCTGCCGTCAGGACGGACCAGACATCGCAGCGGGCGCAGCGTTCATGGGACGCCCTCACGCGACTTCCCCCGAGCCAGCGCGGTTGCTGGAGAGGTGCTTCGCGTAACCCTTGTCGGTGATGCGCCAGACTGCGTGCTTGCGGCCTTTGCCGCCGATCGCAACGCGCTCCCCGGTGTCTTCGATCAGGTCCATCGCGACGAGTTCGGAGCGGCGCGTCCGATAGGTGGACGAGTGGACGCCGAAGTCCTCGTTCATCTCGGGATCGATGAAGCCGCCCAGGCCACGCTCAGCGGCATAGGCGAGCACCTTCAGTTGAAGCTCCCGAACGTGCGTCGAGATATACTCAGCAGCGGCGTGGCTGGTGTCGATGTCGCTGTTGCGGGCGAAGGCTTCGCCGCCTTGGTATCCGTTGTCATTCATTCGTCAGTGTTCCTTTTGCTGGCAGGCTTCAGGTTCTCAGCGCTTGCGGCGCAGAGCTGGTGGACTTCGGAAGCGGGTTGCCGCCGAAGGATCGGTTGATGGATGCGAAGAGGGCGTCCGTTTGGCTTGAACCGCTGGCCAGGCCCTTGGTGATGTAACCCTTGGGATCAGCGACATTCCGCTGAACGGCATCGGCAATCATGGAGTGGGTGGCGTCGTTGCCGTAGTCCCTGCGCCACATGCCGATGAGTGATCGGGCAGAACCTTCGCTCTTGGTGCCGGTGCGCAGAAGCAGCGCAATGCCGTCATCAATCAGCTTCTTGAGAGGATCAGCGGGCGGCTCGCCGCCAGTATCGTTAGATACTGAACCTTGTGATTGTGATTGGTTGGCTTCCCGTTGCCGTCCCGTTGAGGTTCCCGTTGCAACGCCCGTTGAACGGCTGTTCAACGCCTGTTGGGCTCTTGCTCTCGCAGAAGCCTTCCCGGCAGCGCGCTTCTGCTCAATTAGCTCGCCCGCCTTTTGGAGTTCGAGGTCGATCCTCTTTTGGCGATAAAACCCGTCCTCCAGGGTGAAGAAGTCGAGCAGGATCTCGCGGGACCGATTCCACTCTTTCGGGTTCAGCCCGGAGATGCGGGCAAGGCGCTTTTCGTCAGCCGGCAACTCGCCTGCGGAGGTCCAGGCGCTCATCATCAGAAGCAGGTAAGCGCCGTGTTCGACGGTCGAGAGGTGGCGCGTGTCGCGGATGTAATCCGAGACGTGCAGCGGCATCCACAGAGGTGCGCCGCTCATCCGCGCACCGCCTGGAAGCGCCCGAAGAACTGGCCGGTGCGGTTGCCCGCTTCGCCATTCCTTCGCTTCGCACAGATGAACTCGATGCCGCCGCGGCATGCCTGCAACGACCGCTCCCAATCCATCCTCTTCGGATCGTTCGGGGCCGGTTCGATCTGGTGGAGGTAATATTCCGGCCGCAGGAAGAAGAGGACGCTATCGGCATCCTGCTCGATCTGTCCCGATTCCCGGAGGTCCGAGAGTTGCGGGCGCTTGTCGGGACGCTTTTCGACTTCGCGGCTAAGCTGAGCGAGCCCAAGAACGGCGATGCCGTGTTCCTTGGCAATCTCCTTGAGGGACCGGCTTACTTCAGTGACCGTCTCGTAGCGGTCCATCCCCTTTGAGCCGCGCAGGAGCTGGATGTAATCCACGACCACCAGCTCGAGCTTGTGCCCCCGGGCTTCGAAGCGCCGCACCCAGCGCCGAACCATTGTCCGCACTTGCGAGATGCTGAGCCCGTGCTTGTCGAGGATCTGGAGCGGCATTTGCTTGATGCGCTCGCGAGCCCGGCAGACGGCCATCCGCTGTTGCGACGTGAGCTTGCGGTCCCGAATGTCGGCATAGGGTATCTGCTCATCGAGGCAGAGGTCGGCAGCCATGCGTTCGGCAAGCTGTTCAGCGCCCATTTCAAGGCTGACGAAGAGGCACCCATGCCCGCGCTCAGCAGCGCCCAGGACGTAGGAAACCGCAGTCGCGGTTTTGCCCATGCCCGGCCGGCCAGCGCCGATGATGAAGTCTTTCGGGCGAAGCGGCCCGAGCAGACCGTCGATCGATGGGATGACCCCGCACAGGACGCCGGTTAGCGGCTCGTCAAAGCCCGCAATGACCATATCGAGGCAATCGGCCGCGGAGTGCTCTCCGCTATCCCCACCACTCTGGCGCGCCGCCGCAATGGCGTTGTCGGCATCCTGGACAACATCCTCCATCGGCACGTCGAAGTTTGACGCGGAGGCGATGGTGGACATCAGGCCGGCGACCAGGCGGCGGCGCTCCGCCATCTCCCGCACCTGATCGGCAAAGTCGAAGGCACCAATGACGGCAGCGCCCGAACCTGTAAGCCGCGCCAGATACCCAGGCCCGCCGAGTTCCTTCAGATCCTCGTCCGCGTCGAAGAAGGGCCGAAGCGTGACCGGGTTAGCGAGCTTGCCGAGCGAGTGTTGCCCGACAATGGCGCTATAAATCCGGCCGTGCATCGGCTCGGAGAAGTCTGGAGCAGTCAGCCCATCGGCCACGCGATCGATGATGCTGGCGTTGATCATCATAGCGCCGAGCAGGGCTGCTTCGGCTTCCACGTTGGCGATCTCGGGAACGTCGATCATTTCCGCCGCCCCCTTTCGATTTTCATCGCCACTTCGTTCAACCGCGCTTGCTGCCGATCGTTCAGCGACTTGAGCTTCAGGACCGCATCGAGGAACCATAGGTCCCCCGCCGTCAGCAGCTCAGCGTAAGAGCGACAGGTGAGGGCGAGGCGCTGGTGCGCGGTGAGAGGTGCCGAAACGGCATTCTTCAGCGCAGCAAGGCGCAGGGCAGCAGGCGAACACCTCATGCAGCACCTCCACGAAGGAGGCCGAGGATCGTCTGGGCGTGAGGTAACGAGATGCCGAAACGAGCAGAAATTGCTAGGCTCGTTGCAGTGAACTCGCTAACATCGGCACATTCGCTGGCAGGCGATGAGGGGCGGTCTTCTTTCGGGGCCGCCCTTCCCATTTCAATAACCCCCCGCATGAGCTCATGCAGCCTGACTGGTGCTGTGCAGCACCGTCTGACTGGCCCAGGCATCGAGATCCGCGACGGCGTATGTGACGATCTTAGCGCCCAGGCGACGGAATGCGGGTCCGTCACCCGAGATGCGCATCCGCTCGAGTGTGGACTGACCGACGCCGAGATACCGAGCGGCATCGGCAGTCCTGAGATAACCTTGTGTCATGTTCGTTCATCCTGAC
>JADDQD010000239.1 GCA_016781555.1 Pseudomonadota bacterium | reverse complement strand
CAGGCAGAAACTCCACTCATCCAACCTGTCCAGAAATCCCGAGCCACCTCTACCAACCCTCGCGCTTGACGACATCAGACGGGAGCGCCCCGCCAGCCAAGCCAACGCGCAGGCAGAAGCGCAACGTACATTGTCTGGAACCCAGGTAACAAAGCCCTTCAGGCGAATTGCTTTGCCGATTTCAAGACCTGCGGCCAAACTGCCGCCGTCGCTTTCCAAGATGACGAGAGCCGCATCGGCCTTCACAGCATGCTCGATGAACAGCTTTTCATCGCCGAACCTCAATTCACCCTTGATAAGGATGCGGGTGAAGGACTCGGCCGGAACCGTTAGAGCCGTGATTGAGGCTGCATTGCCCGATGAAGGGTCGAGCGCCAATAGCCCGAAGCAAAGACCGGCCCATGCGCGCATGAAGGCCTCCAAGCTTGACGACAGCCTTCTAATCTACCGCAGGATCGGACCCTGGCCAGATGCAATCGACGGAATATCTACAGGTTGTGCATTTCTGCTCATAGCTGGCAGTGCTCTGACGTGATTGGAAAACAGGCAACCTCCTGGTAAGCCGAACCCGGCATAAGGCCCCATGACCGGTACTGACGGACCCCCCCCTGCCCTTCCCTTTCCCACAACGCCCCAGCCACAGGCGAGAGCATGGCGCGAGGGCTTTCTTTGCTCGTCTCTCCGCCGTCAAGTGTCGCGAGCAGCTCAAGATCATAAGGGCAGCCGATCTGAAGATCCTTCAGCCGAGCGTTCGGGTCGAGTGCAAATAAAAGGCCCGATGAGGAGAGCGACAGTGCCAGGAAATCCCTATCGTCGCCCCACCCGTTCGGATAGTGCAAAGGGGCAACATCAAGCAGAGAGTTCCGCCCAGACCAACCCGCGCTTTTCTTAAGCTTTGTGGCAGTGTCGAGCTTGACAGTCAGCTTCAGTGCTGACGATATGGACATCAAAGCAACTTCTGATTTGGGGGCTCTGTTCAAATGTGCTTTGCCTGTGGTGTATTGGAGTCAAGCTCGTTCTTTCACTATGCCGCTGACGCTGACGAGGTGGAATCCGAACGGACGGTCGCCAACCACACTGCGCTCTTCGCCGGCGCATCATGGGTGGATGAGTTCGATGTGCTGACGGTGCGGGCGCAGCCCGCCTTCGTGACATTCTCGTTCCCGACCAGAACGCCGGAGCAGGTGAGAGACAACTTCGGCGGGGTCGCCGCCACCTGGACGCGCTTCACGGAAGCGGACAAGGCTCTCGCCCGGCAAGCTCTCAAGCAATGGGCGGACGCCAGCGGGCTCAAGTTCCTGGAGGTCGAGGGTGACAAGGGGGACATCCAGTTCAACTGGATGAACTTCAACCGGGTGGCGGGCAGCAAGGATGCCCTCGCCTTCGCCTATTACCCCAATGGTCAACCAAGGCCGGACAGCACGGTGGTCGAGCGGTTCTCGGACCTGTCTGGCGATGTGTTCCTGAATGCGGCCGAGCGCTCCGATGGCTTAGCCGGCCAGGACAGAAGGCTCTTCGTGCTCCTCCACGAGATCGGCCATGCTCTCGGGCTGAAGCATCCGTTCGAGGCTTCGACGGCCAACCCGAATGTCCTAGCCGATAAGCTCGATGACCAGTCCAATACGGTGATGAGCTACACCGGCGATGAGGACCCGAAGCTCGGGCTACTTGATCGCGCGGCGATACGAGCGCTCTACGGCACCCCCTCTTCCGATGGCTCTCATCTCTCCTCATGGAAGTGGAGTCGCACGACCGAGACGCTTGTCCAGGTGGGCAAGTCCGGAGCCGACCAGATCTACGGTGTCTCGGTTCGCGATGAAATCATAGGCCAGGCGGGCAGCGACACCATCAGCGGCCTCGCCGGCAACGATTTTCTGAGTGGTGGCACCGGCATTGATACGCTCTTTGGAGGCGATGGTGACGACAGGCTGATGCCCGGCAGCGGCCTAGGCTCTGTGGATGGCGGCGCCGGCACCGACGTTCTCGACCTTTCAGACCTGCGCGGACTCATCCGTGTGGAGGATGGTGTGCATGACAGGATCTGGATCGGGAAGCGGGGAGGCGGTGCCGACGTTCATGTCTCCGGTGTTGAAGTCTTCATTGGGACCGACCGAGACGACATATTCAAGGGCCACGGCGGCGACGGAATGGGAGAAACGGATCACACCTTTATCGGCGCAGCCGGGGATGACCGCTTCTCCGTAGGATGTGGAGATGATTTCATCGACGGGGGCGACGGCTTCGACACCGTAGACTTTTCAGAGAAAGACGGGGCCATCACGATCAACTTGGCCCTCACCACACCCCAGCCGAGCCACCAAGGTTCCGACACGTTGATTTCGATCGAAGGTGTGATCGGCTCCGACGGGAACGACCGGCTGATTGCCAGCAAGACCTCCTCGATCCTGGACGGCTTTATGGGCTCGGACATACTGATCGGAAATGTTGGCGACGATCATCTCGACGGCAGCTGGGAGAGTGACACAATCAGGGGCGGTGGCGGGGATGATATCATCATCGGAGGAAGTCATTCCGACACGCTCAGCGGCGGCGCAGGCGTTGACACCTTCGTGCTTGAGACTGTTGTGGCAGATGGCGGCGAAGACGACCACATTGTTGATTTCGAAGAACGTGATCAGATTCATTTGATCCGCTCCGCTTATCTGACGCTTCCTGTGGGGCGGTTATCAGTTGATGCATTCTGCATTGGCCCTTCGCCGGCGGACGCGAACGACCGAGTCATCTACGATCCGGCGACAGGAGCCTTGTCGATATTCCTTGTTCGGACTGTGGTGCCACAAATGCTTCAAGTTGCGCAATTGGACCGCGGTCTAGACCTGTCGGCATCCGACTTCCTCATTGTGTAAGTTGTAGAGCCCAGTCGTCCTACCATGACGGCCTGATACGCTACTCGCTCCACCCCTGGCGTTGACCCCATTGTCGGAGCCGTGCGGGTGGATGCTTGCGGGGCTCTCATGGTGTCAGGCGGCAAGCCCGTGCTGAGCGTCGAGCAGGATCGCATCAGCTTCGGAGTGAATACCTACTACCGAAAGCCAGGGAGGCCGCCGTCCGTGCCGGTGTGGAGCTTCAAGGAGAAACGGTAGTTCCGCTCTGCGACCCGCCCCGTCTATGGGCGGTGGCAATGATGAATGTCCTCCCGTTCACGTTCGATTGATGTCAGCCCCGCGCGCAGAGCCAGCCATCTCGGCTGCGACGTATTGGCTGATGCCACAGAATGCAGCTCAGCTAGGCTCCTGACCACCAATGCGCAAAGGGGCTCTTCATGCGGAAACTGGCCTACCTCACTCTTCTTTCTGCTCTCCTGGCCGGGGGCAATGCTCATGCCATGTCCTACGGCCTGGTTCCCTTCCAGGACGGAAGTGCTGCCATCTTAGCTCAGGGACAGATCGGGCTGGACGAAAACGCGCGGTTCCTCGCAGCAATGCAGGTCGCGCAAGAGAGGGGCGCCACGCCTCGCACCCTCATTATCTCCTCTCCGGGCGGCGTTCTGGAGAGCGCGCTGGAGCTTGGACAGACGCTGCGCCAACTCGGCATGCGAACTGTTGTAGGGACCATTGCTCAGGCCCCAGATGGGCAACGCGCGCTGACAGCGGGGGGATGCCACTCAGCCTGTGTGATGGTCCTCATGGCCGGAACTAACCGCTCCGTGCTGCCGGGCAGCCGCGTGGGGGTGCACTCGCCACAGGTCGTGGTGTTCGCCGGCGGGCGTGGGTACAGGCTCGACGAGAGCGCGAACCGATACATGGTGCAAAGATCAGAGCCGGCCCTGCGGTCGTATGCGCGCACGATGGGGGTCAGCCCGAGCGTGATCGATGTTGCGCATAGCGTTCCGCATACCAGCGTTCGGACCCTCTCGTCATCCGAGTTGTCCCGCTATCGTCTGGTGACCTCCGGCTCATCCCGAAGAGTTGCACACAAGGCCGCTGAAAAGCGAACCGCTGCGACACGTCAGAAATGACGGCCTTCTGCTGGCGGAGCATCTGCGCTGTCCAGAGCCCTCGGGCGGCTCCTGCCCATGTGTTGGCAGCGCTCAGCCATAGGCTCATCCACGGCTTCTTCATCAGGGGCCTCGCGATAGCAGACGCGCCAATAAAAAGGCCCTGCTGGTGAGAGCAGGGCCGTACTTCAGTGCGGGAGCCTCTAGGCTCCGGTCTAGGGTGATCAGGCCTGCCGTCGCGCACCGAGTTGCTGAAACAACAGGCTGAGACGCGGAGGGTTCCGGATCGGACTGCCCAGAGGCCTACTTGCCTTTCAGCGTGTCCTTGATGCCGCCAACAGTGTTTTGGATCTTACCGCCGAGCTTGTCGGTTTTCCCTTCGGATTGAAGCTTCGAGTCGCCCGTCAGCTTGCCAGCGGTTTCTTTGAGCGAACCCTTCGCCTGATTAACCGAGCCATCCGTCCGATCTTTGTCGATAGGCATGCCGTTCTCCTCAAGTTACCTGAGGGAGAACCGTCTCTAGTGTGAGGGGTTCCGGACCAGACCTGCCCCTTTGCTGCGGTCGAGCAACTCGCCTGCTTCACCTGCGTTGGTATTCAGATTGGTCGAGGTCAGGTTCGCCATGAGCCAGGAGACCCGCAGCCTCATTGGCCCGCAGCTTGCGGCTCTCTATGACGAGCGGCTGTCGCCTCTGCCGCTCAGGCTCGTGGAGCTGTTGGCTCGCCTGTGCGTGCTGGAGGCTATGGCGGAGTTCGACCGGGCTCACAGACGCTCGTAAGGCAGCAGGCGGGTCCCTTTTCGGCGCCGGTCCGCCGACCTTGAAAAGGGAAGCCTCTCTCCTGTGGGGTGAGAGGGGGTATGCAGCGCTGGCTCCCGAGAGGGTCTGGTTCGGTCCTATTCCGCTTTCAGGCCCGAGCTGCGACGGCTTGTCCAGGCAACCTCAGCCTTGGGCATGTGTTCTCCCGCCAAAGTGAGGGAGATGTCGCATGGACCCGGCAGCCGTCTGGATCATGGCAAGCGCAATGGTGTTCGCCTGCGGGATGATTGTCTCCGTCGGGGCGAGGCGCTGAGGCCACATCGGCACCGACGGATGAGGAGCCGAAACCACAAAGCCCGCCACCGGCCGGCGTCGAGGATCTGACGCGCCATCAGGAGGCCACAGCCGCTATCGACGAGTTCTCCCTCCCCTGCCGCTCCCCACGGGCCGCAGCCGTAAGCCGCCATTGAGAGGCTTGTAAGGGAACTGGGAAGGTGTATCTTCATTGTAGATACGAAAGGCCCTAAGCCCCTATCCCCTTGGGAGACCGCAATGAGGACCCAGTTCGCTATGTGGGGCAACAGCCTCGCACTTCGCATCCCCCATGCCTATGCGCGGGAAATCGAGGCTTTCGCTGGCCGCTCGGCTGAGGTGACGGTGCGCCAGGGCAAGCTTGTCATTGAGCCCGTGGACGACATGCCCGTCTATGACCTTGACGAGCTTCTGCAAGGTATGACGCCCGAGCACTTGCACGGCGAAGTCTCAACCGGCCAGGCCCTGGGCAACGAGTTTGTCTAGCTCCACTGCCTCCGCCACGCCTTATTGCCCAGATGCTGGAGACATCATTTGGCTCCAGTTCGACCCCCAGGCGGGGAGAGAGCAAGCGGGCCGCCGACCGGCCATCGTTCTCTCCCCGCGCTCGTACAATCAGCTTGCCCGCCTCTGTGTGCTCTGCCCTATTACAAACATTATAAGGGGTTGGACCTTTGAAACCGCCTTGGCAGGCAGCGGGACGCAAACAACAGGCGCGGTCCTCTGCGATCAGGTCAAAAGCCTGTCTTGGTACGAGAGGGGGTCCCAGTTCATTGAGCCAGCGCCGCATCCCGTCGTCTTGGACATGAAGGCCAAGATAAAAGCGCTCCTGAAGATTTGAGCCTCTGGAGCAGTGCGGGCGCTTAGGCGTGCCCCATGGCCGTAGCGAACGCCTGCCACGCCTTCACCCTCAGCAGGTCGAGTTCATCTTGCAAGGCGTTGATGCAGCCCTCCAGATCATCGAGCCGCATGCAGTCTGGGCTCAGATGCAGCACGCCTCTATCATCGGGCACCGAGCTATGCGGGATTATGGGTGATGGAGGCGATCAGGCGGCGTGGTTT
>JADDQD010000065.1 GCA_016781555.1 Pseudomonadota bacterium | reverse complement strand
TTGCAGGAGGGCGCGCCCTGCGCAGCAGCGCCGATCTGGTGGATGCTGCCTTGGCGCCCGGCCAATTCAATCGAGGCGTCCGCACCGACCCGCGCCTCCCACCGGCGCTTCGCGTCGGTGAGCACGGCGCCAGGCACGACCATGCCGGTTTCAACAAGCGCACCGAAGGGCACGCGCGGCTGGCTCTTCTTTGATGCCATGGTGCGCATCGCACTTTCGTCGAGCTCCAGGGTCGAGGCCACCCGCTCGCGGGCAACCTTCACGTAGCGCTTCTCGCGTTCGATGCCGATCCATTGGCGTCCCAGCCGCCGGGCAACTGCGCCCGTCGTGCCGGTGCCGAAGAACGGATCGAGCACCACATCGCCTGGATTGGTGCAGGCAAGGAGCACTCGATAAAGGAGCGATTCCGGCTTCTGCGTGGGATGAGCCTTGACGCCGTCGGTTTTGACGCGCTCGCCCCCCGAGCAGATCGGTAGCACCCAATCCGAGCGCATTTGGAGCTCGTCGTTCAATGCCTTCATTGCGCGGTAGTTGAACGTGTAACGGCTGTCCTCGCTTTTCGAGGCCCAGATCAACGTCTCGTGCGCGTTGGTGAAGCGGGTGCCGCGGAAGTTCGGCATCGGGTTGGTCTTGCGCCAGACGATGTCGTTCAAGATCCAGTAGCCGGCGTCCTGGAGCGCGCTGCCGACGCGGAAGATGTTGTGATAGCTCCCGATCACCCAAAGGGTCCCGTTGGGCTTCAGGATGCGGCGCGCTTCCTTGAGCCAGGCGCGCGTGAAGTTGTCATAAGCCTCGAAAGTCTCGAACTTGTCCCAATCGTCGTCCACGGCATCGACGCGGCTTCCTTCGGGCCGGAACAAATCGCCGCCAAGTTGAAGATTGTAGGGCGGGTCGGCGAAAACCATGTCCACCGAGCAATCCGGAAGCGCCGCCATCGCTTCGATGCAATCCCGCTCGATAATCTGGCCAAGCGGCAATTCGGGATTTGGCGCAGCCTTTGTGCACCGCGCAACCGTCCCCACACGCCCCATTACGCTCATGTACAAGCCCCCCTGTCGACGGCCAAAGTGAGTCAGCCGATGCCCGCGGTCAAGCCGGACAGTTGAGACGGCGTGTTAAGATTGGTTAACATGGCGCCGGAACGAATGGAGTCCCCGCTACATCTGGTGTGGCGAGCGCCAGTTGAGACTCAATCTGAAGTGGTGTGGCGGAAAGGACTCACTGCAGCCGCGTTCGCGTTCCGCCCCTCGCGTTGAGACGGCTCGTCCGCTGCTGCGACAAGCGCAAGTGGCACCTCATCCCCGGCATCAGAGGCGAGCGGCATGATCTCGACGAGTTCCTGCCCAGATCGAATCGGAGCTTCGCCGATGGCCCGCACCGGCGCGAAGCTGCGGCGGTGGAGCGGCGTCAGGCCAAGGCTGGCAAGCGCGCGGTAATGCTCGGGCGTGGGATAACCCTTGTTGGTTTCCCAGCCGTAGCCGGGATGTTGGCGCGCATAGTCCGCCATGATTCGGTCCCGGGTTACCTTCGCGATAATCGACGCGGCGGCGATCGAGCGGCACTTGGCGTCGCCCGCCACGATCGCCTTGGAGGGGCGTTCCCACCGCGGACAGCGATTGCCATCGACGAGAACCATGGCGGGATCGAAACCGAGGGCATCGACCGCGCGAGTCATTGCCAACATTCTTGCCCAGTAGATGTTGAGCCGATCGATTTCCTCGACGGTCGCAATCCCGACGCCGACCTGTGCCACCTTGCGGAGCTTTAGGTAGATCGACTCCCGCTCTTTGACGGGCAGAGCCTTCGAATCGTCGATGCCGCGCGGAAAGCGGATACGGTCGAGAACCACGGCGGCGGCGACGACGGGCCCGGCGAGCGGCGCGCACCCGGCTTCATCGACGCCGGCAAGCGGCTCGGGATAGTTCTTCTCGATCTTGAAGCAGGGTCTGGCCATGCGCCGAGCTTATTAACCAAATGCGCCGTGCTCCAGCACAACATGCAGAAGGCCGCTTTTTTGGGAGGATTTCGAAAAAGATGCGCGAGAAAAGCGAAATATCTGTGCTCAGACGGGGCAGATTCCCCTCCCTGGAAACAGGAAGGGGCTAGGGGTGGGTCAGCCGATGCAGGACGGATGTCGATTGTTGTCCTCGAGCGGATGTGCGGGATAGGGTGAGCCATGCCCAGGGTACCCCCCATGATGACGGGGCACGCGCGGTCATTGAGACGGAACGCTACAGACGCGGAGCGGGCGCTGTGGCGGATCATTTCACGTTATCGCCCCCGCTTTACTCGGCAGCACGTGATCGGGCCCTACATCGTGGATTTTGCCTGCCGCGCCGCCAAGGTAGCGATTGAGCTCGACGGCAGTCAGCATGTCGACAGCATAGGCGACGAGGAGCGCACCTTGCGACTTGAAGCCTTAGGTTGGAAGGTGATCCGTATCTGGAACACGAAGCACTGGAAAATCCAGCGGGCGTGGCCGAACTAATCTTGTCTGAGGTCAGCCTTCGCCTCGGACCAACCCACCCCCAGCCCCTCCCTGTTTCCAGGGAGGGGAGGAAGCTGCCCAAAGGCAAACGAGACGGGTCGATCTAAAGACGCTGGACCGCTTCAAACGGAATGGTACCCAGGGCATGGCCTAGCGGGCCGTGGGCGTGGCCGAATCCCGGGGCGGACTGGATAGCGGCAAAAGTGTAGTTGCGCGCGCGCTCGACGGCTTCGGGGAGCTGCCGTCCTTGGCCAAGCCCGCAGGCGATGCCGCTCGCGAGTGTGCAGCCGGTGCCGTGGGTGTTCGAACTGTGGATCCTGGTGCTTTGGAACTGCGTGAGCGCGCCGCCCGCAATCAGCGTGTCGATCACGATCGCCCCTCCTATGTGACCCCCTTTTGCGAGAACGGGAGTGCCACTGTCCTGCTCCAGAGCCATTGCGGCCTCCTGCAGCTCGGCGACGGTGCCGATCTGGCGACCACTCAGCACCTCGAGTTCGGGAGCATTCGGCGTCACCAAGCTGGCAATCGCCATCAGGCGCCGGAAGGCGGCGATAGTGTCGTCGTCGGCAAGCACCGAGCCGCTTGTCGCCACCATGACGGGGTCAAAGACGATCGGCACCGGCCCCAGCCGCTCGAGGCGGTCCGCCACGGCGGCTGCGGTCTGTGCCGAACCAATCATCCCGATCTTGACCGCGTCCACTCCCAGATCGTGGACCACCAGGTCGATCTGCTTCAGCACCATAGCCGTCGGCAAAGGCAGCACCTCCTCGACGGTAAGCGTGTTCTGCGCCGTCACTGCCGTGATTGCCGTCATTGCGTGGCCGCCCAGCATCGTGACCGTCTTGATGTCGGCCTGAATGCCGGCGCCGCCGCCGCTGTCGGAGCCGGCGATGATCAGGATTCGGGGAACGCTCATCGTGAGCCGTCGCCCCGCGCGGAGCCATCAAGCCCGCCCTCAGCGACGTCCCCTGCCCAGTCCGTCACCCCGGATTTGATCCGGGGTCCACCTGCTATCCCCTTAGCTGCTGGAACAGGTGGATGCCGGATCAAGTCCGGCATGACGACAGGGCGCGTCGCGTTTGCTTCGAGCACTGACGAAGGACGCACGCCTCCCATCATGCTGCTGCCTTCACCGCCTCGCAGATTTGGTCAACGACTTCCGAAACCAGTTTCTCATCCTCGCCTTCGGCCATCACGCGAATGAGCGGCTCGGTGCCGGATTTACGGATGACGAGACGTCCGCGGCCGGAAAGGCGCGCCTCGCCATGCGCTATCGCTGCCTTAACCGGATTGGTTTCTAGCGGCTGTCCGCGCGCGAACCGGACGTTCCTGAGAAGCTGCGGGAGCGGATCGAACAGGTGGAGAAGCTCGCTTGCGGACTTGCCGCTATCAACCAGCGAAGCAAGCACCTGGAGTGCTGCGACGAGGCCGTCGCCGGTGGTGGCATGATCCGACAGGATGATATGCCCGGATTGCTCGCCCCCGACATTATAGCCTTGGCTCCGCATCGTCTCCAGCACGTAGCGGTCGCCGACCTTGGTGCGGATCAGGCGAAGGTCGCGGCTGGCGAGGAAGCGCTCCAGGCCCAGGTTCGACATGATCGTTGCCACGATGCCGTCGCCCCTCAAGATGCCGCGAGTGGCCCACGAGATACCGATCAGCGCCATCAGCTGGTCGCCGTCGATGATCCGGCCCCTCTCGTCGACGATGATCACCCGGTCGGCATCGCCGTCAAGCGCAATTCCGATATGCGCCCCCTCCTCAACGACCCGTGCCTGCAGCAAGGCCGGAGAAGTGGAGCCGCAGCCATCGTTGATATTGAAGCCGTTCGGAGAGACGCCGATCGTCACCACATCAGCGCCAAGCTCCCAGAGCGCCGAGGGCGCGACCTGGTAAGCGGCGCCATTTGCGCAATCGACGACGATCTTCAGACCGTCCAGCCGAAGCTGCTCGGGAAAGGTCGACTTGGCGAAGTGGATATAGCGACCGCGCGCGTCCTCGATCTTCCGGGCACGTCCGATCTCGGCGGGCGATGCAAGCTTCGGTTCGTCCTCGAGCCTGCGCTCGATTTCCGCCTCCGTTACGTCAGAAAGCTTGTAACCGTCCGGACCAAACAGCTTGATGCCGTTGTCGTCGTAGGGATTGTGGCTGGCCGAGATCATTACCCCCAGATCCGCGCGCATCGACCGGGTAAGCATCGCGACCGCGGGCGTCGGAACTGGGCCCACCATGACGACGTCCATCCCAACGCTGGTGAAGCCGGAGATCAAAGCCGATTCCATCATATAGCCGGAAAGCCGCGTGTCCTTGCCGATCACCACCCGATGGCGATGGTCGCCGCGAACGAAATGCGCGCCCGCCGCCTGCCCGACCCGCTGCGCCATTTCAGCGGTCATCGGCACTTCGTTGGTGCGCCCCCTGATCCCATCTGTTCCAAAGAACTTTCGCGACATTGCCTTTTCGTTCCCAAATAACGCTTGCCGTCCCAGCGGGCGGCCCTGAAGAAGGAGCGTTTAGCGCAAGGCGATCGAAAGGGCGAAGGATTTGAAGGGTAGAGCCATCTTCTCGCAGCCGGCTCGCATCCTCCTTGCCTTGCTGGCGGGGCTTGCCTTGGGCGGGCTCAGCGCGGCAAGCGGCGGAGCCTGGGTGGAAAGTGCGGCCGACATTGCCGAGCCGATCGGGCGCCTGTGGCTCAACGCGCTCCAGATGACAATCGTCCCGCTCGTGGTCTCGCTGCTCGTCGTCGGCATCGCCCATGGCGCGGAAGCAGCGCGGGCGAGCCGCATCGCCGGCCGCTCGTTCGCGCTGATGGTGGTCCTGCTCTGGTTGTCCGCGATTCTGGCGGCCTTTCTCGTGCCGTTGCTTCTACAGCTCTTCCCCGTTCCTGCGGCCTCGGCCCAAGCCTTGCGAGCCGCCCTCGTCACCGCCGGCCCGGTAGAGACGGTTCCAACTTTCGCCGATTTCATGCGCTCCATCATTCCTACCAACCCGGTGGCGGCGGCAGCATCCGATTCCATCCTTCCGCTGGTGGTTTTCGCAACTATCTTCGCCTTCGCGCTCGCCCGTATTCCCGTCGAGGGGCGCGAGCAGCTGGTCTCCTTCTTCCGCGCCACGGCCGAGACCATGATCGTGATTGTGAATTGGGTTCTTTGGCTTGGCCCCATCGGCGTCCTGGCCCTCGCTTATGTGGTCGGCGCACGTGCGGGCGGGAGCGCTTTCGGGGCGCTGCTTCACTACATAGCCGTGGTGTCTTCCGTGGGCGTAGTGATCCTAGCGCTCGCCTATCCGCTGGCGGTTTTCGGAGCGGGGCTCCCGCTTGGCCGCTTCGCGCGGGCAGTGGCGCCCGCGCAGGCGGTGGGCTTCAGCACCCAGTCCTCGCTCGCGACCCTGCCGCAGATGCTGCGGTCGTCGGAGCGTCTTGGCGTGCCGGTCGCCGCGTCGGGCGTTACTCTGCCGCTCGCTGTCGCCCTGTTCCGGGCGACAGGACCCGGCATGAACCTGGCCGCCGCGATCTACATTGCCCACTGG
>JADDQD010000153.1 GCA_016781555.1 Pseudomonadota bacterium | reverse complement strand
TGGCAAAACCTCCCCGCCCGCAGGCGAGCTCAACAACCTTGGATCCTTCGCCGATTTGCAACGCGTCCAGATAGCGGCGATGGGTCTGCTCAAATGCGGTGTCCCAATCCTCCAGGTCGTCCTCAAAAATCGCGAAGTGAAAGAAGTCGTTCCAATATTCGGCATAGAGGCCGCTCACGGCAGCGAACATGCGCTCCATGTTCTCAACGTGGTGATCCCGAAACCACACGAATTCATCCTTCATCATCAGGTCTCCCGGAGGGCAGAGCCGGTATGAGAATCTCTCGCGAAGCCGGCGTGTTCCTCCGAGGTAGGATGGGACACCGTCATTCGAAGTTCCCGCTATGGCCTAACTTCTGCACAGGTGCCGCCGAACGGCTCTCCATGCTCCGGTGAGCAGCGCGCATGCGGAAGCCGGAACCTTCGCGGCGGTGCCTCAGCCACTATGAGGCAATCGAAGACCACATTTCTTCATCGACGCGTCTCCCAATGAAGCTGGAGTGGGTACGGGTTTCGGGCCTCCTGCCGCAGTGCCGAACGTCCGCTTGCGATCGAGTTCGGGAGGCGAGTTGATGTCCGATTTTGGCGCATAGCAGACATACAGCGACTGAGGGGCACGCTTGGGGGCACAAAGTTTCTGCTAGCAATCAAAAAGGTGCTAGACCAGAGGCTTACATAGGAGTTGTGGTTCCCTCCCGCTCCGCCACCCACCGTTGATTATATGATATTTTTTTACCGGTAAGCTGGCCGGTTATCAGGATAGGCCCCCGATAGCTGAAACGGGTTTAAAGCAGACATCACAGCGCAGCCCAGAGGAACGTGTCCGCTCCTCTGGGCTGCGGCCTATGATTGAGTCTCTTGTTAAAGGTCAGGAGGCAGGTGCAAGCGCGATGTCTTCGTCAAGGAATGCGCGGCCGGGCATGTTGAGCGGCATTTCCGCGCTCGTGCCGGTCACGAAAAATCCCGCGATGGGCATGGCAACAATCGCGCCGACGACGCCCGCTGTGCCCGTCTCACCTCGATCGTCCATCTCACCTTTGAGGCGAATGTTCGTGCCGTTGATGCTAACCGATTTGATAGCGAGCCGGATGGCGCCCGACTTGCCCCACATGCCTTTGTTGCGGACGTGGGTCAAAACGCCTTCAACGGGACTGCGGGCCGGGATTGCGATACGTCCATTCAGCATCACGTCCTGAGCCACCTCCACCTTGTCTCCCCAGTAGAACTGCCATTCGGACCCGTCGGCCCGCCGCAGGTTGACGATGTCGTCATCGAGATACTGCATGCGGAATCCTCCTCTGGCTCATGGAAGGTGGGCATGCGCCCCTTTGCTCAGGTGTCGCCAGTGAACCGAGGGACAAAAGGACCGCCGAATGTGCCGACTGTGAAGTCGCGGCCGAAAAGACAGGGCGCCAAGTCGGCAATGAGTGGCTCCGATAATCACCATTTAAAGCAATGCTGCCGATGCCAACCCAAATAGTTTGGGTGCGGCCGCTGGGCCGGATTGCGCGGCACGGCCGCTCTCCTGGACTCGTTCACCAGTTTCCAGACGCTCTCGATGTCATTCACCTGCCGCGAGACGAGCACGTCCAGGTCGTCAGAGAGGCTGATAAGGCCGCGATCGAACATCCAGTGGACAGTGCCGGAAAGAGCTAGGCCGTTCCTGATGTCATCGGGACCGTGGTGTTCCACCGGCTTGATATGTGCCGCTTCCACTTCTGCCCGGCCGCCGCCGTTGATGAATTTGAGACCAGTGATGGCGCAGCGGCTGTCATAGACCTCCAAAACCTTCCGGCGGAAAATACGGTCGCGAACGATCCGTGAGGTATAGACGGCGACCCGCTCGCGCTCCACATCCTCGAAGGCAAAGGGCGCGGGCTCCTCCCTCAGCCCTTTGCCGAGGTCCGGCTCCGTAGGAAGGCCGGCGCGCGGCAACAGCGGTTCTTGCTCAGGCATTCCGAGGTTTAGGATGCGGTTGAAATCCTCAATTGAGATCGGCCGAACGGCTGCTTGGGCGCGCCCCGAGATCCTGCCGGCGTCGTTCAGCACACCCCGCTCAACCACGCCGTGCGCCCCGGAGAAGGGCACCGGCCGTTCGAGGGGAAGGTAGCTGGCAGGTTCAATCAGAGCGACGTGCATGCCGGGCACCGAAGGGTCCGGAACGATCCCTTCAACACGGGCAATGGCATAATAGCCTTTCCCGGTGGGTCCGCGGCGAGGTTCGTAGTAGATGATCCAATCGCCGACGAACTGGGCGGCGCGGCTGAGATACTGCTGAGGAAATTGGTACCGCTCCGTGGGGAGATCGTCGTACCGCGAGTCCTCGCGATGCAGGAATACTCCTCTTGCCACCCACCCACCTGTCTTGTCGCGCCCTCAAGAGGCTAACAGCTTAGACGAGTCCGGCAAGTGGATGGAGTTTTCCAATCCAAACTTTCTTGCAGCCGCTATCGCTTCAAATAGCCCGTGAAGCGGGCCAGGCCGAACAGCACGGCAGGCCAGAACAAGGTATTCGCGATCGCTCTCCAGCTGGGGTTCCAAACGGGTGTTCCCCCATGGCTGAACGTATCGACCACATCCCAGATTTCACCGGCAACGGACACGAACGCGACTGCAAGTAGCGGGCGCCAATCCGACAGAGGCTTTTTGAAGAAGATCACGACGAGCAGCATCACCGCCAGCCCGAGATGAACATGCAGCGATTCCCTGCTGAAGTTCGTCGCCTCCGCGAGCAGCGTTTTCCCGGATTGAAGCACGCTCGGTCAGCCCTTCTTCCCAAATCGGCCCCGCAGCCGAAGCGTGCTGTGGCAGGGAAGCTGGAAGACAGCAATGACACCATGGACAAAGCTGCAGCGGCTCAATTCCTGTGAGGCTTCTCGAGCTCTGATGCGTTCGCCCGGGCAAGAGCATCCTGGCCAAGAGCATCCAGCTCCCTGGTGCTCGAGCGAGAGCCAGGAGAAGCGGCTCCGGCATGCATGAGGAGCACGAAAATGCGCGAAACGGGCGTTCGGCGAACGTGATTGAACTTGTGATCAAGCAGCGGCGCCGGGATCTTGGCGGCTTCGAGGTGGGGCGAGTCCTTCCCTACCCCAAGCGCCGGATGGTCGGGCCTTTCATCTTCTTCGACCATATGGGTCCGGTCGACTTCCAGCCGGGGATCCCGCGGTCGGTGGATGTGCGGCCGCATCCGCATATCAGCCTCTCAACGGTGACATATCTGTTGGAAGGGGAGATCATGCACCGGGACAGCGTCGGCTCCGAACAGCCGATCGTGCCCGGCGAGGTCAACTGGATGACGGCGGGGCGCGGCATCACGCATTCCGAGCGTTTCGAGCGCGCTCGGCTCGAGGGTGGCCGGATGAACGGCATCCAGGCCTGGGTGGCGCTTCCGCGCGAGGATGAGGAAAACGAGCCCGGCTTTGCCCACTACGGCAGCTCTGACCTGCCGATCTTCGAACAGGATGGCGTTTGGGGCCGGCTCATTGCCGGCGAGGCACTTGGCCTCCGCGCGGCCGTCCAGACCTTTTCGCCGATGTTCTACCTCCATTTCGAGATGAAAGGAGGCTCCCGTGCGGAGCTTCCGGGTGAGCATCGCGAGCGCGCGCTTTACGTCGCGGAAGGGGCAATCGAGGTGGATGGCCAGCAGATCGGGGCGGGCGAAATGGCGATACTGGCGCCGGGCAGCGCCGCGTCCGCAACCGCGCTCGTTCCGAGCATCGTCATGGCGCTGGGCGGCGCGCCCGTGGGCGAAAGATACATCGAGTGGAACTTCGTCTCATCCTCCAAAGAGCGGATCGAGCAAGCCAAGGCTGACTGGCGTGCAGGACGGATGAAATTGCCCGACCTCGACCATGGGGAGTTCATCCCCCTCCCCGAAGATCCTGCCCCGGCGCCGAACCCGATGTCATGAGACTAAGAGGGGCAAGAACCATTCGCATCGGCTCGTTGCGCTGCCGCTGCAATCAACTAACGAGACCCGGCGAAGAGCGCGAGCGATGGCAAGAGCAGAACGGCACATTCAACTTTCCGAGAACGCAGGCGCAGCCGGCTGGCGAGGCCGGCGCGTCAGCTTCGACCGAGTTGGAGTCACCGCGCTTGGAGCGCTTCGCCCTCGGCCCTGTTCTTAATCTGGAGAGACTTTGATGGCTGTTTCGCGCCGTACGATCCTGGGGGCCGCTTTTGCCTCACCGCTCCTCATCGGGTCAGCCCGCGCGGAAACGTGGGAGGAAAAGTGGAAGCGCGGGCTGCTCGAGGACTTTGCGATGCTCGGCCGCTACCGGGACGCCAATCGCAAAGTGCTGGAAGCGCGGCAGCCGGTGGACATCGTGTTCATGGGCGATTCGATCACCGAAGGCTGGAAGGATAAAAGGCCCGCATTTTTCGGTCCCGGGCGCGTCAACCGCGGCATCAGCGGCCAGACGACGGCGCAGATGGTGCTTCGAATGGTGGCCGACGTCATCGATCTGAAGCCACGGGCGGTCCACATCATGGCTGGCACCAACGACATCGCCGGAAACACCGGGCCGATGACGCAGGACATGACCCGCAACAACATCCGTGCCATGACCGCGCTCGCCCAGCAGCATGGTCTGAAAGTGATCCTTGCCTCGATCCCGCCGGCGGCGAGCTTCCCCTGGCGACCGGGCATGGAGACGCTGACCCCAATCCGCCAACTGAATGACTGGATGAAAAGCTTCGCGAGGGAAAATGGCGCAATCTGGGTGGATTATCACCAAGCGCTGGCAACGCCCGGAGGCGCGATGCGGGCCGGCCTCGCGCATGACGGGGTGCATCCCACGGAAGCCGGCTACGATGCAATGGCAGCCGTTGTCGAGCCGGTGCTTGCACGCCGTGTCGGCAGGAGAAAGGCAAGAACGTGAAGCTGCACACCCGCCATGTCGAAAAACCGTGGGGCCGAACCAAGCTTCCCGCCCCCTTCGAGAGCACCGGGGGACGCCGCATCGGCGAGGTCTGGTTCGAAGCGCCTGACGGCGGCCACCTTCCGCTTCTCGCCAAATATATCTTCACGAGCGAGCGGCTTTCGATCCAGGTGCACCCGAATGACGCGCAAGCGCGGGCGCGGGGTCTCCGGCAGGGCAAGAACGAATGCTGGTACATCCTTGAAGCCGAAGACGGCGCCACTTTGGGTCTCGGCCTCAGCCAGGAGACGGATGCCGACAGTCTTCGTGAGGCGGCGCTGGATGGATCGATCGAAACGCTGATCGACTGGAAGTCGGTAAGGCCGGGAGACTTCTTCTTCGTACCCGCGGGCACGGTTCACGCCATCGGGGCGGGCATTTCGCTGCTCGAATTCCAGCAGAATGCGGACGTGACCTATCGCCTCTACGACTACGGGCGGCCGCGCGAGCTGCATCTGGACGATGGCCTGGCGGTGGCAAAGCCGGTGCCTTATTCGGAACGACTCGCACGACACGTGTCGGGCGATGGCAATTGCGTGCTGGTCGATGGGCCCTACTTCACGCTGATCCGCGCCGACACGATTTCAATCGAGGTGGAGAAGCTCGCCGACCGACAGCGCTGGGTGATGCCGCTCCAGGGCACGGCATTCTCGGACGGGGAACAAGCCGGTCCGGGGGAGTGCCTCCTGATCGCACCCGGCGCGGCGCTCACCACGTCGGAAGATCCAGTGCTTTTGATTGGAGCGGCTGGGACGCTTTGAACGCGCAGTTGCTAAAGCATTTCCGCTTCTCAGACTCCTCCCCGTTCATGCTGAACCGGGAACGAGTCTACTTCACCTTTGATCGCCGTGCTTTTCGAGCCGTCAGGCGATTCCACCCGACTTGAAAGCACTCCAGCTTCGCCGGGATTAGGCGGGACAAGCGCCGCCGCGAGCCGAAGAAGACGAAGGTACCGCCCGAAT
>JADDQD010000028.1 GCA_016781555.1 Pseudomonadota bacterium | reverse complement strand
ATCGTGCAAGAAGTCAAGTGACCAGCGCGCTTTCGGACCGGCGGGCAGGAGAATGGGAGCACGGGTCCCGAGGGCCCGCTTACGGCTGTCGCCAGCCTGGACCAGCTCATGCAGGCGTAGCGGTGTTGGCAGCGAGACTGCGCCCCATAGCTGCGCGCCAAATCATCGGAGCCGCCACTACCAGCGCAGCAGCCGCGAGGAGCGCCGCCGACAGGGGACTCGTTAAGAATACCGTCCAGTCGCCCTGCGCAATGGCGAGTGCGCGCCGGAACTGTGTCTCTGCGAGCGGGCCGAGGATCAGGCCGATCACTGCGGGTGCAACCGGCACGCCGAGCACGCGCATGGCGAATCCGGCTGTACCGATCAGAAACAACAGGATGAGATCCACGACCGAATTGTTCAACGTGTAGGTGCCGATGGAGGCAAAAACCAGGATCCCACCATAGAGAAACGGCTTGGGGATGGTGAGGAGCCGTACCCACAGCCCGATCAGCGGCAGGTTCAGCACGAGCAGCATCAGGTTGCCGATATAGAGGCTGGCAATCATCCCCCAAACGAGCCCTGCCTCGTTGGTGAACAGGAGCGGCCCCGGCTGCAATCCGTATTGCTGAAACGCCACGAGCATGATTGCGGTCGTCGATGAGGTCGGTAGCCCAAGGCTCAAAAGCGGCACCAGCACGCCAGCGGCGGCCGCGTTGTTCGCTGCCTCTGGACCGGCCACACCTTCGATTGCTCCCTGGCCGAACTCGTCCTTGCGCTTCGAGAGGCGCTTTTCGATCATGTAAGACAAGAAGGTCGGAATCTCGGTGCCGCCCGCGGGTACACAGCCTAAGGGAAAGCCGAGAGCTGAGCCCCTCAGCCATGGCTTCCATGACCGGGACCAGTCCTCCCGCGTCATCCAGATGCTACCACGCACAGCGACGATCTCTTCTCGGTCGAACCTGTTTCGCGCGGCGGCATAAAAGGTCTCGCCGACGGCGAAGAGGCCGACCGCCAGCACCACCACGTCGATACCATCGAGGAGCGGACGGACTCCGAATGTCAGGCGAGCCTGACCCGTCTGCACGTCCAGGCCGATCAGGCCGAGGGCGAGACCAAAGAACAGACTTGCGAGTCCCCGTAGAACAGAACTGCCCAGGAGAGCGCTCACCGTCGTGAAAGCAAGCACCATCAGCGCAAAATACTCAGCAGCGCCAAAGTTGCGTCCGATCTCCACCATCACGGGGGCGAAAAATGTTAGCCCAATAGTCCCGATCGTACCAGCGACAAATGAACCAATGGCCGCAGTGGCGAGCGCCGCGCCACCGCGGCCCCGCCGTGCCATCAGGTTGCCCTCCACCGCAGTGACAATGGACCCACTCTCGCCCGGTGTGTTGAGCAAGATTGAGGTCGTCGAGCCGCCATACATGCCGCCGTAGAGGATGCCGGCGAACATAATGAAGGCCGACTCGGGTGGGAGCGTGTAGGTCACTGGCAGGAGCAGCGCGACAGTCAGCGCCGGTCCAATACCGGGTAGCACGCCTATGCCTGTACCCAGTGTGACGCCAAGCAGGGCCCAGAACAGGTTGGTTGGCTGGAGCGCGACCGAGAAACCATGGAGGAGAGAGTAGAGCGGCTCCATGGCATTAGTTCAGAAACGAGAGCAGTCCCCAGGGCAATTCAACCCCGAGGCCATAGCTGAACCCGAATTGGCAGGCGAGAGCCAAGGTGAGCCCAATGCCGAGGACGCGGATCGACCCTCTGCTCCCGAACGCGCGAGCCACGCCGGCGAACAAGGCGGCAGCCGCGAAGACAAAACCCGCCTGGTCGATCAGAAGTATCATGGCCAATAGGCCGTTCCCAACCCACAGCAGCGCCGGCAGGTCGAGGTCGGGCATCGGTCTCGCCTGCGGCCGCAGGAACGCGCTCGCCATGAGCCCGCCGCCAATCAGAAGGAGTCCAGTCGCAACACCGGCCGGAAACACCCGCGGCCCGATGCGCGCATAAGTGGGTCCGGCGTCCAACCCAGCGATTTCCCAGAAGATGATGAGTCCGAAAGCCGAGACGACAGCTCCGAGCGACGCCTCTGCCCATGAATAACGACTGGCGCGGGTACGACCCGCGCCAGTCGTCTCAACCGTGTGCTCACCGCTCACTTGACCAGGCCGACGTCGGTCAGGACCGCTTTGATGCGCTTCTGGTCCTCAGCAATGAACTTCGCGAACGCATCGCCCGGCAGATAGGTGTTCACCCATTTGCGCTCGTCGAGAATCCGCTTCCAGGAGTCGCTTTGCACCATACGGTCGATAGTCTGAAGCAGCATCTGGCGCTCCTTGTCGCTAAGCTTGCCTGGGCCGAACAGGCCGCGCCAGTTGAGGAATTCGACATCGATTCCTTTCTCTTTGAGCGTCGGGATATCGACTCCCGGGAGCCGCTCCGGCGAGGAGACGGCGAGCGCCCGCAGCTCGCCCGACTTGATCTGGCCGGCGAATTCAGCATATCCGGACACACCGGCCGCGACATCGTTGGACAGGAGGCTGGCGAGCGCTTCGCCACCTCCCGCGTGAGCAATGTAGTTGACCCTGGCCGGCGGTACGCCCGTCTCCTGCGCGATACGGCCGATGAGGATGTGGTCAGCACCGCCGGCCGAGCCGCCGGCCCAAGCCACCGAGCCAGGGTCTTTCTTGAAGGCGGCGATCAGATCCTCCAGCGTTTTGAACTTTGAGGCCGCCGGCACGACGATCACTTCATATTCGCCGATGAGCCGTGCGAGAGGGGTCACCTCGTCGAGCGTCACCGGCGACTTCTGGGTCAGAATGGCTCCGACCATGACCAAGCCGCTCACCATCATCTCATTGCCGCGGGCCTTGGCGAATCGTGCCAGACCGATTGTCCCACCGGCCCCGGGTACGTTCGTCACCTCGACGGTCGGCACGATGCCTTCTTTCTGAAGCGCCTGCTGCACGGCACGCGCCGTGCCGTCCCACCCTCCGCCCGGCGCTGCCGGAACCGTGATGGTCAACTTGTCCAGCTGCTGCGCCGTGGAAGGGCCGGCTCCAAGCGCGAGAGCCGCGCCGGCAGCCACCGTAAGGAGCCATCTACGCAGATTCAACGAAGGCATGCATTTCCTCCATAGGGGCTTTGGTGGTCTTTTGATTGGACGGCTGCACGAGACCACGACCGTGCACCATCGACTTGTGCGCCCCGATCGGCAACCCCGCGGCGGGCACAAGGATCCGAGGCATCACATGCAGAGAGGCCGGCTTCCATCATTATGCAGGTTGCGCGTTCTGTCTTCGCCAGCACTGGCCGAGTCCGGCTAGGCCTGCGCGCCACGGGCGATCTCCGCGGCGTCTTGGAGCGCCTCGATGTTCCAGCAGGTCTCAATCAGGCGTTCGACTTGATCAGGCGGCAATACACCTTCGGCAAGGCCGCGGAACTTCGCTTCGAGATCAGCGTCGCTCATGGGCCGCTCAATGCTACCAATAGCATGTCGAATATGCTTCTCGAGTATGCGCCGGTCCGCGAGTGTGATTGCAATGACTGCCTCATCCTTGCGGATCCCGCTTTGGACGACGGCCTCGACCTTGCTGCGGAGTGCGATCACCTGTGGATCGAGCACGCAGTCATCTGAATACTCGTGTTCACCAGCCCTGCCGTAGATGATGGCGACGGCCGCCGAATGATACACGCTGAACTTCCCCTCCAAGCCTACCTGCGGGGCCGTTTTGCCCGTCAGCTCGAGGACTAGCGGATGCACCCTCAGCTCGATGCGCTCGATATCGGCGGCCTTCAGCCCATATTCGTTGCGCAACTGGACACAGCCGTCGATGGCCGGGTGGATGACCAGGCCGCACGCATATGGCTTGTAGCTGTTAAGCGCAATTGCGAAGCTCTGACCCAGACCTTCGGCGATTCTCGAGAAATCGTGGCTGGCCGACATGACCTGGGCAAAGCCTCGCGGCGCCTCGAGCACGCGTTCGGAGCTCGTGAAGTTCTGTTGAGCGAGACAAGCTGCGGTGAGGCCATTTTGCGCCGCCCGGCCTGGATGGAAGCTCTTGCACATCGTGCCGAACATCTCTCGGAACCCGGAGGATTGCGTCCCGGCAATTCCGAAAGCCCAGGCGATCTGCTGCGGGTCGAGCCCGAGCAGCTTGCCGGCTGCCGCGGCTGCGCCGAACACACCGGCCGTGCCTGTGATGTGCCAGCCGACGTCATAGTGCGCCGGGAAGACGGCAGCGCCGATGCGACACTCGACCTCCACGCCTAAGATGAAAGCATGCACAAACTCGGGGCCACTGACTGGCCGGTATTCGGCCAAGGCCAGGATCGCCGAGGCGACCGGCCCGGATGGATGGATGAGTGTCTGCAG
Source organism: Pseudomonadota bacterium (assembly GCA_016781555.1). Taxonomy (GTDB): domain Bacteria; phylum Pseudomonadota; class Alphaproteobacteria; order Sphingomonadales; family Sphingomonadaceae; genus Allosphingosinicella. Next base: position 1,698 of record JADDQD010000028.1, on the reverse strand, counting down.
ATGGGTGTCGTCGAAGTCGAAGACATGGCTGGAAATGCCGTTCATCAACGCGGCGTGCAGGATGTCCAGCCGCTCGCTGCGGCCAAGTACGCTGGCCTGGGCTGCCCCGGAAAAAGGTCTGAGCGCCGCTATGGCGCGATCAACCGTGTCGTGCCTTGATCCCCCGACCGCACAACCTACCCAGTTAAGGAGGGAGCGCGCGCCTTCCCGCCTCACCTCCTCTGGCAGGTCCACAAACCGCGATTCGGCAACGTATTCGGCCAACACCCGGGTGACGTCCATGCCGGCCTCTTGCCCTCCTCGTCCGCCAGAGCACCCGCCCCCACTGTCACTGCGGGCTCAACCCGCGAGAGTGGTGCGTAGCGAAAAGCTAAACATTCAAGCTGATCCTTGTCCAGTTCTCAACCGATGAAATCTGGCCTTGGTAGCGGCTGGCCGAGTGCCGGCGCGGCGGCTTGGTCGGCTGCCGATTTCTGGTGTGCCCCGAGCCCGTTGCCCTCTTGTGTGACCAAAATGTTGCTCGGGTTGCCTCGTCGAGGGAAGGATATCCTGACTCGCGCGCCAGCTTATCATGATCTTGCGTTATGTGCGGAGGTTCAAGCTTGGAAGCGGCGAAATCAATTCATGTGTTGGCAGACATTTTGGTGTGAGACGTCACCCTGAGCGTTTTCAGGCGCTGTAACGGTAAGCTGACGTCTCAGGCGTATGGGAGTAGGGTAGGGGGATGCAGCCGGTCTCCTACGCTCGCCGTCAGTTCCCAGCCGAGATCATCCAGCACGCGGTCTGGCTCTATCTCCGCTTCACGTTGAGCTACCGTGATGTTGAGGAACTCCTGGCCGAGCGCGGGATCGAGAACTCGTACGAAACGCTCCGGCGCTGAGGCCTGAGGTTCGGGCCCGTGTTCGCCCACAACCTGCGCCAATTGCGGCCGAAGCCGACGGGCATGTGGCACCTCGACGAGATGGTCGTCCGGATCGGCGGCAAGCAGATGTATCTCTGGCGGGCCGTGGACAGTGAGGGTGAGGTGCTGGACCTGCTGGTTCAGCCTAGACGAGACACCAAAGCTGCCCCGCAGCTCATAGCAAGCTGCTGAAGAAGCATGGCTATGCTCCCGCCGCGCTGGTGACCGACAAACTTGGTTCCTACGGAGCGGCACGTCGCAACCTAGGTCTGTTGTGTCGCCATGAGCAGGGTCTGAAAAGAACGACCGGGCCGAGAATTCTCATCAGGCGGTTGGACGGCGAGAGCGCCAGCGGTTTCTCTCGACGCATGCCGCGGTCAACAACACGTTCGACCTTCCGCGCCTCGTTATCCCCCGCCGCACGCTTCGGACCTTCAGGGCCGAGGCGATGCAAGCCTGGCTGATTGCGACCGCAGCCGCCTGACTGACGCACCATCGGCGGCCTTTTGACCTTGCTCAGGTTCTCGTGACAGAGCCCCGAGCGCGGTACATCGGGGTCCGCCACGGTGCACTGACGCTCCGGAAACCTTATGCGGCTAGGGCTTCCAGGTAGGAGGGAGCCGTCTCACCGGCAGCAGCCCGGACTTCCATATGCAGGACCGCAGGATGACGCGCAAGACGGGCGGCCACGAGCTGATCGTCCATGGCAGCGCTGACGCCGAGCGTGATGATGGTAGAGGCGATGCCACCCGTCCTGGCGTCGACCGTTAGCGCCCGAAGTTCGAAGCCAAAGCGTT
>JADDQD010000075.1 GCA_016781555.1 Pseudomonadota bacterium | reverse complement strand
GGGCATGCTCGACCTCGTCGATCGCACGATCGGCGAGCGGATCACCGTGGAGACATGCTTTCCCGAGGAGACATGGCAAGTTTGGGCCGACAGCAATCAACTCGAAAACGCTATCATCAACCTATGCGTGAACGCGCGCGACGCGATGGACGGTCAGGGCAGTCTCACCATCGGGATCGACAACGTTTCGCTCGGCTTGGGGGAAGTTGAGCAACTCCCGGCGGGCGACTTCGTCCGCATAAAAGTCACGGACAGCGGCGGTGGCATCCCGCCGGAGATCATCGACCGCGTCTTTGAGCCCTTCTTCACGACCAAGCCGGTCGGCAAGGGCACCGGACTAGGTCTCAGCCAGATCTTCGGCTTTGCCCGGCAATCGGGCGGCGACGTTGCCATCGATTCAACCCCGAACGTCGGCACCACCGTGTCGATCTATCTCCCCCGCTCCACCCGCACCGCTCAAGTCAGCTCGGAACGTGCCCGGGGGCCTGCCCCAGCTCCGGACATCCGCCCCGCGGGTGGCACCGCCATTCTTGTGGTCGAAGACGATCTTCGGGTGAGCCGCGCCACCGTGGCTTCGCTCCAGGAGCTCGGCCATGCCCCGATTGCTTGCGCAAGCGGTACCGAAGCGCTGGCAATCCTGGACCAGAACCGTCAAATCGAGCTGATCGTCACGGACGTGATGATGCCGGGAATGACCGGTCCCGAACTCATCAGGATCGTGAGTGAACGCTACCCCCACATAGCGGTTCTGTTCGTCACCGGCTTCGTCGGGGAGGCCGGAGAGGCCGAAGAGCTCACCGGCTACGACATGTTGCGCAAGCCCTTCACGGTGTCGGCGCTTGCCGCAGCAGTGAGCACTGCCTTGAGCCGAATCAGCGGATCGCACCCCGCTTCAGCAAGCGCGGCAGCAGAGTGATGGCAGCCAGCAGCGGCCAGCGCCGCTGCCAGGGCTTCAGCTTGATATCGGTCCCGGCGTGCCGGTTGATCTTCCACGCCAGGTAGTCGATGCCCCCGGCGAAGGTGAAGCTTGCTTTTGCGAGCCGCAACACGCTCGCCCTTTTTCCGCGCCGCTGAATGCGATGCCAGCGATCTTCCGCCTCTTGACGCTCGGGACCTGGGTAGCTGCCGTCGGGAAGCCCCACTGCCTCGGCTAGGCGGCGGTAGCGCTCCGGATCGGCCTCCACAATCGACGCTGCGCGGGACCCCCGCTCGGCACGAAGCTCTGCCGCATAGGTGAGCTCAAACGCCTTCCGCCAGATTTGAAGTGGGTCGGCCGCTTCCTCGTCGCGCATCAGCGGGCGGGTCGGCAACAGGAGCGTGGGGGCCGCAAGCGAAACGGCCTCGGCCACCATGCGGGCCGCGTCCTCGTCCTTTGACCAGACGAGCCTTGAGGGCTGCGCAAAACGGGCGAAGACGGAGGCGGTTCGCGCCGAAGCGCTGCATTCGCGGCGAAAGTCATCCGCGCTGAGGACCGCATATTTGGCCGCGAGGCCCTCGTGCGCAAAAGGAAAGACGTTTGGGGGAATCAGCCGGTTCGCGGCGGCGAGCCAAGTTTTCCCATATGCCTCGCGGTAGCTCGAGACAATCAGGTAAAAATCGAGCATCAGCCCATCGAGCTGGCGCTCGCGGAGGCACGAGCCATAGAAGAGCACGGCGCGCGCGGCAGTTTCGTATTGCGCAGCAATCGCCGCCGCCATGGCGGCCACGCGCGGATCGACCGGCTCAGAAAGCTCGGCCGCGACCAGCTCCCGAACCGCGCTCACGCCACGAGGCGGAGGAACGGCACCGGCGCTGTGGGCTTCAGGATAATCGGCCGGCCGTGATCGGCTTCGAACAGCTCGCCATCTAGGATGACACTTGAATGGTCGCCCTCGATGCGGATCTCGTCGCCGCGCTCGAAATGCACGCCATCGCGGCTGCTGCTGAGCCGCCCGCGCAAGGTGTCGAGCAATGCGTGCCAAAGCGCCGTGGGCCGGCGTTCTACCACCATCATCTTCAAGGCTCCCGCGTGCTGCGCGGAGCCGTGCAAATGGCTACCGAGCAGAAGCCGCTCCAGAGTGGTGACAATCAGCAGCGCAAAACGTCCCTGCAAGTGCCCCTGCTTCCTGAACGATACCTTCACCGGACTTGGACGCGGCGGAAGGAATGCCGCGCGGATGCCGAGCACGATCGACAATATCAAAGCAATGGCCGCCAGTACGTGGCTGATGCCATTGGGAAGGCCGAGTGGGTAGATCTTGTGGCGGCAGTAGAGGATGACGTCCGCAAGGCCCGCACCGCCCAGGAACATCCCCAGAACCGGCTTGCCTCCCGGCGTGCCGCCGCTCAGCTGGATGAGCTCGCGTGACACGATGTGGGACATCATGTCGGTGCGCGCGAGCTCAAGCACACGCTCGAGCGCCTCGATCGGATCGCCATGGGCGCCGAGGTCGAGCGCGATGAGATTGGTCTTCCCGTTTGGAAGCACCGCCACCGGCGGCACGTCGCCCTCGAAATGCCCCCCGCGGTAAAGCTCGGTGAGTGCCGCTTGAACCGTGCCGTCGCCGCCATTGATGACGAGCACCTTCGGCTTCACCCGTGCTATCGTCCTGAGGGCGGTGCCGATCTGATCGGCATGCTCCACCTCATAATGGAAAATGTCCGGGTGCTCGGCGCAAAAGCTCCTCACCCTCGGAAGCAGTGACCTGTTTCCGGTCGATCGCGGATTCGAGAGGAGCGCGACCCGTGCCATCGATCAGCTGCGAACCGGCCGGATCGAGAGCCCATGCCTATAGTTCAGCACGACCTGCACCGCCCGCGGTCCGCGGCCGACCGGTACGGCCACCTCCGAAAAGCTTGGCTTGAGATCAAGAAGCGTGATTTTGGGGTTCCGCGAGAAGCCCCCGCCGTCGCCCCAATCGCCCTTCTGGTTGTCGCCATCCGCGTCGTGCCGGACCGCAACCGCATAGGTGCCCGGCCCTGGCACCGCGACACAGATCGGCATCGAGGTGGCACTTACCGGCAAGTCAACCCTGCGAACCCGCTTTCCCTTCATGAGGAAGTTCGACGCATTGTAGATCTGGACGCGCACGCGTCCCGCCCTGCTCTTGAAGCCGGAAACGCTGACAAGCACTGCCGACTGATTGGATCCTGGACGGCAGGCTGCCGCATCGGGCCCAAGCGCAGCCTCGGCCGACGCCGGGAAAGCGACGAGCGCCAGCACGGCCGCCGCGATCGAAGACATCAGTTTCAACATGACCACTCAACTCCTGGAAGCTATAGGCAAGCCCGCATCGGGCACGGTTCGGTTGTCTCAAGCCCCCACGCCCACCACATCGATTATTGTTGCGGCCAAATTATGTTCATGGGACGTCTAAAAGTTGAGCATCGCCACCCGAATTGATCGTTATCTGGCGAGGCTCGTCTTTGTGCCGTTGATCGCGACCCTTACGCTCGCCGCGATGCTGCTCCTGCTGGAGAAGATGCTGCGCTTGTTCGATTTTGTGGTGAGCGAGGGCGGCCCCGTCAATGTGGTCTGGCAGATGCTCGCCAACCTCATCCCCGAATATCTCTCGCTCGGGATCCCGATCGGTCTGATGCTTGGAATATTGCTGGCCTTCCGCAAGCTGGCGCTGACGTCGGAACTCGACAGCTTGAGAGCGGTGGGCCTGGGCTACGGCCGGCTGCTGCGTGTGCCTTATATGTACGCAATCGCGCTTGCGCTTATTAACCTCGCCATTGTCGGGTTCGTCCAGCCTTATGCCCGCTACGCCTACGAGGGCCTGCGCTTCGAGCTCCGCTCGGGTGCGCTCGGCGCGTCCATCAAGGTCGGCGAGTTCAACAATCTTGGCCGTCGCATCACGCTGCGCGTGGAGCGCAGCGATGATGAGGGCCGTCACTTGCACGAGGTCTTCATCCGGGCCGAAACCAAGCAAGGACGCTCCCTTGCTGCTACCGCCGAGCTCGGCTCCTTCCTCGCCACCGACGACCCCGACACCATCATCCTTCGCTTGAACCGCGGGCGGCTTGTGCATGACGCGCCCAATTACCGGGTCCCGCGCGTTTTAAGCTTCGAAAGCCACGACATCCCGATCGATCTGCCGCGGATTGAGAATTTCCGAGGTCGCGGCGACGGCAATGACGAGTTCACCCTCCCCGAGCTCGTGCGGATCGGCGGCTCCGAGCAGGTTCCGGAAAAGCTCCGGGATTCGGTCCGCGCCAACTTTCATTTCCGAATGGTCGAGGTTGCAATGATGCTTTTGCTGCCGCTGATGGCGGTCGCGCTTGCGGTGCCGCCCAAGCGAAGCACCTCGGGACTTGGTATCTTTCTTTCCATCGTGATGGTGGTCACCTACCACAAAATCAACCAATATGCCGAACAGATGGCGGCGCAGGACCGGCTCGATCCGGTGCTTGCGCTCTGGGGCCCGTTCGCGCTCTTCTCGGCACTAATCGGCTGGATGTACTGGACGCTGGCCCACAAGCCCGGCGGCCAGCCGATTGGCGCGCTGGAACGCGTGTTTTCGAAAAGCGGAAAGGCAATCACCCGGCTCCTGGGCCTGGCCCGGTTCAGCCGGCGCCGCGAGGCCAAACCAGCCTGATGCTGAACGTCCAGTTCTTTCCGTCGAAGCGGATCGCTTTTTATATGGCGAAGCTGTTCGTCCTGCGCAGCCTTGCCGTGCTTGCAGCTTTGGTGACAATCTTGATGACGCTCGACCTCCTGGGCGAATCCGGCAAGATCCTTCGCTACCCGGGAAATGGCGACGCCCAATTGTGGCAATATGTTTCGCTCCGTATCCCGCAACTCGTCGCCCGTTTCCTGCCCTTCTCGGTGTTGCTCGGCACACTGATCACGCTCGCGGCCCTCAACCAGAACAGCGAGATCATCTCCATGAAGGCTGCCGGGATTTCGGCGCACCAGATTGTTGCACCTTTGATGCTTGCGAGCCTCGTCATTGCTGGCGGCACCTTCATCTTTCAGGAGCGGGTGGTGACACGCGCCACGGCCACGCTGCGCGCCTGGGAGGCGGTGGATTACGGACCCATCCCACGTGAAAGCGGCATTCACAACAATGTCTGGGTGCGCAGCGGCGACGATCTCATCTTTGCCGCCATTGTCAGCGGGCGGGGACAAGGCACGCGGCTGCGCCAGGTTCGCCTGTACGACCGCGCCGGCGGAACGCTTCAGACGCTGATCACTGCAGATCGCGCGCGACCCCAGGGTGAGGGCTGGCTGCTGGAAAACGTCAGGCGCTTCGATCTTCGCACCACGCGCGCAGAGCAGCTTCCCTCGCTCCTCGCGGCCAGAGGCGTCGATCCAACCCAGTTCACCCTGGCCAAGGTGGATCCCAACGAGCAGGACCTACCGACGCTCCGAGACTCGATCCACCAGATGAAGGTTGCCGGCCGGGCAACCAATCCGCTGGAGGCGGGGCTTTGGCACAAGATATCAGGCCCGCTTTCCGCGGTCCTGATGCCGCTACTGGCTGGCGTGGCCGCGTTCGGCCTCGCCCGGACCGGCCGCCTGTTCCTGCGCGCGGTGCTCGGCATGGCCTTGGGCTTCGCCTATTTCGTTGCCGACAATTTCGCGCTCGCGATGGGCAATCTGGGCGCCTATCCGCCGCTCCTCGCCGCTTGGGCGCCATTCTTCCTCTTTCTCCTGATCGGGGAGACGGTTCTTATCCGGACCGAGGAGTGACGGAGGAAAGCGAAGCGCCGGGAGCGGCTGAACACCGGATCAACCTGCCTTTGCCCCGGCGGACTGCGAAATGAGCACAGTCACGCGGGGGGACGTGGCCCGCGGCGCCGGCCTTGCCGGCCTGGCACGCGCTGGCGCGGTGATCGAGGCGGTCGCCCAGCCCCTCTTCACTTGGCTATTCGGCCTCGCATCCTACGGGCTTTACGTCGTGCTCTGGGGCGTCGTGAACCTCCTATCCAACGTTGCCGACCTTGCCATGACCGCCGCGCTCCAGCGGGTCGTGCCGACGGCCGACAATGAGGAGGAGGCGCACGCGGCCGTGAAGTTCGCTCTCTTGATTGCGCTCGTGCCAACGACGCTCATTGCCGCAGTGATTTCGCTCAACGGCGGCGCCGTCGCCTCGTTCTTCTCGGCTGCTCCCGAAGACCAAGCCTCTCTCCCGCAGGCAATCGCGCTATT
>JADDQD010000001.1 GCA_016781555.1 Pseudomonadota bacterium | reverse complement strand
GGCGTCGCTCCCGCGTGCACTTACTCGGTAAAGGCGCGCGCAGCGCCAGGGCCGATCACCAAAAACAGGCCTTTGACCACCGTAGGAAAGGGCCTGATTCACGCCTTCGGTGGAAGCGCATAGCGCTTCCGCCTCAGCCGATCAGGCCCTGGCCGTTTAGATCATAGAGCCGCGCCCGAAGCTGTCCGGCGGAACGCAGTCCGCGTCGCGGAAAACGGCGCAACTGATCCGCCGCCCAACAGCGGCCGCCGCGGCAACGACGAATGCGATGGCCGAGGCGCCGGCTGGGAAAGACTATGCCCAGCCTGGGTGACAAGCAGCACCAGCTCGGGCAGGCTTCTGACACCAAGCTTCATCATGATATTGGCTCGATGCGCTTCAACGGTGCGCACGCTGATGCCGAACTGGTGCGCAACCACTTTGTTCGCTTGGCCGCAAACCAAAGCCAGCGAGATGTCGAGCTCCCTTGCGGTGAGGCATCCGACACGTTCCTCCGCCACCCGGCGGGTCTCGCTTGCGCGCAGCGCATTATCGAGCATGATCGATGCTTGGCCGAGAGCGCTCAGCAACGCCTCTATGTCCACTGGCTTTGCAAGAAAGTCGATCGCGCCGAGCTTCATCGCTTCAACAGCCGCGCGTAGCTCGGCTGAGCGGCTGAGCGCGATGACCGGCCACTCCACGTTGCGCCGAAGGAGCTCTCCCATCAGCTGGTGCCCGCCCTGCTGCGGGACCTCCATCGAAAGAATGATGCATTCGGGCCGCAAATGGGCGAGACTGGACAAGAAGTCGGTTCCGCTCGCAAACGGCCAGGCTTCGATGCCGAAATTGCCCAGCTGGAATGCCAGGGAATGACGATCCTGCGGATCGTCGTCGATCAGATACACCGTTCGTTGGTGCGACATAAAGCACGCTCCCACCACGCCGGAACCAAACACAGGGCTCCAAAACCGACTATCTCCGGCAAACGAATGATTCACAACCTAGGAAAATTACGGACCCGCCCGCTCGCGACAATGCACCGGCCGCGAGCTGCCACGTAACGGGCGAAAGGTAAAAATACGAAAGCATTATTCCCGGCGTGCAAGCATTTATATTGCTGATACTTTTACCTGAAGTAGATCACGCCGGCAAAAGGCGTTCTACTGCGGGGGAAGTAGGCGGTTGCAAGCTGACTATCTGTTCAATGGAAGCGCACTTGTTGCCGTAGACACACAAGGGCGGCTGTTCTTGCCGCCTCTTGTTCGGCATCAGATCGATCGGTGCTCCGACGTACAAAGGGTTCTGATCGGCCCTCACGAAATCTACCCGTGCCTCAGTGGCTGTGGCCGCGCATATGCGCCTGTGCTGATCGAGGAGCTTGAGCGAAGGCGCTTGCGGGAAGAAGCTGCAGGCGGAGAGCCGCAGGCGCATTACGCCCGCGCGCACCGCATGTTTGGGGCTCAGGAAGACGTCGCTTACAGCCTCTCCGGGCGAATCACTATTCCGCTTATCCTGCGCCGTAAGGCTCAAATCGAGCGGCAGGCGCTGTTCATCGGCACGGGCGCCACGTTCGAGATCTGGAGTCCCGTTGGTGCCTTGGAACAGGGCGACGCAGATTTGCGCGAGATCGCCTCTTTCCAGCTCGATCAGTCCTCTGGAAGCGAAAACTCGAAAGGACCCAAATGAACGCCCTTTGCGCGCTACGCGTCCACCGCCCTGTGATACCCGGAATTTGGAACCGCGGCATTCAGTTCAGCCGTTGCGGGCGGTGCGGCCATGATCTCGTCGCCACCAACGGAAGCTGGGAGCGCGTGCCTCCTCGATACCGTGTGGTTTGGAAGAGCGGGCTCGAGCATTCGCTCGCAGGCTTTCCGGAGACCGCGCCACCGCTCCTTGCCATTGGCACGGGCCTCGCTTTGACAGCGATCCTTCTGGAAAAGCTGAGCTCGCTCGCGTCTGCCATTGCCCGAAGAAGGGCGAAGACTGCGCAGCGGATCAGCCCCGGCCGGACGGGACTTGCCGGCCGGCCAATCCGATTACTAGTTCATCTTCCCCTCGAGCGAGCCGAAAAGCGCTGAGTTCCGACACCCGCCCTCGGAGGATCGGAACGCTTAACCACAAGCGCCGTTCTCCCTTCCTCTATGAGCGACCTCCAGATCCTTGATGCCTCGGCCTTCGAGCCTCCACCCGAAGCGGTCGACTTTTATGTCGAAAGCCTTCGCCTTCTCCATGAAAGCGGCATCCCTTTCCTGCTGTCGGGAACCTACGCGCTCTCCTGCTTCACCGGGATCGTGCGCCCAACCAAGGATCTGGACGTCTTCTGCAGGCCGAGCGACGCGCCCAAGATCCTCTCCTTCTTCAAGTCCAACGGCTATGAAATCGAGGTTGAGGATGAACGATGGATCGGAAAGGTCTGGCAGGGTGATAATTTCTTCGATGTCATCTTCAACATATCGTCCGCAAGCATCCCGATCACCGACCACTGGTTCCGCGATGTTTATGAGGCGGAAGTCTATGGGACGACCGTCCGCATCACGCCGCCGACTCAATTCATCCTATCAAAACTCTTTCTCCAGACGCGCTACCGCTACGATGGCGCCGACGTGGCGCACACGCTGCTCAAAAAGCACGAAGAGATCGATTGGCAGTGGCTGCTCTCGTCGATGGAGCTCTATTGGGAAGTGCTCCTCATCAACATCCTCAATTTCCGCTTCATCTATCCGACGGAGCGGGATCTCGTTCCACGTTCGGTTTTCGACGAGCTGATCGAACGCGTGAAGGCCCAAGCCGACATGCCCCCTTCGGGCGTCAAGATTTGCCGCGGTCGGCTTCTCAGCCCCACCGATTTCGTGATCGACGTGAGCGAGTGGGGGTTCGCGGATGTCGTAGGCAAGGGAGTAAACGAGAAGCATGAGCGACCTGCGCACTGAGGCTCCCCATGGAAGTTTGAGGGTGGCCGCAATCGGCGACCTTCATGTCAGCGAGACGAGCGAGCGTCGCTATGGGGACCTCTTCGCCGAAATATCGGACAAGGCGCAGGTGCTTGTGCTTTGCGGCGATCTGACCAATTTCGGCACGACCGGTGAGGCCGAAATCCTCGCGGAGGACCTTCGCGCCTGCAGCATTCCCGCAGTGGGGGTGCTCGGCAACCACGATTATGAAGCCGGCCAACCGGAAATTGTGGTCGAGATCATGCGGCAAGCGGGCGTAACCATGCTGGACCACGAGGCGACCGTGATCCACGGAGTCGGCTTTGCCGGAGTGAAGGGGTTCATCGGCGGCTTTGGACGGCGCGAGCTCGAAGCTTTCGGAGAGCCCGCGATAAAGACGTTTGTCGATGAGTCGATGAACGAAGCCCGCAAACTTGAGCATCAGCTCCGCTCGCTCCGGACGGAGCGCACGGTGGCGGTGCTGCACTATGCGCCGGTTGCCGCAACGGTCGAAGGCGAACCGCTGGAGATCTTTCCCTTTCTGGGCTCATCGCGTCTCGCCGAAGCGGTGGATCGCTTCGACAATGTTAAGGCGGTGGTGCACGGTCATGCCCATCGCGGCGCCTTTCGCGGCGAGACCCCGCGGGGTGTTCCGGTGTACAATTGCGCGCAGTTTGTGGTGCAGGATGTCGAGGGGCGGCCCTATGCCCTTATCGATCTCTGAGGGGCGAAGGACAACGCGATGAAGCCGATGAATGAGAGGCATCTCGCGATCCTGCGCCGCCACATGGTTGAAGTGATCGACATGCACTTTGACCTTGCAAGCGATGAACTGGGCAAGGACCGGCTGAGCGAGCCGCTTCGATCGGCAATGCTCGAAGTGCCTCGCCACCTCTTCGTCCCTGCGCAGCTCGCAAGCGTCGCTTACCACGACACGCCGCTGCCGATCGGTTTCGACAAGACCGTTTCGCAGCCGTTCATTGGCGGCCTGATGCTCGAATTACTCGACCCGCAGCCGGAGCAGAAGGTGCTCGAGGTTGGCACCGGCTTTGGCTACCAGGCAGCGATTCTTGCGGAACTCGGGGCTCGCGTGTGGAGTGTGGAGGTTGTCGAGGAATTCGCCAGCGAGGCAACCCTCCGCCTGATGACCATGGGCTATTCGGGTGTTTCGGTGAGAGTCGGCGACGGCTCCCGCGGCTGGCCGGACCATGCCCCGTTCGACCGGGTCCTTGTGACCGCCGCTGCAAAGGAGCCGCCCCAGCCGCTGATCGAGCAGCTTCGTCCGGGCGGCCGCATGGTAATTCCACTTGGCGGCAAAGACGTTCAGCACTTGAGCGTCGTCCGGAAAACCCCGTTCGGCACCATCGAAACGACTGAGGTGATCTCGGTGCGCTTCACCCAGCTCGAGACAGCGGCCTGAGGCCGATAGGTATCGTGCTTTCGGCAGAAGCGCCTGACCTTTCTGCTTAGCTGCCGGACTGGGCAGAGCCCGTTCGGGCTGCAGCCGCGACGGCCACGATCACCGCCGCCGATATAAGGGAGGCGCTGATCCGCTCCGATCCTTGCAGGCCCGGATGGAAGGACGCGATCGTCAGCGACAGCGGGACGAGCTCTTTACACAGGGCCTCGATGCATTGGGTAAGCTGCGGGCTCGTCAGTCCACCCGGTGCAGCATATTCGTTCGCGGTTCCGACGCTGGGATCAAGGCAATCGGCATCGAGGTGGATCATGGCGCGTCGGCAGGGGAAACATCGGAGCGCACTCAGAAGCTTACCGGGGAAGTCGACTTGCTCCGTCCTTGAACCGAGCACCGCGGCAATACCGGCTGCCTCGACCCTGTCGAGCTGACCGGGTTCGAAATCGCGGATGCCGCAATACAAGATCTGCTGAGCCGGCAGCGGGCGGAAACCCGGAATCGAGTGCGCGAGCGCTTGCCAGCACCGGCCGGTGAGCGTCGCGACGCCCATCGAGTCGAAGTAGCCGCTTTGGTGCTCGTTTGGAGTATCGAAGTCTGGATGCGCGTCGAACCAGACAAGCCCCGCTTCCGGGTCCCGAACGCCAGCCGCAACGCCGACGCTGGTGTTGCAGTTTCCGGCCAGGACCAGCGGGAACGCACCCGATGCGCGCGTCTCAGCGACCGCCGCCGCAACCTGGCGCTTCAGTTCGAATGTGCGGCCGATCTCGCCCTCGCATCCGTGGACAGGCTCGATGAGCCGAATTTCGGTGCTCAACTCCGCCGCCCGAAGAGCATCCTCGATGCCGTCGGCCAGAAGGCGGTGCGGCCCAGCCCCGACCCGCACATTTTCTTCCCCGGCGTGAAAGGGGGCGGCGATGATCTCCACGCGCATCACCAGGCTTGTAGCCGCGGGACTTCTCCACTGCAAAGAAGCGGCTGCCGGCGCCTTGGAACCCGATACCGGCCTCTGCTTTGAAGACGCGTGAGCAGTGCCCTTCCCGATCCGCTTATCGTCGCCTGCCCCGCCTGCGCGAGTCCTAACCGGGTGCCGAAGGTGCGGCTTGGCCAAGGGACGTGCGGCCGGTGCCGCGCGGTCCTTTTCCCAGGCAAGCCGGTTGAACTCACCACGGCCAATTTCGACCGCCACGCGGGCACGAGCGACCTTCCCCTGCTGGTCGATTTCTGGGCCGCCTGGTGCGGACCCTGCCGACAAATGGCGCCGGTGTTTGAGGCGGCGGCGCGGCAGCTGGAGCCACAAATGCGGCTTGGAAAACTGGACACCGAAGGCGAGCCCGGGATCGCGGCTCGCTTTTCCATTCGCGGTATTCCTAGCCTCATCCTGTTTCACAAAGGACGTGAGGTGGCCCGGACGGCGGGCGCAATGCCGCTCCAGGCATTAATGAGCTGGGTCCGCGGCGCCCTGTAGACTCGTTCCCGATTCATGCTGAACCACGAACGCGTCTAATTTATCTTGATCGCCGTGCTTTCCGAACCGTCAGGTGATTCCACCTGACGTTACCTTGGAAAAGGGCCTGATTCATGCCTTCGGCGGAAGCGCATCGCGCTTCCACCCCAGCCGATCAGGCCCAGAAAGCACTCTAAAGCAGAGGCTTTCAGAAAGCCTCTGCGGGAAGCGCCATCAGGCTTTCGGCGCCGGCCTCGATCTTCCGCCGTAGCGCATTGGTTTCCGGCATGATCCGCTCCCCGAAAAACCGCGCCGTGATGAGCTTGGCTTGATGAAAAGCATCATCCTCGCTGCCCTTCGCGAGCGCCTCGCTGCTGG
>JADDQD010000154.1 GCA_016781555.1 Pseudomonadota bacterium | reverse complement strand
GTTCTTGAGCTCGAGGATCTCGCCTTTCACCTGCACGGTGATCTTCTTCGACAAGTCGCCGCGCGCAACGGCGGTTGTCACTTCGGCAATGTTGCGGACCTGGCCGGTAAGATTGCCGGCCATGAGGTTCACGTTGTCGGTGAGATCCTTCCAGGTGCCGGCGACGCCTTCCACCTGCGCCTGCCCGCCGAGCTTTCCTTCCGAACCCACCTCGCGGGCGACGCGGGTCACTTCGGAGGCGAAGCCGTTCAGCTGGTCCACCATGGTGTTGATGGTGTTCTTGAGCTCGAGGATTTCGCCCTTCACCTCCACGGTAATCTTCTTGGACAGGTCGCCCTTCGCAACGGCGGTGGTCACGTCCGCGATGTTGCGCACCTGACCAGTGAGGTTGGCAGCCATCAGGTTCACATTGTCGGTGAGGTCGGCCCACGTGCCGGCCACGCCAGGAACCTGCGCCTGACCGCCGAGCTTGCCTTCGGTACCCACTTCGCGCGCCACACGAGTCACTTCGGAGGCGAAGCCGTTCAGCTGGTCCACCATGACGTTGATGGTGTTCTTGAGCTCGAGGATCTCGCCCTTCACGTCAACGGTGATCTTTTTGGAAAGGTCGCCCGAGGCCACCGCAGTGGTCACTTCCGCGATGTTGCGGACTTGGCCGGTGAGGTTGTCGGCCATGAGGTTGACGTTGTCGGTAAGGTCCTTCCAAGTGCCGGCGACGCCGGGCACCTGAGCCTGGCCGCCGAGCTTTCCTTCGGTGCCCACTTCACGGGCCACGCGTGTCACTTCGGATGCGAAGCCGTTCAGCTGATCCACCATGACGTTGATGGTGTTCTTGAGCTCGAGGATCTCGCCCTTCACGTCGACGGTGATCTTCTTGGAAAGATCGCCTGACGCGACCGCGGTGGTAACTTCGGCGATGTTGCGGACTTGGCCGGTGAGATTGTCGGCCATCAGGTTCACGTTGTCGGTGAGATCCTTCCAGGTCCCGGCGACACCTTCCACGCGTGCCTGGCCGCCTAGCTTGCCTTCGGTGCCGACCTCGCGGGCCACGCGCGTCACTTCCGAGGCGAAGGAGTTCAGCTGGTCCACCATGGTGTTGATGGTGTTCTTGAGCTCGAGAATTTCGCCCTTCACCTCCACCGTGATCTTCTTGGAAAGGTCGCCGGAAGCGACAGCGGTGGTCACCTCGGCGATGTTGCGCACCTGCCCCGTAAGGTTTGTCGCCATCGCGTTGACGTTATCGGTGAGATCCTTCCAGGTGCCGGCGACGCCCTTCACCGTCGCCTGGCCGCCGAGCTTTCCTTCCGTGCCGACTTCGCGTGCCACGCGCGTCACTTCGGAAGCGAAGGAAGCGAGCTGCTCCACCATGGTGTTCACCACCTTACCGATGCGCAGAAACTCACCGCGCAACGGCCGACCGTCGATCTCAACCGTCATCGATTGGGAAAGATCGCCCTTCGCCACCGCACCAATGACGCGCGCCACTTCGGCCGTGGGCTGAACCATGTCTTCGATGAGCTCGTTGACCGCGCGAAGCTTGCTTTCCCAGCCGCCGGTGGCGCCGCGCACGCGCCCGCGCTGGCCGATCTTGCCTTCCTTGCCGACCACCATCGACAGGCGATCGAATTCCTTCGCCATCTCCTCTTCAAGAGAGACGACTTCGTTAAAGACCCGAGCGATGTCGCTGTCGAGCCCTGGAAGATCCTCGGGGAGGCGCACGGTAAAGTCGCCGCGTCTGAAGCTCCTGAGGGCACTCAAAAGCTGACGGCGGTCGAGGAAATCGCGCGGTGTTTCAACGTTCACTTATCGCTCCTGGTAGCTCTCCCCCCCGCTTGGTTGCGCCGCCCCCCAGCGACGATCTTCAGAAAATATAGCGGAGCCGATGATTTGGCTCACTTAAAAAACACTGTCGCACGAGAAAGATTAAGCAGCAATTGCCGACCTGAGCCGGCCCCCGCCGGCTTGGCTCGAATTGACGTCAATCCGCCTCGGAAAAGCCGCTGGCACACGGTCGTCGACCGCCATCACCTCCGGTTACTCCGGTTCGTTGAAAAAAGCCCCCGATCGCCGCTGTGAAACTCGCGGTGAGATCTCAGCCCCTGCCCGGCCAAAGCCCGGGCGAGCACACTGGACACAGGGAGTCATGCCGTGCCCGCCCGGGAAGTCGGGTGCGGAAGCTGATTTCGCACCTGATACTCTGTTAACCTGCATTAACGGCCATGTCGCGACCAATTCTAAGAGAACGCCCTGAATCTACAGAAATTTACGATGAGCCGATGAAACTTTTTAGCCTAGCCTAAAAGGCGTCGCAGGCTGCTCGATCCTCCGAGTTCGTCTAGCCTGCCACGCACGGCCAGCGCCCGCGACGCCGGCGAACCACAGGACCGCTCGTTTGGCGCTTGCCACGCGGCGCGAATCCGCTGGACGCGGCTGCGACGGCGG
This sequence comes from Pseudomonadota bacterium, assembly GCA_016781555.1. Classification (GTDB taxonomy): domain Bacteria; phylum Pseudomonadota; class Alphaproteobacteria; order Sphingomonadales; family Sphingomonadaceae; genus Allosphingosinicella. The sequence continues at coordinate 14,690 of JADDQD010000154.1, read as the reverse complement.
GTAATCAGGCGGCGCGGAAAACAGTCAGCAGCAAAGGCACCGGCATGTCCAATCAGATGTGGGGCGGACGCTTTGCGGGAGGCCCTTCGGCTCTGATGCGCGAGATCAACGCCTCAATCAGCGTCGACAAGAGGCTGTGGCGCGAGGACATCGCGGCTTCGCGAGCGCATGTAGCCATGCTTGCGGACCAGGAGATCTTAGGGGCCGCGGACGCCGCGTCTATCCTGTCGGGCCTCCAGCAGATCGCCGCCGAATATGAGACGGAGGGGGTGGCCGAGGACCCCACGCTCGAAGACATACACATGCATGTGGAGCATCGGCTCGGTCAACTCGTCGGGCCGGTCGCCGGCCGCCTACACACTGCGCGATCGCGCAACGATCAGGTTGCCACTGATTTTCGCCTCTGGGTCCGAAATGCCATTGACGAGGTCGACACGCAGCTCGCGCAGTTTCAGCGGGTTCTGGTTAGCCGTGCCGAGGAGCATGCCGGGAGCGTCATGCCTGGCTTCACCCACCTGCAGTCGGCACAACCGGTGACGCTTGGACATCATCTTCTGGCTTATTACGAAATGATCCGCCGCGATCGCTCGCGCTTCGCCGACGCTCGAGCGCGAATGAACGAAAGTCCACTCGGCGCGGCGGCTCTCGCCGGGACGAGCTTTCCCCTGGATCGGGAAGCAACGGCTCGCGCGCTCGGCTTCGACAGACCAGCCGCCAACTCGCTGGATGCGGTGTCGGACCGTGATTTCGCGCTCGATTACCTGATGGCAGCCACTCAATGTTCGCTCCATCTTTCCCGCCTTGCCGAAGAGCTCATCATCTGGGCAAGCCAGCCATTCGGCTTTGTCAGCCTTTCGGATGAATTCTCGACCGGGTCCTCGATCATGCCGCAGAAGCGCAATCCCGACGCGGCCGAGCTCGTTCGCGGCCATTCCGGCCGGATCACGGGCGCGATGACGTCGCTCCTCATCACGCTGAAGGGCCTGCCGCTCGCTTATTCCAAGGACATGCAGGACGATAAGCCGCCTGTCTTCGAGGCACACGACCTCCTGACCATCTCGGTCCAGGCACTCGCCGGGATGGTGGCGACAAGCCGGTTCAACCTCCAGCGGATGTGCGCGGCAGCCGAAGCCGGCTTTTCAACGGCGACCGATCTTGCCGACTGGCTGGTCCGCGTCGCGGGTTTACCGTTCCGGGAGGCGCATCACGTCACCGGCCGGGTCGTTAAGCTCGCAGAAGAGCGGGGCGTCGGGCTCGCCGAGTTGAAGCTCGACGCGTTGCAGGAGATCGACGCCCGTATCGAGGCTTCCGTCTACCACGTCCTCAGCGTCGAAGCCTCAGTCGGCAGCCGAACCAGCTATGGCGGGACTGCGCCAGCGCGCGTTCGCGAACAGATCGCACGCGCGAAACAAGCGTTGGGCATTTGATCGCTCCGCGCGAGGCGGTTTCCATTCAGCCGGAAGCGCAGAGCGCTTCCCGTCCGCCAGCCCTCTTCAACGGCGCGCCCGCCGTGCGCCTATCCGCAGCCTCAACGCGTTCAAGCGGATGAAGCCCTCGGCATCGCGCTGGTCGTAAGAGCCGCTGCCTTCCTCGAAAGTGACGAGATCCTGGTCATAGAGCGCAAACGGGCTTTCACGGCCGATGACGATTGTGTTGCCCTTGTAGAGCTTCAGCCGCACCCGGCCCGTCACATGCTCTTGGCTCTTGTCGATCAGCGCCTGCAGCATTTCGCGCTCGGGCGAGAACCAGAAGCCGTTGTAGATCAGGCTCGCATAGCGCGGCATCATCTCGTCCTTGAGGTGGGCGGCGCCCGGGTCGAGGGTGATGGACTCGATCGCTCGGTGCGCGGCGAGCAGGATCGTGCCTCCCGGGGTTTCATAAACGCCGCGCGATTTCATGCCTACGAAGCGATTCTCGACCAGATCGAGCCGGCCGATCCCGTTATCGTGACCGAGCTCGTTCAAACGTGTCAGCAAAGCTGCGGGTGACAAACGCTCGCCATCGATCGCAATCGGGTCGCCGTGCTCGAAATCAATCTCGATGATGGTTGGAGTGTCGGGTGCCTCCTCGGGCGCGATCGTGCGCTGATGCACATATTCGGGCGCTTCTTGCGAAGGGTCCTCGAGCACCTTTCCTTCCGATGAGGAATGGAGAAGGTTCGCGTCGATCGAAAACGGTGCCTCCCCTTTCTTGTCCTTCGAAATCGGGATCTGGTGCTGCTCCGCAAAGTGAAGGAGCTGCTCCCGGCTGGCATACTGCCATTCGCGCCACGGCGCGATCACGCGTATATCGGGCTCCAGCGCATAGTAGCCGAGCTCGAAACGGACTTGGTCGTTCCCTTTACCGGTAGCCCCGTGGCAAACGGCATCGGCACCGACCGCGCGTGCAATCTCGATCTGGCGCTTGGCGATCAGCGGCCGTGCTATCGAGGTGCCGAGCAGATACTGGCCCTCATAAACGGTGTTCGCGCGGAACATCGGGAAGACGAAGTCGCGAACGAATTCCTCCCGAAGATCGTCGATGAAGATGTTCTGAGGCTTGATGCCAAGCAGCTCGGCCTTGCGGCGCGCGGGCTCGACCTCCTCGCCTTGGCCCAGGTCGGCGGTGAATGTGACGACCTCGGCGCCGTACTCGGTTTGGAGCCACTTCAAGATGATGGAGGTGTCGAGGCCGCCTGAATAAGCGAGCACCACCTTTTTCGGCGGATTCTTGATCATGTTCACTCCGTCAGCGCCTCAGCGCATCGATTTTTGCTTTGACGTCTTGCGCGGCAAAGCCGTCGCGAACGACGACCAACAAAGTGTCGTCACCGGAGACGGTGCCGGCAATCTCCGCCAGCCGCGTTTGGTCGATTGCTGCGCCGACCAGGTGGGCGGAGCCGGGCGGAGTCCGAAGAACCAGGATATTCCCGGCTGCTTCCACGGTTTGCACCCAATCGGCGATGATCCGCTGAAGCCTTCCTGCCGCCCAGTCGCTGTCGCCGAGCTGGTCCGGAAGCGCGTAAGCCAGGCTGCCACCGCGCTTTACTTTGACGGCGCCGATCTGATCGAGATCACGCGACACGGTCGCCTGCGTGACGGCATAACCTTGGGCGGCAAGGCGTTCCGTCACTTCCTCCTGGCTGGCGATCGGCCCGCCGCGGATGAGATCGGCGATCGCTTTCTGGCGCCGTACCCTCGCCTCCGTCATCAGCCGACCCCCAGCATCCAAGCCATCGCGCCGCGCGCGCTGTGCATCCTGTTCTCCGCCTGCCGCCAAACTGCGCTCCGGCTCGATGCGAGGACCTCGTCGGTGACTTCCTCACCGCGGCGCGCCGGGAGGCAATGGAGGAACCATGCCTCGGCGGCGCGGGACATCAGCTCCGCATTCACCTGGAATGGTGCGAGAGCCTGCCGCCGTGCCGCCGTCTCTTCGTCCTGGCCCATCGAAACCCAGACGTCGGTATAAACGAAGCGCGCGCCCGCCACCGCTTCCACAGGATCGTGTGTCTGCTCGACGCCTGACAGCGACGCCACTTCCTGCGGGGTCAATCCGTAGCCTTCCGGGCTCGCGATCCTGAGCTCGACGCCGAGCATTGAGCATGCTTGCGCCAGCGAACGGCAGACGTTGTTCGCGTCTCCGATGTAGGCAATCCGCGCGCCCTGAAACGTGCCGAGCAGCTGCTTCACCGTCAGGAGATCGGCCAAGGCCTGGAGCGGGTGGTCCGTGTCGGATAGCATGTTGAGCATCGGCTTGTCCGTCGCCGCCGCCATCCGATCGAGGTCATCATGCTTCATGACGCGCGCGGCAATCAGCGCGTGGTAACAGGCAAGGGTGCGGGCAACGTCCTCCGCAGTCTCGCGCGTGCCGAGCCCGACTTCCTCCTTTTGTATGTAAACGGGATGGCCGCCAAGCTGCACCACCGCCATTTCCATCGAGTTCCGAGTTCGCGCGCTTGGCTTCTGGAACAGAAGCGCGACGCCTTGGCCGTCCAGCGGCCGGCCAATGTAGGATCGCTGCGACAGCGTCAGAATTTCCGTGAGGCCGTCGCGCGACAGATCGCTGATGCTTAGGAGGTTTGTCACGCATTCCCCTCCCGCCGCACCATTGTGCCGATGCCTTCGTCAGTGAGAAGTTCGATGAGCAACGCGTGTGGAACGCGCCCATCGATGATGTGGGCGCTTCCGACGCCGCCGTCCACCGCGTCGGCGCAGGCGCGGAGCTTCGGGATCATTCCGGCGCTGACGCTGGCATGTTCGATCCGCTCGCGAACCTCGCCCGAGCTCAGCCGCGCTATCAACGAGTCAGGATCACTGACATCGGCCAGCAGCCCCGGGGCCGCGGTCAGGTAGACGATCTTCTCCGCGGCCATTGCAACCGCGATTGCACGCGCCGCTTCGTCCGCGTTTATGTTGTACGGCTGACCCGCCGCGTCAGAGCCAATCGTCGAGACGACCGGCGTCAGCCCCTCGTCCAGCAGCCGGTGGAGCACCGAAGCGCGCACATGGCTGACGTCGCCGACAAACCCTAGCTCGGATGCGAGCGGCGTTGCCGTCAACAGCCCGCCATCCTCCCCCGAGACACCCACCGCCACCGGATCTTCCAGCGCTTCGCGATTGATCGTCCCAACGAGATCGGGGTTGATCTTTCCCACCAGGACCATGCGGACGATCTCCAGCGTCTCCTCATCGGTGACGCGCAGGCCGTTCCGGAATTCCGGTTCCTTGCCCATCCGGCGCATCAATGCATCGACCTGCGGCCCGCCACCATGGACGAGAACACAACGCACTCCCACGCTGCGGAGCAGCAGCACGTCCTGCGCCAGCGCACGATCAAGCTCGGCGTCGATGGCGGCCCCGCCGAGCTTCACGACGACAGATTTGCCGGCAAAGCGCTGGATGTAGGGGAGCGCCTGAACGAGGACGCGCGCCGTATCGCCGGGAGTGTTTCTCATGACGTCTTGCTGTTCTCTTTGATGTAACCGGGGCCAAGATCGATCCCGATCACCTGCGCCGAGCCGTTGCCAATCCCCATCGCGACTTCGATGTCGATCCGCTCGTTGGCCATGTGCGCGGCCACCGCCTTACTATCATGGTCGGCATTGGTCCCGCCGCGCGCTACAACCGTGCCGCCATACGCAACGCTCGATTTATCAGGGTCAAAGTCGATCCCGGAAGATCCGGCTGCGGCGAGGAGGCGGCCCCAATAGGGATCGCCGCCATACCAGGAACATTTAACGAGGTTGTTCTCGGCAATGTTCTTCGCAGCGATCCGTGCTTCGGCGTCGCTCGCAGCTCCGGTGACGCGAAGCGCCACCATCTTCGTCATGCCCTCCGCATCCTTTGCCATCTGGTAGGTCAGATCCTCGCAAAGGCGGTGCACCGCATCAGCGAACTCTGGAAGGTCCGGCTTGCCTCTCCGGCCTGAGGCAAGGACGATCACCGTGTCGTTCGTGGAAGTCGCGCCATCGACGTTGAGGGTGTTGAACGTGCGGTCGACGGCGTCTTTCAGGATCGCTTGAAGCTCCTCCCGCTCAATTTGAGCGTCGGTGGTGAGGAAAGCCAGCATCGTCGCCATCTTTGGCGCGATCATGCCGCAACCCTTGGCCATTCCCCCAAGCGTGAAGGTGGAGCCCTTCACGACCGCCTCCTTCGTCTTGCTGTCGGTCGTGAGAATGCCTTTGGCTGCCTCCTCGGCGCCTTCTATTGACAGCTTCTTCACGAGCTTCGGAGTGGCAGGGAGTATCCTGTCCATCGGCAGCGCCGTGCCGATGATCCCCGTCGAGCACACCAGAACATCCGCGCCCGATATCCCAAGCGCCTCGGCGGTCGCCGCGCACATCGCTTCGGCGTCCGACAAGCCTGCCGCTCCGGTTCCGGCGTTGGCATTGCCCGAGTTGATGATGATCGCTGCGGCCCGCCCGCCATTTTCGACAAGACGCCGCCGGCTCGCCACCACCGGCGGTGCGACAAACTTGTTCTGAGTGAACACGGCAACCGCAGTGACAGGCTGCCCGTCGTCCGTGGCGACAAGCGCCATGTCGAAGCGTCGCTTCTTGATACCGGCATGACAGCCCGAAGCGACAAATCCCTGTGCGGCGGTGACGCTCATGGATAAACCCCCACTCGCGAAAGCCCGGCTGTCTCTTCGAAGCCAAGCATCAGATTGGCGCACTGGATCATCTGCCCGGCGGCTCCTTTTACAAGATTGTCCAGGGCCGCCACAGCAAGCACACGGCCCGTGCGCGGATCATAGCGAGCCGTGAGGTGGACCGCGTTCGAGCCCAAAGTCCATTTGGTTGAGGGCGCGCGTTCCGAGACATGAACGAAGGGTTCGTGCCGATAAGCCGCACGCAGCGCCTCCAGCGGCTCTTCCGGGTCCATGTCCCGGGCGGCAACGCCGTAGCAGGTGGCGAGGATGCCACGGTTCATCGGCGCGAGATGGGGGGTGAAGAGAATGCGGCCGCCAAGTTCCATCTCCATTTCGGCGGTGTGGCGGTGGCTAAGCAGCCCATAGGCTGTGAAATTCTCGTCGACTGTGGCGAAGTGTGTCTCGTCCTTCAGCGCCCGCCCCGCTCCAGTCACGCCGGAAGCAGCGTCGACCAGGATCGTGTCGGGCTCTATCAGCGAAAGCAGCGGCCTGAGCGCGAGGATCGCAGAAGTCGGGTAGCAGCCCGCGGCCGCGACCGTTTTAGAAACCGCGATTTGGGCGCGGTGCAATTCGGGGATCCCGTAAACGAAGCGGGAAAGCAGTTCAGGCGCCTGATGCGGCTCCTTGTACCAGCGCTCATATTCCGCCGGTTCCCGCAGCCGGAAATCAGCGCCCAGATCGACCAGTGGAATGCCGCGGTCGATCAGTTCGGGCGCGATTGCCTGCGAATGGCCATGAGGGAGCGCCGCGAATACAAGATCAATGCCTTCCAGCAGCTCGGGTTGGAAGCGGTCGATCTTCGCGCCGGGATAGGCAAGCGCCAGGTGCGGATGCACGTGTTCGAGCGGAAGGCCCGCTTGGCTGTCGCCGAACAGCCGCACCGGCTTGAGGCCAGGATGGCCCGCGCAAAGCCGGAGCAGCTCAGCCCCGACAAAGCCGGAGGCACCAAGAATAGCAGCGCGAATCATAGGGGCGCCGCTATGCGTGTTCGTGCATAGTTATGCAACGTTTATGCGGCTGCTGCCAAGCCTCGCTCGATGTCGGCGATGAGATCGGCTGGTGCTTCAAGGCCGACGGAGAGCCGCAACAATCCAGGATCGATGCCAGCCTCCGCCTGTGCCTCCGGCGGCATGCCTCGATGAGTCATGGTGGAGGGAACGCAAATCAAGGTAGAAAAGCCACCCAGGGACGAAGCCAGCGTGATCAGCTGCAGCTCATTCAGGAACGCCTTGGTCGCCGCTCCGCCGCCTTTCACGCGGAAGCTCAGCATGAAGCCGGGACCGTCCTGTTGACGCGCCGCGAGCTGGTAGCCGGCGTCGCTCTCGAGCCCAGGATAGTGGACCGCGGCCACTTGGGGGCGTTCGGAGAGCCAAGCCGCGATTTCGCGCGCACTGGCCTCCTGCCGGTCGACGCGTAGCGGCAAGGTGCGTAATCCGCGAAGCGTTTGCCACGCGTCATGCGCCGAAGCGCTGAGGCCCGCCGCGTTCGCCCACCAATGCGCTTTTTCGAGCAGCTCCGGGTCGGCCACCAGCAGGGCACCGCCAAACAGGTCGCTATGGCCGTTCAACGCCTTCGTGGTTGAATGCATGACGACGTCACACCCAAGCGCCAACGGCCGCTGTCGGCAAGGCGTTAGAAGGGTGTTGTCTGCAACGGTCAGCGCGCCTGCCGCTTTGGCGTGGGCGGCTCGCCGTGCCACGTCGACGACGCGCAAAAGCGGATTGCTCGGCGTCTCGAGCCACAGGAGCGCCGGCTTCTCGTCCATTGCACGCTCAAAAGCCGCATCATCCGCCTGATCGACGAAGCGCGCACGCACGAGACGCTTTTCCTCGAGCCCAACGATCAGCCGGTAGGTCCCGCCGTAGCAATCGTGCGGGGCCACAACGAGGCCGCCCGGCGGCACAAGCAGCAAGGCGAGGAGAGCCGCCGATTGGCCGGAGTTGGTAAGCACGCCGCCGGCCGCCCCTTCCAGTTCGGCCAGGGCTGCCGCGACCAAATCGCGATTGGGGTTCACGGTCCGGGAGTAGTCGTAGCGGGGCTTTTCCTCGGGATCGCCCCATTCGTAAGTGTCCGACGTCCACAGCGGCGGCGTCAGTGACCCGTAAGCCGGATCGGAACCGACGCCGGCGGACGCCACCACCGTTGCGACGCTTCGTCTCGTCAAAGATCCTCCTCCAGGAAGGGCTTCACGAGGGCTGCAAGCGCCTCCGGCTCCTTCAGGAACATATCGTGGCCGTAAAGACAGGGAAGCAGATGAAGCTGGGAGGGGCCTCTTAGCCCTGCATGCAGCGCCCGAAGCTGAGCGGGCGGCACGAGCTGGTCCGTCTCGGCGCCTATGATCAGGGTCGGCGCGGCGATCCGATCCGGGTCGACGAAGTGCCGGTCGATCGAAGCAGAGAGGCTGAGAAAACGCTCCGGCGACATCACGGCCCGGAACTGCTCGCCCCGCGCGCGAAGATATTCCCCCGCTCCGCTCGCTCCGAGGCAGTCCTGCCCCGGAATGCCGCCGCTGAACCGCTGGTCGAATTCCTCTGCGGTTCGATAGCTCAACATGGCTATGCCGCGTGCGATAGACAGCGCCTCGTCGGCATCGCCGTTACGGATCCCGAGATCCACCACCCGCCGCTGAAGCTCGCGAAGCGCGGTTGCAAACGGATGCGGGCAAGCGCCGGCAGAAACCGCTACGACGCGATCCACGCGGTCGGCATGATGTTCGGCAACCGCAAGCGCCACCATGCCGCCGTAAGACGCGCCAACAATTGCATGAGCCTTGGCAGCGCCAATCGCATCCAGCGCGGCGCAAACCACTCGCGCCTGCTCTGCGGACGAGGGCGCAGTGCGCCCCGTTTCATCAGCAGCGAAATCGAGCCCGAGCACTTGGAAATGGGCGAGATCGACGCCGCTGCCTTCGCGGACAAGAGAGGCCCACCAGCCGGGCCGGCCATCGGCACAGCGCGCAACGAAGCGGTTCGCGGAAATGCCGCCAAGCACCACGACGACCGGCGCGCCCTCGCGTCCGCACAAAGTTGCGCGTGTGCTGCCCGCGACTTCGACGTCAAGCTCGACCTCGAAGTCGCGCAGGAGCATGGTCCCAGAGCCCGTCGATTGGGCGAGGTTCATGCGCAACGGCGTCCCCTCCCTTCGGGTCGCCGTAGCGTCGCATTCTGCTGACACGCGATTGATACGCAGCATAGACTCTTCCTCCGGGCTGGAAGGACGTTGCTGCGCGAGACCCGCTTCATTGCCGGTTCGGCCGCATCGTCCCTCCGGGACCGCCACCTTGCCCGGGTAGGCAGGTTGGCGTGAGCACAAGGCTCACTCTTGATGCATGAGGATGCGCCGCTTTGCGCCGCATGCCTCTTCTCGCTCAAGGATAGGCAGCTTCCCGAAGCTTTGCCAAGACAATTTATTTTGGGTCGCGCAGATTCACCCGGCAGAGCCAAGGAACTTCTTGATGTTTCTTGCCGCCTGCCGGAGCCTTTGGTCGTTTTCGACAAGCGCGATTCGAACGAATCCTTCGCCTTCCTCCCCGAAGCCGACGCCGGGGGCCACGGCAACATTCGCTTCCGCCAAGAGGCGCTTGGAGAATTCCATCGACCCCATAGCGCGGAACGGCTCGGGGATCGGGGCCCAGGCGAACATGCTGGCTTCAGGTGCGGGAATTTCCCATCCCGCCCGGCCGAAGCTTTGGACGAGGCAATCCCGCCGCGCCTTGTAGAGCTGCCGATTCGCTTCGACGATGTCCTGCGGCCCGTTCAATGCTACCGTAGCTGCCGCCTGGACGGGTGTGAAAGCGCCGTAATCCAGATATGATTTCACGCGCGTCAGAGCGTTGATCAGCGTTCGGTTTCCGACCGCAAAGCCTATTCTCCAGCCCGCCATCGAATAGGTCTTCGACATGGACGTGAACTCGATGGCCACCTCTTTCGCGTCGGGAACCTGCAAGATCGAAGGCGTCGGTGTCTCCCCGAAGTAGATCTCCGCATAGGCAAGATCGCTGATGACCCAGAGCTTATGCTCCCGCGCAAATGCCACCACTTTCCCGTAAAAGCCGACGTCGGCGACATAAGCGGTGGGGTTGCTGGGGTATCCGATCACCAACACCGTCGGCTTCGGCACCGTGTAGCGGAGCGCATATTCAAGCCGGAGGAAAAAATCTGGCCCGGGCGCAGCCGGGATGGATCGAATGGCTGCGCCAGCGATGATGAAGCCGAACTGATGGATCGGGTAGCTCGGGTTCGGCGCCAACACGACGTCGCCCGGTGCCGTGATCGCCTGGGCGAGGTTGGCCAACCCCTCCTTAGAACCCAGGCTGACAACCACCTCGGCATCGGGATCCAGTTCGACCCCAAATCGCCGCACATAGTAGGCAGCCTGCGCCTTTCTCAGCCCGGCGATACCCTTGGAAGCGGAATAACCATGCGCGCGGGGATTGCGCGCCACCTCCGCCAGCTTGTCGATGACATGCGGGGGCGGCGCGCCGTCAGGATTGCCCATGCCGAGATCAATGATGTCGACGCCGCGTGCGCGCGCGGCAGCCTTCATGGCGTTTACTTCGGCAAAAACGTAGGGCGGCAAGCGGCGGATGCGGTAGAATTCGTCCATGGCCCGCGCGCCGTACCACCGCTCAGGAGCTTGCGCACGCAGGAAGATAATCCTTGGCGCGCAGGGTGAAAGCTCTACGCCGACGGCCGCCCGGCAACTGCCAGGCCAGGTCAAGAGCGGCTGATGGAGGAGCCCCTCATGAGCAAGCCAATCCTATATGACTATTTCCGCTCGTCGGCGAGCTATCGGGTGCGAATCGCGCTTAACCTCAAGGGCATCGCCTATGAGCGCGTGCCGGTGGACCTTCTCCAGGGGAAGCAGCAGGATCCTGACTATCGCGGGCACAATCCTCAGGCTTTCGTGCCGATGCTAGAGCTGGGTGGGCTCCGCATCACCCAGAGCCTTGCGATCATCGACTATCTTGATGCCTCCCAGCCCGATCCCAAGCTGATTCCCACTGAGCCCGCAGACCGCGCCCACGTCCTTGCGCTCGCCCTTGCCGTCGCCTGCGACATCCACCCGCTCAACAACCTCCGGGTGCTCAAGTATTTGAGCAGCTCCCTCGGCGCAGATCAGGCGACGCGGAACAGTTGGTATGTTCATTGGGTGCGCGAAGGCCTTGCCGCGCTCGAAGATCAGGCGCGTGCGCGCGCTGGCCGCTTCCTCTTCGCAGACACGGTCACTCTCGCCGACATCTGCCTGGTCCCCCAGCTTTTCAACGCACGTCGCTTCGCCGTTGAGCTCGACGATTTCCCAACCCTCCTGCGCGTAGAAGCGGAGGCGCACGCGCTCGATGCCTTCGCCGCGGCGCATCCCGACAAGCTCAGCTAGGTGTTCGGGAAACCCACACAGGCAGCATGGCCGAGGCGCTGATGCTAGGCTATAAGCAGCGAACAAAGACAGGGAGCACCCAGATGGGCCGCGTCGACGCAATCGCCAAAAGCATGGCGAACATATCCCCCCTCGGATCGGTTGATATCCCCTCGCTCGAGGGAAAGGTCTCAGACCAAGAATGGAAGATCCGCGTCGATCTTGCGGCAGCCTACCGCCTCGTTGCTTATTTCGGCTGGGACGACATCATCTTCACGCACCTTTCTGCGCGCGTCCCCGGGCCGGAGCACCACTTCCTCCTTAACCCGTACAATTTGATGTTTGAGGAAGTCACGGCATCAAGCCTGATCAAGGTCGATCTCGAAGGCCATCCGGTGGAACCCACCCCTTTCATCACCAATCCTGCTGGGTTCACCATCCACTCGGCAGTCCACATGGCGCGCCCCGACGCGCACGCCGTCATGCATCTCCACACGCCCCACGGCCAAGCGGTATCGGCCCATGCCGAGGGACTGCTGCCGCTGACGCAAACGGCGATGCTGATCCGCGAGGACGTTGCTTATCATGACTATGAAGGGGTGGCCGTCGATCTCGACGAGCGCGACCGCATCGTCGCCGATATGGGGGTCAAGGGCGCGATGCTGCTTCGCAACCACGGCACACTTGCGGTCGGCGAAACTGTCGGTGAGGCTTTCCTCAAGCTCTACTTTCTTGAGCGCGCCTGCGAGGCTCAAATCCTCGCCTTATCTGCGGGGCCCGGCAGTCTCAACGTCCCGCCCCAGGGATCTCCCGAAGTCACTGCGCAGCAGGGCAAGAGGGGCCTGAAGCGTGCCGCCGAGGCACTCGCCTGGCCTGCTTTGCTTCGGAAGGCGCACCGGCTGGACTCCAGCTTCGCCACCTGACCTTCATGCTCGTGCCGCATCCGCGACCAGCAACTAAATAATTTCGTCCTCGTCGAGCATCTGGCCGGCGCCGAGCCTCCGTTCCAGGCTTTCATACCGCTCGCCGAGCTCAGAGGCATTCTCGACCTTTGCAATGTGGAACAAGGCGTCGCCCTGATTTATGGCGGGGATGTTGGCACGCCCGATGATTATACCGCTGGTGCTCGACTTGAGCTCGGTTTCGCGCTCTCCATATGGGTCTTCGATCAGACCAATCCGGTCTCCAGCCTGGACGTGGTCGCCAGCTTGCTTGAGCGGCCGGAACAGCCCGCTTTCCTCCGCGCGCACCCAGCGGCTGCTGGTGGCGAGCGCCGGCTCAGTCCGCTCCCGCTCGCGCCCTCTGCGCACCATGCCCAGATGCGCCATCACGCGCAGCACGCCCCGCATTCCGACGTTGACCGAAAGCTCGTCTACCCGGAGCCCCTCGCCGCCCTCGTAGACGATCACCGGCACGCCCTTTCCGCGCGCAGCCGCTCGCAACGATCCTTCGCGCAGCGCGCTGTGGACTATGATCGGCGCGCCGAATGCCCGGCCAAGCTCGTACGCTTTCTCATCGTCGCTATCGATCCGGATCTGCGGCAGATTGGAGCGGTGAATGGCCGCACTGTGAAGATCGATCCCATAGTCGCTCCGGGCGACGATCTCGGTGAAGAATAGGTTCGCGAGCTGCGCTGCAAGCGACCCTCTGGCGGTACCAGGGAAGCTCCGGTTGAGGTCGCGCCGATCGGGAAGATAGCGGCTGTGGCTGATAAAGCCGAAGGCGTTGACGATCGGCACCATGAGGAGCGTTCCCCTGGCGACGCGGAGCGCCTTGGAGCCGAGCAGCCGACGGCAGATGGCAACTCCGGTCAGTTCATCGCCATGGATGGCCGCGCTGACGAACAAGGTTGGCCCCTCGCGTCTGCCATGGATGACGCTTACGGGGACCGACATCGGCGTCTGGTTGGACAGCGCACTTAGGGGAAGATCGACCAGTTGCCGCTCGCCGGGAAGGATCTGATGTCCACCGACTACGATCGCGCCGCGCGCCACCTAGCCTATCCCTCGTGTCTTGGTCTTTCCGGGCTGCGCGTTCTTCTCGATGAACTCGATGATCTTGCCGGCAACATCGACGCCGGTCGCCGTCTCCACCCCCTCGAGCCCCGGCGAGGAATTTACTTCCATCACAACCGGGCCGTGGTTTGAGCGCAGCATGTCCACACCGCACACGTTGAGCCCCATCACCTTTGCTGCTGCAATGGCGGTGGAGCGCTCCTGTGGCGTCACGCGGATGGCTTTTGCCGACCCGCCACGATGAAGGTTGGAGCGAAAGTCGCCCTCCTTTCCGCGGCGGATCATCGAGGCGACGACCTTGTCGCCAATGACGATGCAGCGGATATCCTCGCCTTTGGCCTCGGCGACATATTCCTGGACAAGGATGTTCGTGTTGACCCCGCCGAACGCCTCGATGATGCTGGCTGCGGCTTTAGGGGTTTCGCCAAGTACGACGCCGATCCCCTGCGTCCCCTCGAGGAGCTTGATCACGACCGGGGCGCCGCCGGCCAGGCGAATGATGTCGTCTGCGTTTGAAGTCTTGTGCGCGAAAACCGTGACCGGAAGGCCGATCCCCTTGCGGGAAAGGAGCTGAAGACTGCGGAGCTTGTCCCGTGACCGGGAGATCGCAACCGATTCATTGACGCAATAAACCCGCATCATTTCGAACTGCCGCACGACCGCAGCGCCGAAAAAGGTGACCGATGCGCCGATCCGCGGGATCACCGCATCATATTTACCCAGCACCTTGCCGTGATAGTGGATCTTCGGGCGGTGAGAGGCGATGTCGATGGTGCAGCGGAGATGGTTAACTGTGTCGATCTCGTGCCCGCGTGTCTTCGCGGCCTCGATTAGACGGCGGTGCGAATAAAGCTGGGGGTTACGGCAAAGGAGAGCGATTTTCATTCGGTGACCACGGCTTGGGCTTCTTGCCCGCGCCGGCCGGAAAGCCGGTAGGATCGCGCGGGATCGACGAGGAACCGCCGCCGGATCGCTTCGCGCCCGAGCAGCATTCGGAAACCCATGACGTCACGGTCGGCGAGGGTCAATTCGATTGGCCAGTCGATCGGGCCGAGCCGGGCCAACGTCTCGATGACCACTCGCTTTTCCGATTCACCGTTCGAGCTTTTCACCCATCTTTCGTCCTTCACGGGCGCCACGCAGGTAATTTCAGGAGTCTCGCGATGCTGCATCGGGTGGACGAGGAACTCG
>JADDQD010000121.1 GCA_016781555.1 Pseudomonadota bacterium | reverse complement strand
GTCTCGCAGAAACCGCTCGGGGAACGCCGCTTCGATCTCGGGAGTGGCAGTTGGGAAGGAGGAAATCGGGTTACGGACGCGGGTGCTCGTGTAGTTCGCCGTCAGCGAAAGATCGGTCTCGCTGAGCGGGCGGATGTTGAGGCCGAGCTTGAAAACGCGGCGGTTGTCGGCGGTGAGCGCAGCGTTGCCGCCATCGATCCGTGTCACATCCACCGTGTCGCCCCGAACGAAATCGAACACGCGGACGTTCGGCGTCTGGATGGCCGGATCACCGAGCTGTTGGATCGAAGGCGCGCCGTCCTCGTCCGTCACAGACGCGATGAAATTCACTTGCCCTATTGGTGACCAGTTAAGACCGTAGCCGACCGTTCGCAACGTGCCGAAGTCCGACAGCCGCTCCGCCTCGACGTTGAAGTTGGCGGAAAGGTTGCCGACCGCAGCGAGGAAGTCGTTGCGGCGGCTCGCGATCGGAAGGTCGAGATTGGCTTGGAAGTTTCCGCGATTGCGCGACAAGTTGCGCAATTGCTCCACCCCGGCGCGAATGGTTTCGCCTTGAAGCCGACGCGTGTCGAATCCGGATCGCAGGGTGGCATTGACGCGGCCTGCCGGCACGTGAAACAGCGGGCCGTTCGCCACCGTGTCGAGGCTTGCGGATTCGTTCACGGACGAGGCGCGATCCTCCCCTGTCATCTCCCGAAAGTTGCGGTCAGTTAGCGTGAGATTGCGGTTGCGGTCGTAATTGCCAGTGACCGACCAGTTCCACGGCGCGATTGCTCCGTTGAAGGCAGCGCCCAAATGCGCGTTCTGACGGTTCGTGTCGCGAAACAGCGGGCGCGCTTCGTCGCGGCGGAGGCCAAGCTGACCCTGGCTGTCTTGATATTCGAAGCGCCCGTTCAGCGTTGCGGAAACATCCTCGAGCACCGACCGATTGACCGTTGCGTTGAGCGTCACCCGATCGCTTTCGGGGAGCAAGGTTCTGAACGCGCTGAACTCTCCGGCCAGCCCACGTTCGCTTTCGAGAAGTGGCGCATCGTGCTGATATTCGATGTCGAAGTTCAGTCGACCCGCGGGGTCGATGCGGAGGTAATTGAGATCACCTTCGTAACTGCCGCGCCCGCCCTCCGTCGCAAACCCGCCCTCAGCCTCGGCGGTCACCGCGTTGAAGCGTGGGCGGAGCACGAAGTTCACCACCCGCTGATCGGCACGGTAGCCGTAGCGAAGCGCAACTTCCTCCGGCAGCACCTCCACGCGAACAATCGCTTCGGGCGGGATGTCGCGGATTTCGGCGAAGCCGGAGATGCGCTGGCCGTTGAGCAGCACGACCGGCGGACCATCCTCCCGGCCGCGCCCGCTGCGGGTCTGCGGCCCTATGGCCTGGAGCAGTTCGGCAAGGTTGCCCGCGCCGAACGAGCGGACGTCGCGTGCGTCAAAGGTGACTTCGGGGGGGATGTCGCCGATCACCGCGCCCCTCAAACGCTGCCCCGTGACAACGATTTCCGCGCCTTCGCCCAGCTCCGCTTCTTCTGACGGCTCGGCGGGGCTAGCCGCCGGAGCCTCGCCTGGGAAACCTCCCCCGCGCTGACCCGCTGCCGGGGCGGGTGCTTGCGCCTGCTGCGCCTGGACGGGCGAATGGATAGTGCCTGCGAGCAATCCTGGGACGAGCAAGGCCGATAATCTTTTCACTTGAGAACCAAACTTCCTTCACGGGACAACCATGCTCGCACTGCCCGCAAATTGTCGTACAAATGTGTTCGCTCTGCCCAAAAGTGTCGCAGATTGTATCGAAACGCACAGGACCGGATCAGCGCGGATCTTAGCTCCCGAGCGGAAGGCGAAGGCTCGCCTTCAAACCGCAGGTGTGGCGATTTTCGAGGCAAATGTCGCCGCCCTGTTCGCGCACGATCGAACGCGCGATGGTGAGGCCGATGCCGGTGCCGCCGGTTTCGCGGTTTCGCGAGCCCTCCAAGCGCTGGAACCCGTCCATGACGCGTTCGAGATGCTCCTCGGCGATACCGGGGCCCTC
Source organism: Pseudomonadota bacterium (assembly GCA_016781555.1). Classification (GTDB taxonomy): domain Bacteria; phylum Pseudomonadota; class Alphaproteobacteria; order Sphingomonadales; family Sphingomonadaceae; genus Allosphingosinicella. Next base: position 4,022 of record JADDQD010000121.1, on the reverse strand, counting down.
ATCCTCCACCTCGACAACCGCCTCGCCGCCGTCGCGGAAGACGCGCACGCGCGCACGCCCGCCATATTTCACCGCATTGTCGATGAGATTGCGGATTGCGCGCGTGGTCATCACCGGCCGCAGCGGAACCGGCAAAGCTTCGGCCGGTTCGAACGAAACGTCGTGACCAAGGTCTCGGAGATCCTCCACCACCGCGTCGACCAAGGCGGCAAGATCCACCCTGGCGGCAGGCTCGTTGGAACGGCCGAGCCGCGCCAGGGACAGGATGTCCTCCAACGTACGGCTCATTTCGTCGATGGTTGCGACCATCCGCTCACGTTCCCCCTCATCCTCGACGTTTTCAGCGCGGAGCCTCAGCGATGCCAGCGGAGTGCGAAGGTCATGCCCTATCGCGCCCAGCATTCTGTCCTTCTCGCCCAACATGTCGAGAATGCGCGTGCGCATCTCGTTGAACGTAGCGATCAGCCGCTGCACGTCGGCCGGGCCTTCCAGTGGAACTGCCTCGGACGGACCTTTAGGTCCGAAGCTGGCAGCAGCGGCCGCGAGCCTGCGCAGCGGTCGTGCTGCCTGGCGCCCGAGCCAGATAACAGGGAGAAGAAGCGCTGCAAAAATGATCAAGGTTTGCAGGAGAACGCGCCACACGATCCTCGCGTCGCTTCCAGGCAAGGGCCAGCGAAGGTTGAGCCATTGTCCCTGGGCCATGCGCACTGAAAGGATCAGCACCTCCGTGGGCGGACGCTGCTTGCGCGAGCTTTTACGGCCTTGTGTCGGCCACTCGCCGGCACGGCTGCTCGGCATGGCTGCGGCCCGGACGGGCAAGGTTCCCAATCCGGCATCGGCAATGGCCGAAGCAAGCCGGCCCTCGACGGCAGGATCACGCGCTTCGGCAGCGCCGATGACGCTTTGCTCCGTAAGGCGCACCGACTGGTGCGGATTTCGCGGACGCGGAGGTGGGAAGGCTCGGCCCCACTTTGCCGCTTCAACTGCATCAACGGTGGCCGCGACCGCGCCTCCGACGGAGAAGTTGTACCGCCGTGCCTGGCGCTCGCTGAGGATCAGCACGAAGTTGATGGCTTGGGCCACGAACAAAGCCACCGCCATCAGCAGCACCATCTGCCCTGCAAGGCTTCTCGGCCACAGCCTCACAGGCGCCTCACGTCCGCCATCAACGTATAGCCTCCGCCCCAGACGGTCTTGATCAGGCTCGGGTCCTTGGGATCCGCCTCGATCTTACGGCGAAGCCTGCTCACCTGATTGTCGATCGAGCGATCGAAGGCCGCCGCTTCCCGCCCTTGGGTAAGGTCGAGAAGCTGGTCGCGGGTAAGAACCTGGCGTGGCCGCGTGACGAGGGCCAGCAACAGACTGTATTCACGTGTGGAAAGCGGCACAGCGACGCCTCCACGATCCACTAAAGTTCGCTCACCAGCCCTGAGGAGCCAATCACCGAAGGCATAGGTGGCCGTCTCCGGCCCACGCTGCCGAGCCTCTCCGGCGCCCGCCCGCCGGAGCACGGCCCTGATCCGCGCCACCAATTCGCGCGGGTTGAACGGCTTCGGCACATAATCGTCTGCACCCATTTCGAGCCCGACGATCCGGTCGGTGTCCTCCGTCCGGGCGGTGACAAGAATGATCGGCAGGTCGCCCGTGGCGCGGATTTGCCGACAGAGGCTCAGGCCATCCTCACCCGGCATCATGATGTCGAGGATCACGAGATCGATCGCGTAGGCGCCGATCTTGTCGCGAGCGTCCCGCGCGTTTTCAGCCTGGGTGGTGCGAAAGCCGTTCCGCGCCAAATATGCGGCGAGCGGCTCCCGGATCGATTTCTCGTCATCGACGATCAAGAGGTGGGGCCGATTTTCACTCATTGCCGGCAATCTGCTCCGCGCGCTGCTTACGCCTCTTATCAGCAGCGCGGAGGGCCTGTCGAAAGAGCGAAATTGTCGCATTTTGTCGCGGCCAGCGATGCGACGTAAGCTTCAGCGCCCCCTTCAGGCGCGCTCGCTGCGTGCGGCCACAAGGAGCTGCCCGTCACCCGCGGCGCAGCCTTCAGTCGCCTCAGAGGCGCCTTCAAGCTCCTCGAAGCACAGAGCAGTCTCGGCCTGTGTCTCCCGGAACGTTCGCGGATCCACTCCGAATTCGCTTCGAAACGCCCGCGAAAAGTGGCTCCGGCTGGCATATCCCACAGCGGCGGCAACGGCCTTTATCGGAAGACTCGAGCTGCGCAGCAGCCTCGCCCCGGTTCGCAGCCGCACCAACTGAAGGAAATCGATTGGGCTCCGGCCGAAGGCAGCCGCGAAATGGTGCGTGAACCGAGAGCGGCTCATGCCTGCAGCGCTGGCAAGCGATTCCAGCGTGTGGCGCTCCTGCGGCCTCTCGATCATGGCCGTCAGAGCACGGCTCAGCTGCGGGTTGCTGAGCGGCATGTAAAGCGGGGAAGCAAGCCCGCGCCGCTGCAAATGATCCCGAACCAGCAGAACCAGTATCTGTTTCATCATGGACTCGACGATGGTTTTGGTGCCGAGACCGGGGTGCGACAATTCGCTCAGGATGGCGTTGAACAGCAGTGGCAAAAGCTCGCCCCGGGCGTCTTCCACCAGCGGTTGCTGGAGGTGGTCGAAGAGGCCGAAGCCTTCTCCCACAACAGCGGTGACGGAGCCGCAACCTAAAACCAGGTCCGCTTTTTGCTCGCAGGCCCGGAACTTCACCATGCCTTCAACGAGGGGGCAGGTTTCGTTTGCCTCGATGACCGTCAGCACAGGACCCATCCCGTTGATCCGCTTGGCGAGCTTCTTGGGAACCACGATCATCGTTCCCGGACGGATATGGAAGCTGCCATGCTCGCAGTCGATCGAGCCTTCGCCCCGCAGGACGAAGTGCACCACGATGCTATCGACCGGATCACATCGCAGGCTGCAGCTGTTTTCGATTTCGCACATGGCGAAGGCGTCGAGCCGCACGTCGAGCCGTTCGAACAGGGTTTCCAGGGTTGCTTCAGACCCTGCGAACGCAGGCTGGTGCTGCTGTGCGTGTGACGTCATGCTCGAGATACGCGCCTCCCACTGTTGGGGATGCAGCTGCGCCGCAAGGTCAGCAAACACCGCGCAGCCAAGCCTGCACCTGCCATCCGCGGCTCATGTCAGCGCCGCGTAGATCATTGTCTTGATCTGGCGGCGGACCGGATAGGACGATGAAGGCATGAGCTGGGTCATGAAAACCGCCGACACACGCTCGACCGGGTCTACGAAGAAGTAGGTAGAAAATATGCCGCCCCAGTAGAATTCGCCGACTGAGCCGGGTGTCATTGCCTGGGCGGGGTCAAGATTGACCGCGAAGCCGAGGCCGAAGCCTTGGCCGGAATAAATGGCCTCGCTGAACATCGAGCGGCTGAGCTGCGTCAGATCTGCGTTCCCCGGCAGGTGGTTAGACGTCATAAGCGCGAGCGACTTGCGACCGAGGATACGCACCCCCTCAAGGCTCCCGCCGCCGAGCAACATCCGGCAGAACCGATGATAATCGGCCGAAGTGGAGACCAGACCGCCGCCTCCGGAAATGAAAGTGGGTGGCTCCGCCCAGCTACTGTCGGCGCCGCGATCATAAACCAATGTTCCGCGTGCGGGATCCAACATCCAGGCGTCGGTGAGCCGATCCCTTTTTTGCTCCGGGACATGAAAGGCAGTGTCCACCATCCGTAGAGGACCGAAGATCCGGCGCTCGATGAACGACTCATATTTTGTTCCCGAGACACGCTCCACCACCAACGCCAGCACGTCGGTCGCCACCGAGTAATTCCACGCCGTTCCCGGCATAAATTCAAGCGGCACTTGGCCTAAGGCCTCGACAAATGCATCGAGCGAGAGCTTGCCTCGCAAAGTGACGATGCCGCGTTCCCTATACGCGGCATCGACTTTGCTGCGCTGCTGGAAGTCGTAAGTGAGGCCAGACGTATGCCGGAGTAGGTCGACCATCATCATCGGCCGGTCGCCGGGAACGGTCACAAAGGGATCTGCCCCTCCCCCGCCAGC
>JADDQD010000024.1 GCA_016781555.1 Pseudomonadota bacterium | reverse complement strand
AACGCAAAATACGCCGGCGGGCGAAACCTCGCCGGCCAGCGCGCGTCCTCGGACGCTCGTCGATCCCCATTCGTTGAACAGGATGGTGCGCGCATAGCGACGGAGATGCGCAAAGGCAAGGATTTACCCATTGTTCACGGCCCGCCCCTATCCCGATCGCAAGGGGGGCCACGGCGGCGATGGCGAGCATGTTTTCGAGGCCTGAACCGGAAAGAGGCGGCCCGGCCCACGATGATTTCACCATCATCGGAACGGCCGTCAGCGCGTTGCTGGTGCTCGCGTCCATCGGCAATTACTATTTCGAGGCGCTCCGCGACCAGCTCGTCCGCCTCACATCCGGCAACAGCAGCCTCGTAGTCTGTTTGTTCCTGCTCAACGTTGCGCTCACTATTTACGGATGGCGACGCTACCGGGACGTTAAGCGCGAAGTGGTGGAACGCACGGCGGCGGAACTCCGGGCGCAGTCGCTGGCCTCAACAGATCCGCTCACCGGGTTCCTGAACCGCCGCTCGCTAACGGGCGCAGTTAACGATCTGCTGGCTATGGCTGCAAAGCGCCAGCGTGCGGTAGCGATGATGATCATCGATCTTGATGGGTTCAAAACCGTCAATGACGTTCATGGCCATCTCACTGGCGACAATCTGCTTCGCACGACCGCAGAGCTGATCGCCCGCGCGCTTCCCCGGGATTCGGTGAGCGCCCGGCTCGGCGGGGACGAATTTGCTGCCGCGTTCATGTTCGATCCCGATGCGCCTGGCATCGTTGAGGCCACCGCCAGCCATATCGTTGAGCGGCTTGGGAAACCACTCGACCTTGCAGGGGTCCATACCCATATCAGCGCCTCGCTCGGGGTGGCGCGCTCCGATTTCGACTGCGCAAGCGTCGATGCGCTGCTTCGGCGGGCCGACATCGCCATGTACGCGGCGAAAAAGGCAGGTCGTGGCCGCTTCATCTGGTTCGACACCAGCATGGAGTGCGAACTCCGCAAGCGGAACAGCATCGAGGCTGGGCTCCGCACCGGCATACCCTTAGGCGAAATCGTGCCGTTCTTCGAGCAGCAGATCGATCTCGGCAGCAGCACGCTCCACGGCTTTGAAGTGCTCGCGCGCTGGCAGCATCCGGAGCTCGGTCTTGTCTCGCCGGTGGAGTTTATCGGTGTAGCCGAAGAATGTGCACTGATCGGCGACCTGTCGATGACGGTCATGCGACAGGCGTTCCAAGAGGCACGCGGTTGGGACCCTTCGCTGACGCTGTCCGTCAACATTTCGCCGGCTCAGCTGAAGGACCCATGGCTCGCACAAAAGGTCGTGAAGCTGCTCGTTGAAACCGGCTTTCCCGCCGAGCGGCTCGAAATCGAGATCACCGAAAGCTCGCTCTTCGAAAATCTTGGGCTTGCCCAGTCGATCGTCGGCAGCCTCAAGAACCAAGGCATCAGAATCGCCCTTGATGACTTCGGAACGGGTTATTCGTCCCTGGCGCATCTGCGTGCGCTTCCTTTCGATCGGATCAAGATCGATCGGAGCTTCGTCACCTCGATAAACGAGAACCCGGAGAGCGCGGCGATCGTCAATGTGATCACCAGGCTCGCAGACAGCCTCAACCTTGCGGTAACGGCCGAGGGGATCGAGGACCATGCGATCGAAAGCCGTCTGCGCTCGATCGGCAGCTACAAAGGGCAGGGCTGGCTTTATGGCAAGCCGATGCCGGCCGAGGAGGCGCGGCGGCTCCTGGCGGACAAAGGGTTGCTGCCGAGCTGCCGTAGTCAGAGCCCCACGGAACCGCGGGGAGAGCGGCATAGCGGGCGCGCCTGAAGGTGGACTAAAGCAGCGCCACTACCTAGATCGCCCGCAATATGATGCGGCGCTTCCACAAAATGCACGGCCTCGGAAATGACTTCGTCATCTTTGACGCTCGTCAGGATCCGCTCCAAATGGATGAAGGGCGTGCTCGTGCGCTCGCGGATCGCAAAACTGGCATCGGCTGCGATCAGCTTATTTTGCTCGAGCCGTCGAGCACTGCCCAAGTCAGGATGAGGATATTCAACGCCGACGGTAGCGAGGTGGAAGCTTGCGGCAATGCAGCGCGGTGTGTTGCGGTGCTCGAAGGGGGTGAGACCCGGATAGAAACCCGGGGCGGCACTATCAGCGGCTCCGCGGGAAATGACGAGGCCAAGGTCGACATGGGTGTGCCGGTCTTTGCGTGGAACGAGATCCCACTCGCCTATCCGATGGATACTTTCGCAATGCCAGTCGGCTGGGAAGAGTTGCAGAGCCCCATCGCCGTCAACGTGGGCAATCCGCACCTCATCTTCTTCGTGGCGGACGCAGAAGCGGTGGACCTCGCCCGCCTCGGACCCGAAATCGAGCGTGACCCACTGTTTCCCCAGCGCATCAACGTCAACATCGCTTCGCTCGAAGATGGCGCCGTCAGGCTGCGCGTATGGGAAAGGGGCGCCGGCCTCACCCAGGCGTGCGGCACCGGCGCCTGCGCGACGGCAGTGGCCGCAATCCGGAAAAGGATCGCGCAGACACCGGTGGAGGTGCGACTGCCTGGCGGGACTCTCACTATCGATTGGACCCCCGGCAGCTCCATCCGAATGCACGGGCCTGCGCGCCACGTATTTAGCGGAGCGATCGACGTGGAAGCGTTCGTGTGAGCGGACCCGAGATCATCACCTTTGGCTGCCGCCTCAATGCCGCCGAGAGCGAAGCGATGCGCGTCCTTGCCGGCAGGCAGGACGATCTAGTGATCGTCAACAGCTGCGCCGTGACCAACGAAGCCGTGCGCCAGACGCGTCAGGCTATCCGCAAGGCAAAACGCACGCGCCCCGAGGCACGCATCATCGTAACCGGCTGTGCCGCACAGATTGAACCTCAGTCCTTCGCCGAAATGCCGGAAGTCTCACTCGTGCTCGGCAATGGCGATAAGCTTTCAGCCAATAGCTTCCTTCCCGAGCAGCCAGAGGGCGCTCGCGTCTCCGACATCATGGCGGTCCGGGAGACGGCGCCGCACCTCGTCACCGGCTTTGCCGAGCGTTCGCGGGCCTTTGTCGAGGTACAGAATGGCTGCGATCACCGCTGCACCTTCTGCATCATCCCTTATGGCCGCGGGAACAGCCGCTCCGTTCCTGCGGGACTGGTGGTGGAGCGCGTCAAGGCGTTGGTGGACCAAGGCTTTGCTGAGGTGGTTCTGACCGGCGTCGACGTGACGAGCTACGGCCCCGATCTTCCGGGCAGCCCCAGTCTCGGGCTGCTCATCGAGCGGATCCTCCGGCACGTCCCCGCTTTGCCCCGCCTCCGGCTTTCCTCGCTCGACAGCATCGAGATCGACGAGCGGCTGTTCGACATCATCACGGGTGAGCCCCGCTTCATGCCCCACCTCCACATGTCTTTTCAGGCCGGCGACGACATGATTCTGAAACGCATGAAGCGCCGCCACAATCGCGGCCAGGCGGTGGAGATCGTCGGGAGACTGAAGGAGAAGCGTCCCGAAATCGCGATCGGTGCAGACCTGATCGCCGGCTTTCCCACCGAAACCGAGGAAATGGCCGAGAACAGCCTGCGCCTCGTTGAAGAGTGCGACATCGTGATGGGCCACATCTTCCCCTTTTCTCCGCGCAAGGGCACCCCGGCCGCGCGGATGCCGCAGGTCGCGCCGACGGTCGCGAAGCAGCGCGCGCAGCGGCTCCGCCAGGCAAGCGCAAGTCGGCGAGCGGTGTGGCTCGAGCGTCTTCGAGGCACCCGGCAGAAGGTCCTCGTGGAACGCGACAGCGGTTTCGGCCACGCAGAGAATTTCGCGCCGGTTCGCGTTGTGGGCGGCAGCGTTGGAACAATCGTCCCCGTGCGAGTAACCGGCGTTGATGGCGACACGCTGATCGGAGAGACGGATTGAACGAGGACACCTGGGTCGACCGTCTTCGCGGCGGGTTCAAGAAGACTTCGGACCGGCTCGGCGAGAACTTCACAGGCCTGTTCGCGAGGTCGGCGCTGGACGAGCAGACGCTCGAGGAGATCGAGGAGGCGCTGATTGCATCCGACCTTGGTCCGGCCGCGGCCGCGCGGGTACGGGCGCGGCTGGAAGGCGAACGGTTCGAGCTCGGGCTCGACGAAGCGGGACTTCGGCGCATCGTTGCCGACGAAGTTGCCAATATCCTGAAGCCCGTGGCACAGCCGCTCGAGATCAGCGCCTTCCCGCGGCCGCAGGTGATCCTCGTCGTGGGCGTGAACGGTTCGGGCAAGACGACGACCATTGCCAAGCTCGCCAACCTCTTTCTCGAGCAGGATTACGGCGTTCTGCTGGCGGCGGGCGATACTTTTCGAGCCGCGGCTATCGAGCAATTGAGGATATGGGCGGACCGGATCGGCGTGCCTATCATCACCGGTCCCGAGGGTGGCGACCCATCCGCCATCGTATTCGACGGAGTCAAGAAAGCGACCGCGGAAGGAATCGACGTGCTGATCGTCGACACTGCGGGACGCCTTCAGAACAAGAAGGTGCTGATGGACGAACTTGCCAAGATCAGGCGTGTCCTCGGCCGTCTCAATCCCGCAGCCCCGCATGACGTGGTTCTGGTGCTCGATGCGACGACCGGGCAAAACGCCTTGAGCCAGATCGAAGTGTTTCGCGAGGTGGCGGGTGTGACCGGCCTTGTCATGACCAAGCTCGACGGCAGCGCGCGCGGCGGTGTCCTGGTTGCCGCGGCCCAGCAATATGGCCTCCCAATCCACGCGATCGGCGTCGGCGAAGGCATGGACGACCTTCGCCCCTTTGATCCGGTCGAAGCCGGCGAAGCCATCGCCGGGGCCACGGAGCAGGATTTGGCATGATTGAAAGCGAACAAAGGCGAGCCTCCCCCGGGGTCAAGCTTGCCATCGACCTCGGGCCGCTGCTCGTCTTCTTCGTGGTGAACTGGTTTGCGCCCGTTCCGAGCGTGCTCAAGATCTTCTACGCGACCGGCGCATTCATGGCCGCCATGCTCGCCGCGATGCTGATTTCGCAACTGAAGTATCGGCACATCTCGCCAATGCTCTGGTTTTCCGGGATCATGGTGCTCGTGCTTGGGGGGCTCACCATCTGGCTCCACAACGAGACGTTCATCAAGATCAAGCCGACCATTTACTATCTGGTCGCGGGCGGGCTGCTGTTGTTCGGCCTCGTCACTCGGCGCAACCTCCTGCAGATGGTGCTTGGGTCGGCTTATCCCGGTCTTTCCGAGCAGGGTTGGCGGCTCCTCACCCGCAACTGGATCTTGTTTTTCGCAGTCATGGCGATCGTCAATGAAGCGGTCTGGCGCACGACGAGCACTGACTTCTGGGTTGCCTTCAAGCTTTGGGGCGCCCTTCCCGCCACCTTCGTCTTTGCGCTCGCGAATGTTCCCATGTTGATGCGGCACGGGCTTCAGTTCGAAAAAGGCAAGGAAGAGCCGCCCATTCCCCCGACCCAGTAAAGCGGCGAATGCAACCGATCATTTCCATCCGCGGTCTCACCAAGACCTACGCGTCGGGTTTCCAGGCGCTGAAGGGGGTTGACCTTGATATCCGCCAAGGCGAGATTTTCGCGCTGCTCGGCCCCAACGGTGCCGGCAAGACGACGCTGATCAGCATCATTTGCGGCTTGGTGACGCCCACTTCCGGCACCGTGCTCGTCGACGGCCACGACATCGTTCAAGATTATCGGGCCGCGCGCACCAAGATCGGCCTCGTTCCCCAGGAACTTCATACCGATGCCTTCGAGTCGGTTTGGGCAACCGTGAACTTTAGCCGCGGGCTCTTCGGCCGCTCTCCGAACAGCTCCTATATCGAAAAGCTTCTGAAGGACCTCTCGCTTTGGGATAAGCGCACATCCGTCATGAAGGAGCTTTCAGGCGGCATGAAACGCCGCGTCATGATCGCTAAAGCGCTTGCACACGAACCCGACATCCTGTTCCTCGACGAGCCGACCGCCGGGGTCGACGTGGAACTCCGGCGCGACATGTGGGCGCTTGTACGGCGATTGAGGGAGAGTGGCGTCACGATCATTCTCACCACCCACTATATCGAAGAGGCCGAGGAGATGGCCGACCGCGTCGGCGTCATCAACGGCGGCACCTT
>JADDQD010000053.1 GCA_016781555.1 Pseudomonadota bacterium | reverse complement strand
ACGATGTTGCCCGTCGCTCCCGGCGCCCACGGGCAGCCTCCGAGGCCGCCGAGCGACGCGTCGAAGTTGCGAACCCCGACTTCGAGCGCGGCGAGCACATTCGCAAGCCCGAGCCCGCGCGTGTTATGGAAATGCGCCCCCACCCGCACCTCCCCCGCCATATCCAGCACCTCGCGAAATACGCGCCGGATGGCGGCCGGGTTTCCGTAGCCTACGGTATCGGCGAGCATCAGGGCGTCCGGCTTCAGCGCCAGCACCTCGCGGGAGATCTCGAGCACGCGCCTCTCGTCGACGTGGCCCTCTATGGTGCAGCCGAAGCACGTCGCCAGTCCCGCGATGACGCGCGGGCGCTTTGATGGCTCAAGGCCGTCGCGCAGCTCGATCACGCGCTTCAAATCCTGGATCGACTCCCACGTTGAACGCCGGACGTTGTTCTGGTTGTGCCCTTCGCTAACCGAGAGCACGTGGGCGACCTCGTGCACGCCGAGTGCTACGCCGCGCTCCGCGCCGCGCAGGTTCGGGATAAGTGCGCTCACTGTCAGTCCGTCGAGGCTGAGCGCGTGCCGCACCACTTCCTCGGCATCAGCGAACATTGGCAGGAGCTTTGCAGGCACGAATGACGTGACCTCGATCTCCTGCACGCCGGCGGCGAACTCGGCCGTGCACCAGGCATTCTTCTGCTCCGTCGTGAGGATGGGCGCGAGGCTCTGCAGGCCGTCGCGCATTCCAACCTCGCGCAAGACTACCTTCTCGGTCATCTGGTTTTCCTCCTCACCGGCCTTTGAATACCGGTTTGCGCTTCTCGTTGAATGACGCGATCCCCTCGAGCCGATCCTCCGTCGGGACCATGCGGTTATACGCCTCAATCTCGAACAGCATTCCGTCCGCGAGGCTCATGTTGACGCCATAGTGCATCGAGCGTTTGGCCTGCCGAATCGAGATCGGGGCGTTCCCGGCGATCACGCTCGCTGTCTCGATCGCATCCTGCACCACCGCGCCGGGCTCACATAAGCGGTTTACCATTCCCCAATTGAGCGCATCCTCGGCGGAGAACGGGCGGCCGGTGAGCAGGATCTCCTTGGCCCGACGCAGGCCGACGGCCCGCGGCAGCGTCTGCGTGCCGCCCGCGCCCGGCATGATGCCGATAGTGACCTCGGTGAGCGCGAAGCGCGCTTTAGGTGCCGCATAGATGAAGTCGCAGCCGAGCGCGATTTCACAACCGCCAGCGTATGCCGCGCCGTTTACGGCGGCGATCACGGGCGTTGGCGCTTCGAGCACCGCCCGGATCATACGTTCAAATATGAGGTGCTGCGCCTGCCATGTCTCGTCCGACATGCCCTGGCGCTCTTTCAGATCACCTCCAGCGCAGAAGGCACGCTCGCCCGCACCCGTGACTACAACCGCGCGATACGCATCCGGCCGAGCCGAAAGATCGGAGAAGACGTCCAGAAGGTCGAGGCCCATCCGGGTGTTCATTGCATTGGCGACCGACGGCCGGTTCAGCGTCACTTGCAAGACCTGCGCGGCAGGCTCGCTTAGCGCCAGGGTTTCATATTGCTCCCGCATGTCTCTCCCTTACGGCTTTGCGGCTCCAAAGACCGCCTCATTGTGCTCCCCGAGCGCTGGGGCCGCGCGCTCGTAAGATGAGCGTTGGCTATCGAAGGCAAGTGGCAATCCAACCGTCGGCAATGCCCCTTCGGGCCCTTGTTGCAGAATCCCGACTGCCTGGGTTTGCGGGTGAGCACTTACCTGCGCCACATTTTGCAGGGGTGCGTTCGGGATCCCGGCACCGTCGAGAGCCGCCATGAGCTCCTCGATGCTCCAGGTTTGGGTGATCTCCTCAATCATTGGGATCAACACCCCGCGCTTCACTACCCGGTCGCCGTTCGTCCTGAATCGAGGGTCATCGCCCAGCTCAGGACGGCCGAGTGTCGTGCACAAGCGGCGGTACAGGTTGTCATTGCCGGCCGCGATCATCAGCCAGCCATTCCTTGTCTGAAAGCACTGGTAGGGTGCAATCTCAGCCGTACCAGAACCGTGCGGTCGCCTGATTTCACCGTTCGCAGCGTAACCAGCAAGCGGCACTGTCATCCAGGCAAGCGCCGTCTCGTAGAGCGAGGTCGCGACGGAGCCGCCGAGGCCCGTGCGGGCGCGCTCGAAAAGTGCCGCGAGTATGCCGATGGTCGCCCACATACCTGCGCCCATATCGATAATAGATACGCCGACACGGATCGGCGGACGCTCACCGCCTTCGCCGGTCACGCTCATGATACCTGCAAACGCCTGCATGAGCGGATCGTAGCCGGGCTTCGATGCGAGCGGACCGGCTTGGCCGAATGCCCCAAGATCACAATAGATGAGGCTCGGCTTCTCCGCGGTCAGCTCGGCCGCGCCCAGGCCGTAAGCCTGCATCACCCCGGCACGCAAATTCTGTATCACGGCGTCGGCGCGGTCTACGATCAGACGTCTAAGGCGCGCAGCCTGCTCCGGGTCGCCGAAGTCAACTGTGATGCCGCTCTTGCCGCGGTTGAGTCCATGAAAGGCCGACGCGGTGCCGTTCCAGAACGGCGGGCCCCAGCCGCGCGCGTAATCGCCGCCCTTGGGGTTTTCTACCTTGATCACATCAGCCCCGAGCTCCGAGAGGATCAGGCCGGCGTAGGGAGCAGCGACGCTGTGGCCAATCTCGACGACGGTGATCCCTGCGAGAGGCTTAGTGCTGGGCATGCAAGGTCTTTCACTTGACTTAACGACAGTGCCATACGATGCAAGTGCAGCGATGTCAATGAAACGTTTCCAAGGAGGCGAGGTTGATAGCAACAGCGTTGAATTGGGGGCACGAATTTGGGGTGATTGAAGCCCGTTTCGCTGACCGCACCGCGGTCGTGGACACGGCAGGCCGGCTCACGTATGCGGAATTATTCCGGAAAGCTGCGGCACTTGGGGATCGCCTGCTTGCAGCAGGGGTGCGACCGGGGGAGCCCGTCGCCACGTTCCTGCGCAATAGCCGGTCGGCGGTGTGGGCGAGCTATGGTGTGACGCTCTCAGGCGCGGCGGAGACGGCTCTCAACCCGGGTCTCAGTAAAGCGGATCGGGAGCACTGCCTCGCTCTGTCGAACGCTCGCCACATCGTCACCAGTGCATCACAGGCGGACCTCTTTGGTGGGTCGCGGCTGACGGTGCACTGCGTAGAGAACATTCCGGAGGCCAGTTTCGACCCCGGTCGCTTCCCATCCGTGCCGCTTGACGTGGGGGGCAAGGTTCTCTTCACATCCGGTACGACAGGGCTCGCAAAAGGCGTGGTGTACAATCAAAATCAGCGTTGGCTCGCGAACCTGCTTCTCCGCGCCGCCCTCCCCGTTACTCCGCGCCCAGAGGGTCGTTTGCTCTTGATGACGCCTTTCTCTCACGGCGCATCGCTCATGACTTATGCGTATCTCGACCACGGTGCGTCCGTTTGCCTCTTGGACGGAGCTAATCCCGACATTGTCCTCCCCATTATCGAGCGCAGCGAAGTCGACGAGATGTTCGCGCCGCCCACTGTTCTGAGCAAGATCATTGCGGCCGCCGGTGGGCGTCGATATTCGGGGCTCAAGACAATCTTCTGCGGCACCGCAGTGCTCTCACCTGCACTTTACACACGTGCGCGCGAGATTTTCGGCCCGATCGTGCGGGTTACATATGGCAAGAGCGAAGTGTTCAATCCTATCACGGTGCTTGAGGCTGGCGAGACAGATGCTTGGTACCGCGAGGGCGGCGCAGATGCGGATGCATGTGTCGGCTGGCCTGCATCGGGCGTCGAGATCGTCCTGCGCAGGGACGACGGAACTGACTGCCCAACCGGTGAGCTCGGCGAGGTGCACATCCGAGCCCGTCACATGATGAGTGGCTATCTGCGGCTCCAAGGGTACGAGCCAATGCACTCGGGCGAGTTCCATGGAACCGGCGACCTCGGCTACATGGACTCACGAGGGCGATTGCACCTCGTGGGTCGAGCCGCCGACGTGATCAAAACAGGCGGCTACAAAGTTGCCCCGGAGGAGGTCGAGCGTGTGCTAGCTCCTGCCGTGTATCCGGGTGAGGTCGCCGCTGTCGGCATACCGTCCGAGTATTGGGGAGAAATCATCGTTGCAGTCGTGGAGCGCGGGCCGGAGGAGTGGCTCGACAAAGTTCAGGCCGCCGCGCGGGAAATGACGAGCTACAAGCGACCGCGAGCCTACGTGGTACTCGATAAGCTGCCACGCAATGCCATGGCGAAGGTCCAGCGCACCCTTATACGAGACCACGTTTTGCGGCGTTACTACTTGCGGGACGGCGCGCATCCGCAACTCGAGCCGCGAGAGGAGCTCTAGGGCGCGGCGTAACCCTTGGGGGCGCGCAGGAGGCACGCTGGACCAGCTCCGTCGGCAGAGTCACGCGCCGCGGATCCGCATCGTAATGCCGCTCGATACGGTCGAGTAGTAGGCGCACCGAGTGGCGCCCCCAATCGGCATTGTTCCAGCGTACCGCCGTGACGGCGGGTACCAAGAGTTCCGCTAGTTCTGAGTCGCCGCCGGAAATCACCGAAATGTCCTCGGGCACCTTGAGGCCGCGCGCCGCTATGGCCTGGAGCACGCCTGGCAGCATGGCCATGCCACCTGAAATCACGGCCGTGGGCGGCTCGTCCGAGTCTAGTAGTGCGGTGAGTTGCTCGAATCCGAACTCCGCTGAGAAGCCCCCGGATCGAACCAAATTGGACCGCAGGGCCACACCTGCGCGGCGGTGCGCCTCCTGGAAGCCGGCAATACGCTCGTGTGCCGGACGCATCGCTGGAAGCCCAGTCAGAAGGGCGATGTAGCGATGGCCGAGCTCGAGTAGGTGCGCAGTCGCGGCCCTCGCGCCGCCGCGGTGATCAATTGCGACCACATCGGCGCCGAGCGCGATATCGCGGTCCATCAGCACGAGTGGGATCCGCATCTCCTGGACGGTTCGGAGCAGTTCATCGTCACACTCGTCGCTGACAGTCATGATGACGCCGTCGACGCGGCGCTTGGCAAAAGTACGCAGGAGCTCGATTTCCCGCTCCGCCTGCTCATCCGTGTTCGTAAGGAGTAGGATATATCCAGCATCCCGCAGCACCTCCTCGGCAGCTTTGACGAAGCTGCCGAATCCTGCGATCGAGATGTCGCGGATCGCGCAGGCGACGGTCCGGGTAGTCCGCAGGCGCATACTCTGCGCCACGGCGTCGGGCTGGTACTCGAGCTCCCGGATTGCCTCAAGGACGCGCTTGCGGACTTCTGGCCTCACGGACACATGATTGTTGAGGACCCGTGAAACGGTCCCAACGGCAACCTTAGCCGCACGGGCGACGTGGCGGATGGTCACGGCGCCGGACTGTTCCCTAATAAATAGACCGCCTCTTCGGAGCTACCCGAGCACGAGCCTCGGCAGCCACAGCGAAATTTCTGGGATATATGTCACCGCTATCAGCAGCAATAGCATTAGAAGGATGAAGGGCGTCGTCCCGCGAATGACTTCTGCAAGCGGCGCCCGCGTGATCGTCGAGAGCACAAACAGGTTCATGCCGACCGGCGGAGTCAACAGCGCGAGTTCCATATTGATTGTAACCACGATCCCAAAGTGGACCGGGTCGATGCCCAGCGGCTTCAGAAGCGGAATGATCACCGGCATGGCGATCAGGAGGACGGAGAACACCTCAAGAAACATGCCCATAGCAAGAAGGATTATGTTGACGAGGATCAAGAAGTGCCATGCCTCGAGCTTCCAGCTCTTGAGCGTGGCCACAAGCCAAGGCGCGATGCCGGATTCAGTAATCCAATGGCCAAACACCAGGGCCATGGCGATGATGATCATGATTGCGGCTGAGTTCCGCATGGCTTCCGCGAGCACCGACAGGAGCTGGCGCGGGTGAGTCTCGCGGTAGACGAATACGCTGATGAGGATCGCAACGACCGCCGAGAGCGCAGCCGCTTCGGTCACTGTCGCGACGCCGCCATAGATACCGCCGAGCACAATGAGTGGTATCGCAAATGCCGGGAGCGCGCGCAGGTTCTTCCGCCAAAAATCGCCTGGCAGGTTCGCTTTGTCAGTCGGGTACCCGCGCTTGTAACTGTAGAATACCACCCACGCCGCAATCAGCGCGCCCTGCAGCAGGCCGGGCACGACGCCAGCAATG
>JADDQD010000033.1 GCA_016781555.1 Pseudomonadota bacterium | reverse complement strand
CAACCGGCCCAGCGCATTCAGGTAGTTCGTTTCGACGCGGTTAAAGTCGTCCTCGGCCTGCGTGTAAACCATCCCGAACACCGCATCGGCGTCGGAGCGGCCGCGAACATGGGCGATGCCCCAGTCGTCGCGGATGATGTTCACGCGGCCGGCATGGTCTTTCCAGCGTGCAAGCTCGCTCGCTCGGGCGGAAGCCGCAGCCGCCGGCCGCGGGGCCTGCGCGAAAGCAGCCGTCGACAGGCTGACGATGAAGAGCAGCGCACTGAGCGGTTTGGAAAGCATCTGGATCTCCGGACGCTTCAGCAAACGCGCAATGTCACCCTTTGGCAAGCCCAAAGGCATATCCGCAGGAATGCCGCGGATAAGCCTAAAAGCCGAGTGTGTACCGAATTGCGGCGCCGCGATCCGCCTTCATGGCCTCGATGTGGCCGGGCTCGTTCCGGTAAAAGGCGTTGAGGCCAAGATCTCCCGCGAGGAAAGGCCGGCTGTAGGCAGCTTCAATGTCGATCTCGCGGCCCGATGGCGCAAGATTGAAGAAGCGGTCTTCATAGCCAACGTTCAGCGTCGCATAATCGTAAGAAACCGGAACGGACATGTTGAAGCCGCCGTCGCGCACCCGCAGGGGCTGCATGATCCTCAGCGCAAACTTGTCACCCGGCATGAATGCGTTCCGCTTGGAAACATCAAACGCCCATGCCTCGCTCGACATGCGGCCATTTTCAACCAGCCCGCCCGTTCCGGCAATGCCGGTCCAACCGCGGCGGTAGCTTGCAAACGCGCCCCACCCCTTGCCAAGATCGAAAGATGCCGTGCTGTCGACGAAGTAACTGGTCGCTCCGGCGCTCGAGAGCGCCGAACTGAAGCGCCCGCCAAGAACGGTACTATCCTCTTGAAGGCGCGAGGCGCCAAGCGACAGCGTCGCCGGGCCGAGCTTACGGTCCGCACTGATGGCGCCGATGCTGTAGCCCGGTTGCTCCAGCTCCCGATCGAAGCCCTGGTTCCAGACCCTGCCGCGTTCACTGGTTACGGTAAGGCCCATGGAGCCGATCTTCTGACGAACGCCAATGCTGCTTGAATCGTCCGCCTGGAAGCCGGAGCGGGCCAAGGGGTCGCGCGCGACCAGAAAAGCGTTCTGCCCGTGCCCGGACAGCCGCTGCTGCAGGGAGCGAGCGCTTTCCGAAAATCCGAATGCCACCGCGGTTTCCGGCGTCAAACGGCTGACGGCGATGCCGGCGACAACTTTCGCCTGCCGCGCATCCTCGTGCGAAAGGCCAATCTGCGCGAGCCCCACGTGAGGCTGCCCGGAGATCTTGCGATCGACGGTTATCGACACGGCGGTCGCGCCGCTTGCAAGCCCAGCCGTCTGAAAGTTGCCGTGGAGCGCTTGACCCAGCGGCCGATCCTGAGGAGCGCGAGCGATCGTCTTGGCAAGATCGAGCGCGTAAGCGCGTGAGTAACCGTCGAGGATGATCGCGCCGGCCATGCTACCGCTCTTGCCGGCGTCGCCGATCGGCCCCGAAGCCTGGCCGTTGCTCATCGTAGATATTGGCGTCGCGGTTCCGGCCAGGGTGGTTTGCCCCTGCGGCTGGAAGGCGCGCGTGATGTTGAGGATGCCGTTGCCGTAAATCGAATCGCGCCCGGCCTCGCCGGCTTCATCGGCAGTTGTGAGCAGGAGCCGAACGATCTGCGCCCCAGTAAGATTAGGGAAGGCGCTTGCCAGCAGTGCCGCGGCGCCGCTGATCACGGGAGCGGCGAAGGATGTCCCGGAATAAAGAAAGCCGGTGCCGGTTTGATCGAAGGTGCGGACGCGATAACCCAGCGCGCTCAGATAATATTGCGCACCCGTACCCGCCCGATTGGAAAAGTCCGAAATCTGCTTGGTGTCGACGCCGTTCGCTGGGTCGCCGCCGATTGGGGCACCAACCGAGCCAGCTATGATGACGAGCCCGTTGCCCGCGCGCTCCGCGGTGGTGAGGGCGAAGCTGCTTGGATTCGCGCCTTCCGCCTTTCTCCCGTCATTGCCCGCGGAGATCACGACGACGATTCCGGCAGCGGTTGCGCGGCTAACCGCCGTCAGCACGGCCGACCCCACGCCCTCGCCGCCAAGCGAAATGTTGACGACCTTGGCGCCATTCACCCGCGCGATGTCCACCGCCTGAGCAATCGCGGAGTCGCTGTGCTTGCACCCCTTCCCCTCGGTGCAGTCGTCGGGATTGGCTGTGTTGAGCGACAGAATCGTTGAGTTGAACGCAACCCCCATCGGGCCGGAGCCGTTTCGGGCGGCTGCGATCGTACCGGAGACAGCAGTGCCATGGCCTTCATTGTCAACGACGCCGCGGCTCCTTGCGACGTCCTGGCTCGCGACGTGGATGCGTCCGGAAAATTCGGCCAGATCGGGGTTGATGCCGCTGTCGATGACCGCAACGGTGACGCCCCGCCCTGTTGCACCGAGATTATAGGCGGAAATCGCCCCGTGTGTGTTGGCGCCGTTTGATCGCTGATACTCCGAGTCGTTGAAGTTCGTGCTGCTCTGCGAAACTGGCGGCGGCGGAGATGGCGGCGGCGGAGGCGGCGGGGGAGGCGGAGGCGGAGGCGGAGGCGGAGCAGCCGAGATCGGCTCCGGCCGAGAGCCGCCGCCACCACCGCCACAGCCACCGAGCGCGAGGGCGACCACACATGCTGAAAGCACGAGCGCTTGTTTGCCGCTCAACATGATCATATTACCCTCACCAAGTGTTTAAACTCGTTGTATTATTTATGATTTCATAGACGCTCATTGCTTTCATTTTGCTGAAGGTCGTTGCCGGGGTTAAGCGCAACCATGCAGCAAGCGCTCCGCCACATCGATTCTTGGATCTTCGACCTCGACAACAGCCTTTACCCGGCCTCCGCAAACCTCTTCGCGCTGATAGACGTCCGCATGGGAGAATATATCCAGCGGCTGCTTCGCTGCGACTCAGACGAAGCGCGCCGGGTGCAGAAAGACTATTTCCGAGAACATGGCACCACGCTTGCTGGCCTCATGGCTGCCAACAACGTCGATCCGCATGATTTCCTGGACTATGTCCACAACATCGACCTCGCTCGCATTTCGGCCGATCCGACGCTAGTCGCCGCCATCGACCGCCTTCCTGGCCGCAAGTTCGTCTTCACCAACGGCGACGAGGCATATGCCCTGCGCGTGCTCGACAGGCTGGGACTCGCCAACCTGTGGGACGGCCTCCACGATATCCATGCCATGAATTACGTCCCCAAGCCAAACCCGCCTTCCTACGCCGCGATGTGCGACCGGCACGGCATCGATCCACATCGAGCCCTCTTCGTTGAAGACATGGCGCGCAACCTCAAGCCCGCAAAGGCGCTCGGCATGACCACGGTCTGGGTCGACAATGGCTCCGAACATGGCGATCACGGCGCCGATCCGGACTTTATCGATTACCGCACGCACGATATCGGCGCGTGGCTCACCGAAACTTTGGGGGATGAAGGCGAATGAACGAGGCGCTGCGGACGGTAATCGAGCGGGCTTGGGAGGAACGCGACGCGATCAGCGGCTCCACTGGTGGCGAAGTGCGGGAGGCCGTACGAGCGGCCATCGATGCACTCGACGCGGGCCAAGCCCGCGTGGCCGAAAAGGGCCCACACGGCTGGACCGTCAATCAGTGGCTGAAGAAGGCAGTGCTCTTGAGCTTCCGGCTTAACCCTATGGAGCCGATCCCCGGCGGGCCGGGCGGAGCGCACTGGTGGGACAAGGTGCCTTCCAAGTTCGCCGGCTGGGGGGAGAATCGCTTTGCCGCTGCCGGTTTCCGCGCAGTACCGGGCGCGATCGTCCGGCGCGGCGCCTTCATCGGGCGCAACGCTGTGCTCATGCCGAGCTTCGTCAATATCGGCGCTTATGTCGACGAGGGAACGATGGTGGACACTTGGGCAACGGTGGGAAGCTGCGCCCAGATCGGCAAGAACGTCCACATCTCCGGGGGCACCGGCATCGGCGGCGTGCTCGAGCCGCTCCAGGCGGGCCCAGTCATCATCGAAGATGACTGCTTCATCGGCGCTCGCTCGGAAGTTGCCGAGGGCGTGGTGGTGGAGCGGGGCGCTGTGCTGTCGATGGGCGTGTTCATCGGCGCCTCCACGAAGATCGTGGATCGGGAGAGCGGCGAAGTCCTGATCGGGCGCGTGCCGGCTTATTCGGTGGTCGTGCCCGGCTCGCTTCCCTCGAAGACAGGCTCCGGTCCATCGCTTGCCTGCGCAGTTATCGTGAAAAGGGTTGACGCGCAGACCCGGTCAAAGACGAGCATCAACGAACTCCTTAGAGATTAGAATCCAGACCTAGCCTTTGCTGGCCTCGGCAATGAGGCCCGCCGCGCGACGGCCTTGCCAATCCTCCATGCCGCTCATCCGCCAAACTTCGCGGCCTTGTGCGTCGTAGAGGATTGTCGTCGGCAGTGTATCCACCTTCAGCTGGGTCATCAGCGTGAGCTCGGGATCGATATAGGGTTCCAGCATCTCGAACTGTCGCGCCGCGAAAAAGGCATCGACCTTGTTCTCGCCATTCATGTCCTGGCTGACCGCCAGCACTTGAATGCCCGGGTCGCGCCCGGCGAGCGCGTCCAGGGTCGGCATTTCGGCAACGCAAGGCGCGCACCAGGTGGCCCAAAGGTTCACGAGCAGCGGCTTGCCCTTGAAATCCGCGAGCGAAACCGGGTCTCCGGAGGGGTCCTGGAAAGCCGCATCGGGCGCAGGGATGCCCGCATGCGACCGGTCGAGCCTGCCGGCCACCTGCTGTTTTTCCGAAGGCTTGCCGCTCTCAACGGCAGCCGCTCCGCCAGAGTCGCCATTGGTCGGCTTTTCGGCGTCGCAGGCTGCAAAGGCGGGGACGAAAGCAAGAGCCAGGATCAGCCGCAAATGTTCATCCTCCAGAGACGGCGCGATAATTGGGCTAGGCCTGCCCCACAAGGCTTCGCTTTTTCGCAAAGCAACGGTAAGGCCACATGCAATCAGGTACGGACTCGATGCACAAGCTCCCATTCGTCGTTGCCCTCCTCCTCCTTAGCGCCTGCGGCGGCCGCGAGCCGCTGCGTCCGAAGCCGGGAGAGAGCATGCCAGTCGCTCCCGCCATGGCCTCGCGCGCGCCGACGACGGAGGAGCTGCTGACGCCCCCACCCATCGCTCGCCCGGAGCGGGTTGACGAGCCGCTCCGCCGTTCGGAGGCTCGCGAGGACGATCGCTTCGACCTGCCGCCGACCTGAAGGCGCGCATGCCTCATTGATGGAGAAAAGATGAAACCTGTACGCAAGGCAGTCTTCCCCGTTGCTGGCCTCGGCACCCGTTTTCTTCCGGCAACCAAAGCGATGGCCAAGGAGATGCTGACCGTCGTCGACAAGCCGCTCATCCAGTATGCGGTCGAAGAAGCCAAGGAAGCCGGCATCGAGCAGATGATCTTTGTGACCGGACGCGGCAAGGGCGCACTCGAGGACCATTTCGACATTTCTTTCGAACTCGAAGCCACGATGCGCGCGCGCGGCAAGTCGCTTCAGCCTCTCGAGTCCACCCGATTCACCCCCGGTGCCATAGTGTCGGTTCGCCAGCAGGAGCCGCTCGGGCTTGGCCACGCGGTTTGGTGCGCGCGGGAGATCGTCGGCGATGAACCCTTTGCCGTTCTCCTCCCCGACGACCTCATGTATGGCAAGCCTGGGTGCCTGAGGCAGATGGTCGACGCTTACCAGAAGGTCGGCGGCAACATCATTTGCGTCGAAGAGGTCGCGCGCGAGAAGACTTCGAGCTACGGCATCATCACCCCGGGCCGGAGCGAAGGCAGGCTGACGGAAGTGACCGGCCTGGTCGAGAAGCCGAAGCCGGAGGAAGCTCCGTCCACCTTGGGCGTAATCGGCCGCTACATCCTCCAGCCCGAAATCATGCGGGTACTGGACAACCCGAGAAAGGGAGCAGGCGGCGAGATCCAGTTGACCGACGCGATGGCCGAAGTGATCGGGCAGCAGCCCTTTCACGGGGTCACTGTGGATGCCGTCCGCTACGATTGCGGCGACAAAGCGGGCTTCATCACGGCCAATCTCGCACTCGCCCTCGACCGCGATGATGTTGCGCCGGCGGTTCGCGCCTTCATCGCCGACCTTCGCTGAGGAGATGCCCTGCGCCGCGATCCTTGTGGGTGACGGCGCGACTCGCGAGGTCGGTCGTGAACAAGCGGCCGCCTACGACGGTCCCGGCTTCATTTGGGTCCATATCGACGGGGCGAACGATGTCGACCTCGGCCTGTTGAAGGGCCAGGACATACCCGAGGTAGCGGCAAGCGCGCTCGTAGCAACGGAGACGAGGCCGCGCTGCGACCAGATCGAAGACGGCGCGCTCGTCAACATTCGCGGACCTGCGGCCGCAGAGACTGCCGGTTCGGATCGGCTGGTGTCGATTCGGATGTGGGTCCGTCACGGCAAGGTGATTTCCGTCACCCGACGCCCCCTTGCAGCCACCGTCCCAGTCCGCAACCAGCTGGAATCGGCCAAGATCCTCGACCCGGGCGATCTCGTGGCAGCGTTCGCGCGCGCGATCAGCGGCCAACTGGACCCACAGGTGGCAGACCTCGGCGACACGCTCGACGACTGCGAAAGCAGCCTGGAGCCACGGCAAGTCTACAAGCTTCGTTCGACCATCGCCCACATCCGCTCCGAAGCGATCGCCTTTCGCCGCTTCGTCGCTCCGGACCGGGACGCGCTTCTGACGCTTGCCGAAATGAGGGTCAGCTGGCTGGCGGAGGAAGACCGGCTGCACATTCGCGAGGCGGCGGACCGGTTCGCGCGGATGACGGAAGAGCTCGAGGCAGTCCGCGAACGTGCGGCTTTGCTCCACGAGCAGCTCACCGATCTGCGCGGCGAACAGATGGAGGCGCGATCGCTTCTTATCTCGATCGTGGCGCTGATTTTCCTGCCGCTGACATTCATAACGGGCCTCCTGGGCATGAATGTCGAAGGGATCCCTTATGCCGAAGAGCCCTGGGCCTTTTGGGCGGTTGTTGCGCTTTGCTTGGCTATCGGGGTTGCCGTAATCGGCTATTTTGCAAGGATTCACTGGCTGAGGCGCTGATGGAGCGCGTGGATCTCACCTGTTTCCTTTGCTCGCGACCGATTGGCGAGCGCGTGCAGTGGCACCATGCCGTGCCCAAGAGTCGCGGGGGGCGTGAAACCGTGCCCGTGCACCCGATTTGCCACCGCACGATCCACGCGACGATCAGCAACAAGGATCTCGAACGCAAATATGCGACGGCGGACGCGCTACGCGGGCATCCGGACATCGCGAAGTTCCTCGGCTGGGTGCGGGGCAAGGATCCCGACTTCCACGCTCCCACGCGGCGCAAGAGATGATCCTTGGCGGGTGATTGAACGGGGAGCTACGCTTCCAGTTCGACGTCCCAGTAAAGGTAGTCTCGCCAGCTATCGTGAAGGTAATTGGGCGGAAACCTGCGGCCATGCTCCTGAAGCTGCCACGTCGTGGGCCGGATCGGGCGCCGGTGGAGATGCATGCCCGCTTGAAGCGGAGTCCTGCCACCTTTCCTGAGGTTGCAAGGGGCACAGGCTGCCGTGACATTCTCCCAGGTAGTCCGCCCACCCTGCGCTCGCGGGACAACATGGTCGAAGGTCAGATCGCTCGGACTGCCGCAATATTGGCAGGCGAAGCGATCGCGCAGGAACAAGTTGAAGCGGGTGAAAGCAGGATGTTCCGACGGGCGCACAAATTGCCGGAGCGCGATCACGGAAGGGATGTTCATGGTGCGCGTGGGGCTGTGCACCTCCCGCACATAATTGGCGACGACGTCCACGCGCTCGAGGAACACGGCCTTGACGGCGGTTTGCCACGGCCACAGGCTGAGCGGATAATAGCTAAGCGGTGTGTAATCGGCGTTGAGGACCAGGGTGGGGCAGCTGTCCGGATGGCGAATAAGGTCAGGGTGGTACATGAACCGTCGCAGGCCTTCCCGTCTGGGAAGAAGCCCCGAAACACCGACCCCGACACCTGTCGCACTCAGAAGGTGGGAAGAATTCGGCTTCTTGCGGGCCTTCTTCTTCTGTTCGGCCACGCTCCTGCTGGCAAAAGCGTGACACTCATATGAGAACACTAGTCGCAAGTCCGGGTCAAGAGCGGTCGCCATGAAAAACATCGTGACTCGATTTGCACCGAGCCCCACCGGGCGGCTGCACCTCGGCCATGCTTATTCGGCCTTGCTCGCGCACGACTTCGCCCGGTCGCGCGGAGGCAAGTTTCTGCTTCGCATCGAAGACATCGACCCCGGGCGCGTGCGGCCGGAGTTCGCCCGAGCGATCCTCGAGGACCTCGCATGGCTCGGCATCGTCCCCGACGGTGAAATTCTCGTCCAGTCCGAGCGGCTCCCCCATTATCAAGCCGCGCTCGCCCGGCTGAAGGAGCAGGATCTCGTCTATCCGTGCTTCTGCACTCGGTCCGACATTGCACGCGAAATCGCCGGAAGCGCGGCGGCTCCGCACGGACCCGATGGCCCCCGCTACCCAGGGGCATGCCGAGAGCTTTCCGGGACGGACCGCCTACGCAGGGCGCGGCAGGTGCCGCATGCGTGGCGGCTCGACATGAACCGGGCGGTGGCAGCAGCCGGCCCGCTTCTGTGGCAAGACGGCGGAAGCCAAGTGCGGGCTGATCCGGAGCGGTTCGGCGACGTGGTCCTCGCACGGAAGGATTCGCCCACCAGCTACCACCTCGCGGTCACAGTCGATGACGCCGCGCAATCGGTTACCGACATCATCCGCGGCCGTGACCTGCATGCTGCAACGGATGTTCACCGGCTGCTGCAGAAATTCCTGGGATTGCCCACACCCGATTACCACCATCACGTCTTGCTGCTGGATGCGGAGGGGCGGAGGCTTGCAAAGCGCACGGGTGCGCCGACATTGGCGGGCATGCGTGCAGCAGGCGCCGATCCGCGCAAATTGGCCGCCGATCTGCTCAGAGGCGAATTGCCCGCTGGATATTCGGCCCTCTCAGCTTAGATAGGCTTCATGTCCACTTTCCTGATGATCCTGGTCGTTGCGGCCGCGCTGGCCACTTTGTTCGTGCTCGTCAAAGGCGTTATCGGCATGGCCCAGGGAAAGGACGTGACCGGCCAGCGGTCGCAGGCGCTGATGCGCAAACGGGTGATGTTCCAGGCGGTGGCGATCATTTTCGTCATCCTCTTCATCATGGTCGCGCGCGGGTCGGGGTCCTGACCGCTGGTCAAGCTCACAAAGATCTACACGCGCACAGGCGACAGGGGCGAGACCGGCCTGGTTGATGGCTCCAGAGTTCCGAAGACGGATGCGCGGCTCGCCGCGATGGGTGACGTCGACGAAGCGAACAGCGCGATCGGAGTGGCGCTTGTCCACATCTCCGATCCCCAGCACCGGGCAATGCTTGCCAGCATCCAGAACGAACTGTTCGATCTTGGCGCCGACCTAGCGACGCCGGGCGATGACTTCACGCCGAGCGATATGACGCTACGGGTCACGGTCGCCCAGGTCGGCCGCCTTGAGCGCGAGATCGACACGATGAATGCGCAGCTGGAGCCGCTCACAAGCTTCATCCTCCCGGGCGGAGGCGCAGGTTCGGCGCATCTCCACCTGGCGCGCGCTATCGTCAGGCGGGCTGAGCGTGCAGCGGCGCAGGCAGCCCACATCATGAATCTGAACCCGCATGCTTTGGCGTACATGAACAGGCTTTCCGACCACTTGTTCGTGCTCGCGCGGCTTGCCGCGAAAAGCGAAGGGGGTGATTTGCTCTGGCAGCCGGGGGCAACGCGCTAGAGCCGGAACCTGATACCCGGAAGTGGGCGGCGGCTTGTAAGCTGCCCGGAGGAGAGAGAATGGCGACCCAGGCAAAGCTCAGTTCCGCGACGGACAATCTGGCCGCGCGCTTCGAGGCGGTTCGGGCGCTCAGCCGCGACATTGCGGCTCCCTTGTCGGACGCCGATGCGACGATCCAGCCGCACGCGGACGCGTCACCCGCAAAGTGGCATCTGGCGCATACCACCTGGTTCTTCGAAACGTTCGTGCTGCGCGATCATGCACCAGAATACCGCCTTCATGCCCCGGGCTGGGCCTATCTCTTCAACAGCTATTACGAAGGCGAGGGCGAGCGCCACGCCAGACCGCGGCGCGGCATGCTGAGCCGACCTTCCCTCGAGGAGGTTTACGGATACCGGTGCCATGTGGACACCGCCTTGCTCGATGTTCTCGAACGTCTTCCAGAGGCCGCGAGGGAGCTTGTCGAGCTCGGCGTCCATCACGAGCAGCAGCATCAGGAGCTGATGCTAATGGATATGCTCGCAGCCTTTTCGGAGAACCCGCTTTTCCCGGCTGTGTGGCCCAAAGCAGCACCAGTGGCCGCAAATCGCCCGCCGTCGGGTCAGCAGCCTGAGACTCACTTGCCGGCGGAACCTGGCGTTTCGGGCGTGGTCGAGATCGGGCAGGGCGGGCCCGAATTCTCCTTCGATGCCGAGCGGCCGCGGCACGAGGTCCTGCTGCGGCCCCACGCTTTAGCCAACGAGCTCGTTACCAACGGCGAGTGGCTGCGCTTCATGGACGACGGCGGCTATCGCCGGGCGGAGCTCTGGCTGGCGGACGGCTGGGCGTGGGTTCAAGCGGGCCGCGTTGATGCGCCGTTGTACTGGCGCGCTGCGGAGGACGGCTGGGAGCGGTTCGGCCTGGACGGCCTTCGCCCCGTCGACCCCCGAGAGCCAGTGTGCCACGTCAGCTACTACGAAGCCGATGCTTTCGCCCGGTGGGCCGGCGCACGGTTACCCACGGAAGCCGAGTGGGAAGTCGCTGCTGCCAAGGAGGATCCGCGCTGCGGCAATCAGCTCGATGCCGCGGGAGCGGTACGCCCACAGCCCGGTCATTCCGGCTTATTCGGGGATGTCTGGCAATGGACCATGAGTGCCTTCCTGCCCTACCCCGGCTTCAGGCCCGCCGAGGGGACGGTGGGGGAATATAACGGCAAGTTCATGTGCGGCCAGTTCGTGCTCAAGGGCGCGAGCTGCGCCACGCCGCGGGGCCATAGCCGCGCCAGCTACCGGAATTTCTTCTATCCCCATCAGCGCTGGCAGTTTTCCGGCGTGCGGCTTGCGCGGGATCTCTGATGGACGCGCCGCGCAAGATAGAGGCGGATCCTGCATTCCGCCACGACGTGCTCCAGGGATTCGCTGCCGCAATTCCCGCCGTTCCAGCCCGTTGGCTGTACGACCGCCGCGGATCGGAGCTGTTCGAGGAAATTACCGGGCTTCCGGAATATTATCCGACCCGCACCGAGCGCGCGCTGCTGGAGCGGCACAGCGCGGATGTTGCCCGTATCGCCGGCACTGGCGCTGCTGTTGTCGAATTCGGGTCAGGCTCATCGGCAAAGACGCCGCTCCTGCTGAGAGCAGTGGAACCGTCAGCCTACGTTGGCATCGATATTTCGGGTGAATTCCTCCGCGAATCAACGGCGGCCCTGCAGGATGAGTTTCCCGCGCTTCCAGTTCACCCGGTGGAAGCCGATTTCATGCGGCCCATTGAGCTTCCGCCCCAGCTACGGCGCGCCGCGAAGCTTGGTTTCTTTCCCGGCTCGACTATCGGAAACCTGGTCGCCGCGACCGCGGTTGACCTCCTGCGTGCCATGAAGAACACCCTTGGGTCGGGTGCCTGGCTGCTGATCGGCATGGACCGGCGGAAGGATGTGGAGGTGCTGCTGCGCGCTTATGACGACGCCGCAGGGCTTACCGCTGAGTTCAACCTCAACCTGCTCCACCGGATCAACTCCGAGCTTGATGGAACGATACCGGTTGAAGCATTCCAGCACCGCGCCATTTGGAACGACATGTTGAGCCGGATCGAAATGCATCTCGAGGCGGTTCGGAACGTCACCTTCACGGTCGCTGGGGAGCGCTTCACCTTCCAGGCCGGCGAGACGATCCATACCGAAAACAGCCACAAATACGGGCTGCGCGACGCTCGGCTGCTGCTGAAAGCCGGGGGCTGGGCAGTGCGCGAGGAGTGGCCGGACGAACAGGACCAGTTTGCACTGATCCTCGCCCAAGCGGAAGCACCGCGCGTTGCGCCTTGAACCCGGAAAGCGGCAATCGGAGCGAATGAGTTTTAGGTTGAACGTCATTGCGAGCGCAGCGAAGCAATCCAGCCTCGGCCGCTGAACTGGATCGCCGCGTCGCTTGCTCCTCGCGATGACGAGATAAGTCGATGGGGCTCAGTCCCCGTTCTTCTCGACCTTGCCGCCCTTGATCACCACGTCGACATCTTCGAGCTGGCGGATGTCGGCGGTGGGGTCCCCGTCCACCGCGATGATGTCGCCGAAGCGCCCAACGGCGATCGCGCCGACGTCCTTCTCTCGCCCCAGCGCCTGCGCAGCGTTGCGGGTCGCCGCCTGGATCGCCTCGATCGGCCTCATGCCGTATTGCGTCATGATTCGAAACTGACCGGCCGCTGTATGATGCGGCATCACGCCGGCGTCGGAGCCGAACACCATCTTCACGCCCGCCTGGTGCGCTTTGCGGAAGTTGTTGCGCTGCAGGTCGGCGACGTCGCGATCCTTTTTAAGGTTCTCCTCCTCGACGCCGTTCTTCTTGCCCTCCGACTGGGTGTATTCGGTGTTGAAGATGTCCATCGAGAAGAAGGCGCCCTTCTCCTTTGCGAGGCGGATGCCCTCGTCGTCGACCAGGCTTGCATGTTCGATTGTGTCGATGCCGGCGCGAAGCGCCGCCTTGATGCCGGGCGCGCCGTGCGCGTGCGCGGCGACCTTCATCCCGAGCATATGCGCTTCCTCCGCCGCGGCGCGAAGCTCGGCTTCGGTCATCTGCTGCGCGCCCGGATCGGTATTGCGCGAGAAGACACCCCCGGTTGCGCAGACCTTGATCACTTCGGCGCCGAACTTCCGGTTCTCGCGGATCTGGGTGCGGACGGCCTCGGGCCCGTTGACGCCCCGCTCGACCGCTCGGCTGAGACTCGGGGGAAGGCCGTTGCCGCCGCCGCAATGGCCGCCGGTTGCGCCGAAGCTGTAGGCGGCGGGCACGATCCGCGGGCCCGGATAGAAGCCGCCGTCGATCCCCTGCTTGATGGCGATGTCCGAATATTCCGGCGCGCCGACGTTGCGGACGGTGGTGAAGCCCGCATCGAGCATTGCCTTGGCGTTGGGCACGCCCAGTGTCGTCCAGAAGGTATCGGTATAGTCGAGCCGGCGGCGGCCCCCGATCAGCGGCGTGCTCGTCAGGTGGACGTGCATGTCGATGAGGCCGGGGAGGATCGTCATTCCCGGAAGGTCGATCCGCTTTGCGCCTGGCGGCACCGCCACCTGGCCCTGCCGGCCGACCTGAGTGATCCGTCCGTCGGCAATGAGGATTGCGGGGCTCTCGACCATTCGCCCGGCGAGCACGTCCACCATCCTGTCGGCGGTGACGACGACCGTTTCCGCCGAAGCGGGCGCTGCGGCGAGTGCGAGGCAAAGGAACAGGGACTTGCGCATTCGAATCTCCAGGAGGACTAGCCGGCGAGCTTGCGCGCCTGATCTACTATGGTGATCGCCGAGAGGATACCGAACAAAGCCACCGCCCAAACAAGCGCGGCTACACGGTAGCCGGCTGGCCGAAGCTCGGGCGCGAGCAGCCGGCGGTTGAGGATGATGAGCAAGCCCGAATAAATGAACATCATGAAGGCCGCTACGCAGCCGGCGATCACCAGCAGGACAAGCGGCTGGTCCATGCCGCTGACGAGGATCAGAATGCCAGTAAGCACCATCGCCCAGACGAGCACCGCGTACATCACGCTCTCGTTCCTGGTGCGCATGTAGCTGGTGCGAAGGACGTCGGCGGCGAGTCGGCTCGTATAGTCGACGATCCCGAGCGCCGCCGCAAACAGCGAAAAGGCACCGACGGCCCAGAAGAGGCGCCCAAGCCACGGCGCCACCCGATCGGAGAGCACTGCGCCTTCAATCGCGAGGAAGCTAATGTCGCGCGGCAGGTCGTCGCGCCCGCTCAAGGTGGCATAGGCAAGAATGGAGGTGAAGAGGATCGTGACGAAGCTGATCGCGACGAAGGTCGACAGCTGTTCGATATTGGCGAGCCGCCACCAGCGTCGCCAGCACGAAAGCGACTCCGGATCCGGATCAAACCGCCAGCCGCTTCCGACATCCGCCACGAGCTCACCGGTAAGAGGGCTGACAATCCGCGGCGCGTGTGCGCCCATGCCGAAGCCCTTGTCGCGGATCCAGTTGGACTGGCAGAGATTCTGGCCGCCGCCTGCACCCGCATAAGCGAGCGCGCCCAGCAACAGTGCCCAGCCGAGCTCGTCCGGCATCCGAGCCGCCGCAAGAAGCGCAGGCGTCTCGACCCACAACTCGCCCGGTATCGCAAACACTGACGAGATGAAGATCAGCAAACCTACGGCAAGCACCTTCAGCATCTGGGTGCGCTCGAGGGCCCGATAGACAATTGGCGACAAGGTCAAGATGAGTCCGATGGCGACCAGCATGCCGACCGCAATCCACCGAACGTTGCCCCCGAAGAGGTAGGTGACAAGTGTCGCCGCGCTCGTCACCCAGCCCGGCCAAAGGTTGGCGGCAAATGCCAGAACAACGAAGAACAGGCCCCAATGCCGTCCGAGACGGCTGAACCCGGTCAGCACGGTCTCACCGGTCGCGAGCGTATAGCGCTCGATTTCCATGTTGATGAAATACTGGGTGATGAGCCCGACCGCCGCCGCCCAGACGAAGGCGAGCCCGACTTGGCTGGCGATATAAGGGTATAAGATGAATTCTCCCGAGGCGAGGCCGACGCCTGCGGCCACGATCCCCGGGCCGACGATCCGCCAGGTGGACGACGGCGGCACCGGCAGCTCCGCAGAGGAAAAATCCGGCAGGCGCCCCGGAACGGCAGCTGGCTGGCTCTCGGTCGTTTTCATGGCCCCTCCCACCCCTCGAACAGCACCGAGGCACTGCCCCAGGTCCGCAATCAATAATGGATCGCGCGGCCGTAAGCGTCGAGCACGCTTTCGTGCATCATTTCGGAAAGCGTTGGGTGTGGGAAGACGGTGTGCATCAGCTCGGCTTCGGTGGTCTCGAGCTGGCGGGCGACGACATAGCCCTGGATGAGCTCGGTTACTTCCGCGCCGACCATGTGCGCACCGAGGAGCTCTCCCGTATCGGCGTCGAATACCGTCTTTATGAAGCCTTCGGCTTCGCCCAGCGCGATCGCCTTGCCATTGCCGATGAAGGGGAATTTTCCCGCCTTGACGTTGCGCCCAATCTCCTTCGCCTTGGCTTCGGTGTAGCCGACCGAGGCCACCTGCGGTCGGGAATAAGTGCAGCCCGGGATGTTGGTCTTGTCCATGGGGTGAACCCCCTTGACGCCCGCAATGGCTTCGGCGGCAATCACGCCTTCGTGACTGGCCTTGTGCGCAAGCCACGGCGGCCCTGTGACGTCGCCGATCGCCCAAAGGCCTTCGACATTGGTCCGGCCGTATGGATCGGTGTCGATGTGGCCGCGGTTGGTCGATACTCCAAGCGCCTCCAGCCCAATGTTCTCGGTGTTCGGCACGATTCCGATGGCAACGATGGCATGGGAGAAGTCCTCCGCGGCACCGCCCTTCAGCACTGCCCGGACGCCGGACCCGGTCGCCTCGAGCTTGTCAACGCCCGAGCTCACGTGGATCTTCATGCCCTGCTTGGTGAGCTGCTTGTGGACGAAGGCGGAGACTTCCTCGTCCTCGACCGGCAGGATCCGGTCCAGCATCTCGACGATGGTTACGTCCGCACCCATGTCCGAATAGAAGCTCGCAAACTCGACACCGATCGCGCCGGACCCAATGACGAGCAACTTGGTCGGCATTTCCTTCGGCACCATGGCGTGACGGTAGGTCCAGATGCGGTTCCCGTCGGCCTTTGCGAACGGCAAGTCGCGCGCCCGCGCGCCGGTTGCGACGATGATGTTCTTGGCCGCAAGCTCGGTGGTCTTGCCGTCCTTGCTGACGCTTAGCGCGCCTTTGCCGGTGATGGCGCCCTCGCCCTCGATCACCGTGATCTTGTTCTTCTTCATGAGCCCTTTGACGCCGGCATTCAGTTGGCCGGCGACCTTGCGGCTGCGGTCGACGATTTTGGTGAGGTCGAAGCTCACCTTTTCGGCGGAAAGCCCGTAGGCGTTAGCGTGCGTCAGATAGTGGTTGATCTCGCTCGTGCGGAGCAGCGCCTTGGTTGGGATGCAGCCCCAGTTGAGGCAGATCCCGCCAAGCTTCTCACGCTCGACGATCGCAGTCTTGAGGCCGAGTTGAGCGGCGCGGATGGCCGCGACGTAGCCGCCGGGGCCCGAACCAAGGACGATGAGGTCGTAAGTGTCAGGCATTGGGTGCTCCAATCAGCCCCTCTCCCCGAACGGCGGAAGGGCTAAGGTCAGTTCGGCGATTAAGCAATCATCCCGAGCGGGCTTTCAACGAGGCGCTTGAACGCCTGCATCAGCTTGGCGCCGTCGGCACCGTCGATCGCCCGGTGGTCGAAGCTGCCGGTGGCGCTCATCACGGTAGCGATCTGCAGGCTATCATTGACGACATAAGGCCGCTTCTCGCCTGCGCCGATCGCCATGATCATGCCTTGCGGCGGATTAATCACGGCCTCGAACTGCTTGATGCCGTACATGCCCATGTTCGAAAGGCTGGCGGTGCCGCCCTGGAATTCTTCGGGCTTCAGCTTGCCGTCGCGGGCACGCGCGGCGAGATCCTTCATCTCCGTCGCGATTGCCGACATTGCTTTGCCGTCCGCATTTTTTACGATCGGGGTGATGAGCCCTGTTGGCGTTGATACGGCGACGGAGATGTCGGCGCGCTTGAAGGTCAGGATCTCGGAGCCCGTGTACATGACGTTGCAGGTCGGCACCTCCATCAGCGAAACCGCCAGCGCCTTGATCAACATGTCGTTGACGGAAAGCTTGATTCCGCGCGCTTCGAGCGAGGTGTTGAGCTCACCACGAAGCTTCAGGAGCGCGTCGAGCTGAATGTCGACCGTCAGGTAGATGTGCGGAACCTGCTGTTTCGACTCGGTCAGGCGGCGCGCAATAGTCTTGCGCATGTTCGAAAGCTTGGCCGCCTCATGCGGGATATCGGGCACTGCCTGCGCAGCCGGCGCCGGGGCGGGCGCTGGAGCGGCGGCGGGTGCGACAGGAGCGGCGGTAGCCGCGGCAGCTGCCCGCGC
>JADDQD010000072.1 GCA_016781555.1 Pseudomonadota bacterium | reverse complement strand
CAACTACGATCTGCGCGCCGCCCAGGGCCTGGGCCTGCGCACCGCCTTCCTCGCACGACCGCAGGAGTACGGGCCCAATCAGACCGAGGATCTCGGTCCTGAGGGCGATTGGGACCTCGTCGTCCGTGACCTGGTGGAGCTTGCCGAGCGGCTCGAGACATGAGCCCCACAACGGGTCCGGCGCCCCCGGCACGGCCCACGGTCTGGTCTGCACCTCCGCGCTGCTCGCTGTCGGCGCACCGCCCGCCCTAGCCAGCGCGAGCGTGCACGCCACTGATACCAACGGCCTCGGATCGTGACCGGTCGGGCCTTTCC
The DNA here is from genome assembly GCA_016781555.1 of Pseudomonadota bacterium. GTDB lineage: Bacteria > Pseudomonadota > Alphaproteobacteria > Sphingomonadales > Sphingomonadaceae > Allosphingosinicella. The sequence goes on along the minus strand of JADDQD010000072.1, from coordinate 5,791 downwards.
CCTTCCGGCCCTCCCTTATTCCACAATGGCGACCGGAGGCGCCGCGAGCGGACCGAAGCGCACCGGTCAACGGCCAAGGCCGGGCCTGTTGAAAAAACCCTGACCGGCGTGCGTTCGGCCCGAGTTGCAGGGTTTGCACCTCGGCTGTCCCACAAGGACTTGTATGCGGCGTCCAGCGCGGACCCTTTTTCAACAGCCCCCTGATGCGGGTATTACACCGCGTCGGACATCGTTCTCATGGCTAATGGGCGGATTATCCCGATTAAGATCGGGGTGGCCGCAAGCCGTTGATGCGGAATGCTGCTCGTTCTCAAGGTTAGGGAACACTGACAGCAGCCGAGTGGTGCCGAACCGCATGGCCAGCGAAGGGCCGCTTCCGCCCGAAGCGGCCATACGACAGGGCTGACAACGTGAGACTTTTGATCGCGTACAGCTTCTCGTTATTTGGTCGCTGGACATCGTTGGGACCCGCGCGTCAGGACCGAAGCCATGCGGGCCGTCGAAAGCGCCAAGGAGGTCTCACGACCTGACAATTAGCGGGCCGTAGAGGTCTCAGGTAGCCCGCGCCCACCGGCCGAGACCCGCTCCATGGTCGCGAGCACGCGTCGGGCCTGGTAGACGATCGGGTAGTCGATGAACTGCCCGTTGAGCTGGATCGACGCCGATCCTTGCGCCTCCGCCTTCTCGAAGGCCTCGACGACCGCCCGCGCGCGCGCAACCTGCTCCTCGGTCGGCGTGAAGGCGGCGTTCACGACCGGGACCTGGTCCGGGTGGATGCACAACTTGCCCTGGAACCCGAGTGCCCGGACGCGCTTCGCCGAAGCCGAGAAACCTTCCTTGTCCTGGAGGTCGACCCAGACCGTGTCGATCGGGGGCTCGAGCCGGGCCGTGCGCGAGGCGAGGGCGAGCGCGCTGCGCGCCGGCAGGAACTCGAGCTCGTCACGCGACCACGCGATGTCCATGTCGAAGGTGTAATCGCCGGCGCCGAAAGCGAGTCGGCGCACGCGCGTCCCGGCCTGCGCGATGGCGTGGACGTTGGCGACGCCGGGGCCGGTCTCGATGATTGGCATGAGGTCGATGCCGCCGATCGGCAGGCGCTGCTCCCGCTCGATCTGGGCGACGAGCCAATCGGCGGTGCGGAGTTGGTCGGGCGTCTCGATCTTCGGCAGCACGACGCCGTCCACCCCCGGCCGGACCACGGCGATGATGTCGCCGTAGCCGAACTCGGTGGTGATTGGGTTGACGCGCACGTAGCCGAGACACCGACGCGGGCGCTGCAGGGCCTCGACCACGACGGCGCGCGCCGCCGCCTTCTCGTCGATCGGGCAGGCGTCCTCGAGGTCGAGGATGATCGCATCCGCCCCGAGCGTCAGCGCCTTCTCGACGCGGCGCGCATGGTTGCCGGGCGCGAACAAGAACGAGCGGAAGACGGCCACGACGGTTCACCTTTCCGGACCAGAGGGTGGCGGCCCGCCTCGGCCGGCCGAGCGTGGAAGGCGGCGATCGGGGAGCGGCGGCACCGCGCCGATCGAGGTCGCGGAGCCGGCGGTCCGGCGCGTCCTTCCGGACTGCCCCATGATGCGGTCCCTTGACCCGGATCTTGTTGGGAGCCGGGTGGGAAACAGCGTCGGACGATACAATCCGTTTTTCGGTAGGTCGAGTTCCGGGCGCGGCGAAAGGTTGGGGGGCACGGCCAGGAGATCGAGAGCAAGCGAAGGTCGGCATCCTCGTCCGCGAGGGTAGCCGCTCACGGCGCGCCCGGATGATCGGAGTTGAGCACGATCGTCGTCCCGCATACATCCCATCGCCCATCCCATCGCCGGGACGCGTGCGTCGAGGAGGGTCGTATGAAGAAGCTCATCATCGAAGTCCGCGTGAACGAATACGCGATGCGGGACGAGAACCCGAACGTGCCGTGGACCCCGGACGAGATCGCGCGCGACGCCGCCGCCATCCAGGCGGCGGGCGCCTCCATCCTGCATTTCCACGCGCGCAAGCCGGACGGCTCGCCGGACCACGCCTACAAGGCCTACGCCGCCGTGATCCGCGCGATCCGAGGCGCGAGCGACCTCATGGTCCACCCGACCCTCGGCCAGATCACGATCCAGGGTGACGAAGCGCGGGTCGCGCACATCCCGCGCCTCGCCGAGGACCCCCGGCTGCGGCCGGAATTCGCCTCCCTCGATCTCGGCAGCACCAACATCGACATCTACAACCCCGAGGCGAAGCGTTTCCTCACGACGAACAAGGCCTACGTCAACACGACCGAGACGCTGATCTACCTGGCGAAAAGGTTCAAGGAGGTCGGCGTGCGCCCGGTCGTGGTGTGCTGGAGCGTTCCGTTCGTGCGCGCGATGGAAGCCTTCTTCGACATGGACCTCCTGCCGAGCCCGGCCTACGCGCTCCTCGTCCATACCGGCGGCGGCCAGTTCGGCGGGCATCCGCCGACGCCCGCGGGCCTGCGCGCCTTCCTCGACGTCCTGCCGCCCGGGCGGCCGATCGAATGGTCGGTGAGCAGCAAGCCAGGCAACCTGTTTCCGACTGCCGCCCAGGCCATCCAGCTCGGCGGCCACGTCGCCATCGGCGTCGGCGACAACCCCTACACGGAGCTCGGCGCGCCGACGAACGCCGAGCTGGTCCGGCGCGTCGTCGAGATGGCGGAGTCCTACGGCCGCGAGGTCGCGACCCCCGGCGAGGCGCGGCGCATGCTCGGCATCGCGCCGAGATAGGCCAAGGTGGCGCGGTGGCTTCACCCCGGGGGCCGCCGAGGATCACGGAGGATGTCGAATGCAGGACGGGCAACCAAAGGGCGCTGAGAACGGGGGCGCACTCGCGGGACTTCGCGTCCTCGACATCGGCACCTTCATCGCCGCTCCCTTCTCGGCGACGCTGATGGGGGAATTCGGCGCCGAGGTGATCAAGGTCGAGCTGCCGAAGGTCGGCGACCATGCGCGCCGGCTCGGCACGCCGACGGAGGTGGGCGATACGCTGGTCTGGCTGTCCGAGGCGCGCAACAAGAAGTCGGTCACGCTCGACCTCCGCAAGCCCGAGGGCGCGGACGTCCTCAAGTCCCTGGTCGCGGTCAGCGACGTGCTGTGCGAGAATTTCCAGGCCGGCACGCTCGAGCGCTGGGGCCTCGGCTGGGAGGACCTGCGCGCCGTCAACCCGCGGCTGATCCTCTTGCGCATCTCGGGTTACGGGCAGACGGGTCCCTACGCCAACCGGCCCTGTTTCGGGCGCATCGCCAACGCCTTCGGCGGCATCTCCTTCCTATCCGGCGAGCCGGATCGGCCACCGGCCCAGCCCGGCTCGGCGACACTGTCCGATTACATGGCAGGCCTCTTCGGCGCCTACGCGGTGCAGATGGCGCTGCGGGCGCGCGACCGCACCGGCAAGGGGCAGGTGATCGACATCGCCCTCTACGAGGGCATCTTCCGCATCCTCGACGAGGTCGCGCCGGCCTTCCAGAGGAACGGGTTCGTCCGCCGGCGGGAAGGTCCCGAGACCCCGATCGTCGTGCCGCACAGCCATTATCCCACCGGCGGCAGGCGCTGGATCGCCATCGCCTGCACCAACGACCGCATTTTCGGGCGTCTCGCCGAGGTGATGGGCCGCGCCGACATGGTCACCGACGAGCGCTATGCCACGAACGCGGCGCGCCTCAAGCACCGCGGCGAGGTCAACGGCATCATCGCCGACTGGACCTCGGCCATGACGCGCGACGAGGCGCTGGCGCGTTGCGCCGAGGCCGAAGTGCCGTGCGGGCCGGTCTACGCCATCGACGAGATCTTCGAGGATCCGCACTACAAGGCGCGCGGCAACATCCTCGAAGTCGAGGACCCGCGCGTCGGAATGATTGCGATCCCGAACGTGGTGCCGCGGCTCGAGGGCACGCCCGGCGAGGTCCGCTGGCTCGGTCCGACGCTCGGCGAGCACACGGACGAGGTCCTCTCGACCGTGCTGAACCTCGATCCCGCCCGCATCGAGGCCCTCCGAAAGGAGGGGATCGTTTAGAACGGACGCGCGTGCCTGCCGCCGGCCTCGGTCAAGATCACCTTGTCGAGCGTGAGATTTGCCGCCGCCTCGCGCGGTCGGTGGTTCTCGGCCTCGAGTTCCTTCCGCCGCTCAGCCCGATCGAGCTCGAGCCCGCCGAACACGTTGCGCGAGCGGTGTCGCGTGGTCCGGGTCACCCCGATCGTACGTGCCGCCGCGCCGATGGTCCGACCTTGCGCGACCAGCACATCGACCTGTAGCAGCCCGACGACGATCTCCTCTCGTGATGGCGCTTCCTGCTCACCGGAGCCCTCCGTGATCCAACGCTCCCATACACGGGCCGGACCACTTCCACGGGGTCGGGTCACTCGGCCTTGATCCCTGCGGTCCGGATTACGTTACCCCAGTATTGGTAGTCCCTTTCGATCCGTTCCGCGAAGTCGTTCGGCGCCACGTATGCGGCGAAGGCGCCTTGGTCCTCGACCTTGCGCTTATACTCGTCGCTCTCGACAATCGCGCGGATTTCGGTCGCCAAGCGCTCGATCACGGCTGGGGGCGTGTTGGCCGGCGCCAGGACGCCGAACCAGGCGACGACCTCGTAGCCCGGCAACCCGGCCTCCGCGGAGGTCGGGACTTCGGGCATCGCGGGGTGGCGGTTGTCGCTCGTGTAGGCGAGGGCCCTCAGCCTCCCGGCCCGCATGTGGGGCACGAGCGGGGGAGGCGTCGTGTTCAGGATTTCGATGCGGCCGCCGATCAGGTCGGTGAGGGCCACGGCCGCGCCCCTGTAGGGCACATGCACCAGCTTCACCCCTGTCATCTGCGCGAACAACTCCGTCGCAAGGTGCTGAATGGAGCCGTTGCCGGACGAGCCGAATCTCAGAGTTCCCGGATTGGCACGCGCGAGGTCAGCAAGCTCCCTCAAATTGGAGGCTTTCACCTCCGGATGAACCGCCATGATGTGGGGCGATTCGAGAGCTATCGCGATCGGGGTGAAGTCCTTCCTGTCCCAACCGAGATTGCCGAAAAGATGGGGGTTGCCGACGTGGTACCCGGAATACTAAACCAGCAACGTGTAGCCGTCCGGTTTCGCACGGGCCACATGAGCAGTGGCGACGTTGCCGCTGGCGCCGGTCTTGTTCTCCACGACGACGGCCGTGCCAAGCACCTTCGACAGGGGATCGGCCAACAATCGCGCCGTGAGATCGACCGAACCCCCAGCGGAGGCCCCCACGACCAACGTGATCGGCCTCTCCGGAAACGCCTGGGCTCGCGCGGGGAGCACCGCCCCTACGATCATGACGGCTGCGGCCGTAACGGTTGCGACGATAGCTGGAATCCTCAAGGCCGTTCCTCCGAGGTTCTTCAGCACGAGCGAATGAGCAGCCGATCGCAGTGAACGCTCGGGGGCGCACTTCGTTGACCTGCGCCCCTGAACTGGATCCGAGTCTTGGGAAAGACACCTCGCCGGAGTCAACTTCCTGGCGCCGAAGGATCCGGGGACGGCGTGGCGCGCTCGGGCGCGTCTCCGAATGGATCGCGACGCCGGGTCGGCGCTGTTCCCTCGCTGCGGCAGCTCGGTGCACGAATCGCCCTGTCGTGCCGCTTGCTCCGCGCCGGGCGGCCGAGCCTATCAGGAGAAAGAGCGAGTCCGCCCAGCGTTGTACGGCGTTGGCCGTGTCTGCCTGCGAAGGTTATAGGGGTCCGGAGCCGCAACCGTCCCGTGCTATCCGGGGACGGGGCCGCGCGGCGCTCCCCGGCTCGCCGGTTCCAGAGGTCCCGCATGGCGAACGCCACATCG
>JADDQD010000081.1 GCA_016781555.1 Pseudomonadota bacterium | reverse complement strand
TGGAGAGCCAATTCTCGCGCAGGAACTGCCAGACGTTCTCGACCGGGTTCAATTCAGGAGCTTTAGCTGGAAGCGGCATCAAAGTGATGTTTGCTGGGACCAGCAACCTCTTTGATTGGTGCCATGATGTTGAGGTGCCGCATGATCGCGTACATGCCAGTGGATGCTGCCCACAGGGTTGCGAGCAGGCTAAATGACAGCAGGCCGCCGCGCTGCTGGCTTAGGACCTGATCCACCACTCCTGCGACCAAGACAGAGGCTTCGTCCGGTAGCGCCTGCCCCAATAGATCCATGATCGCCTCGTCGACCCGGGCAATCGGCAGGTAGGGGATGACATTCATCATCGCGATGATTGCCGGGAATATTGCCAGCGTCAGGTAGAACCCAAGCGCGGCAGCGCCGTTGTAAACGTCATCATCGTTCGTCTCCTGATAGAGATCGCGCACGAACTTCTTCGCAGAAACGCCGTAGATCATTAGGGGCTCTCTCCGATGCAACTGCGCTAATCACGAGTGGGTAGGTCTAACGGTCGAATCTGCCTGATCTAGCATTTTGGTTCTGCCAGGAACCTACGAGTCCGGCGGATGCGCAGTGGCATTGCGATCACCCTAATAGTACCAGATCAGATTGAGCTCGAGGTGTTGTCGGAGGGCGGATGTGCCGCTGGAAGTGAACGCTGGCTAGTGGTCCCGTTTACGCTCCATCGCGCTCGACGGTGCCACACAATGGTGCTACCTACCGTAGTCGTAAGAGGGGCAAAAGTCCGGGCAAATGCTAAGCTTCGAGGGGCCATGCCGCTGACATCCCTTTGCAAACATTGCCGTCCGTCTGTGCCTGGGCATCCCCGCCCGACAATCTGCCCGGGGTTTTGCCCCTCTTACCCGTAGTCGAGCTAACGTGCTGATTTCTTTGAAGTGTCGCTCGGGGCTGAATAAGTAATCCGGCCCATAATACACGCGGATGGCTACATCGCGGCGCCCTGAGCAAACGAGTGATAGAGCGCCCGCGGCTAACCAGATCGGGCTGGGGCAAACAGCACAACCGTAGGCGAGCCAGTAATGTGGGCTGCAAAACTCGCACTGATTTTGGCGACGCTCTACGTCGCTATTATCACAGTGATGTATCTTGCCCAGACTTGGCTCATCTTCCCTGCCACCCTTGCTGGGTTAGCACAGGTTCAACTCCCCACATCAGCACAGCACTTGGACGTCAGGACGCCGGACGGCAAAGCCCTCGTAGGTGTGCGGATCCTAGCCAAAGGGGAGAGGACGCAGGGTGCTCCAACTCTATTGGGCTTTGGCGGGAATGCCTGGAATGCCGAAGCCATGGCCCTCTACCTGCATGGCCTCTTTCCTGACTGTGACGTGGTTACGTTTCACTACCGCGGCTATGCCCCGAGTCGTGGCAAACCGAGCGCAGAGGCACTGCTCTCAGATTCCCTTCTGATCTTCGATCATCTGTTACAGTCAGATGCACGCGAGCGTGTCATTGCGGTCGGGTTCAGCATTGGCTCTGGAGTAGCAGCCCACCTGGCTCGGCACCGACCCGTTGCCGGCCTAATCCTGGTCACACCCTTCGACTCTCTGGAGGCCTTAGCCCAGAGCATCTACTGGTGGGCTCCTGTTAGCCTGCTCCTCCGCCATCGGATGCCCACCATCGACTTTGTTCGTGAGTCGCTCGTACCGACAGCCCTCATCATCGCGGAGCGGGATACCGTCGTGCCGGCACGGCGCAGCACCCCTCTGCGCGCGGCAGTCCCGAACCATGTCTTCGAACGCACCATTGATGCAGGGCACAACGATCTCTATGACCGCCCTGCTTTTGCTGCGGCAATGCGCGAGGCGCTCGTAAAGATCGTGGCCGCTTCAGATCGGGAGCTGGCAAGATAGCACCGGGCGCGAGGTTTGGGTGCAGCATCGGGCCGTGCAAGTTGGCCTTCATTGAGGTGCGAGTTGGCTTGTCATGGCAGGCATGCTCACCACCAGCATGGTCAGCAAACCGGTCCTTAATTCTCCAGGAACTCGGGCAGCGCCAAGCCTCATTGGGGGAGGTGAAAGGCGTTCCGCAATCATCTGGAGCGGGTGTTTGGGATGGTTGGAAAACGACCCAGGGGAGTACCTGCAAGGCCATGCGGGACATCCTTGCTGGTGGGACTAGGATTATGAAATCTCGATGACGACGCCTTCGTGGGGGCGCAGCATGAGCGATGAGGCGGTGGTTGGCTGCACCTGGTCCAAGTAGGTCGACAGTAGGGGACCGTTCGGGCTGCCGCCTATCTCCAGTGGCTGCGGCTCAGCCCCAAAGTTAAGAGCAATCAGAAGCCGCCGGTCTGCGTGGCGACGCTCGTAGGCTAAAATCCCGTCGGACGCTGCTACAGGCACGTATGTCCCCACCGACAGAGCTGGCTTTGAACGCCTCAAAGCCAGCAAGCTCCGGTATAGGGAGAGCATTGAAGCAGGATCACCCGTCTGGCCCACGACATGAGCAGAGGCGTTGGATGTACCAATCGGGAGCCATGGCTCACCCGTCGTAAAGCCCGCATTCGCGCTGCTGTCCCATGGCATCGGAATTCTGACCGGATCCCGGCCGAGCCCCAGTCCTGGCACGTTCTTTTCCCAGGGGTCCTGTACTCGCTCAGGCGGGATCGGCACGTCTGTCAGGCCAAGCTCCTCGCCTTGGTAGATGGTCGGCGTGCCCCGCAGTGTCAGAAGCAGCATAGCGGCGATTGGGGCCTGCTCCCGGCCGAGCCGGCTCGCCACCCGTGAACGATCGTGGTTGCCGAGGACCCAGTTAGGCCAGGCGCCCGGAGGCAACGCTGCCTCATAGGCATCAATCAGCGCCGCTATAGCGGTGGGGTTCCAGGGCGTCGAGAGGAGGTGGAAGTTGAACGGGAGGTGGAAACCCGTAAGGTCCACACCGTAATAGGCCATGAGGCGATCGAACGGCAGGTAAGCTTCGCCAATCATGGCCCGGTCCCCAAAGCCGTCCGCTATCCGCCGCATGGCCGCGATAGCCTCATGCACCTCCGGCTGATCCATCGTGTAGGCCCGAATGACGCTCCGGGCCGGCGACATGCCCTTCCGCCAGTCAGGGTTTGGAGGGTTGTCGCGCAGCTTCTCATCCTCGAACAGGTGGTGGATGGCGTCGACCCGGAAGCCATCCACGCCTCGTTTGAACCAGAAGCGTAGCACTTGCAGCATGGCATCCCGGACCAGCGGGTTGCGCCAGTTCAGATCCGGCTGCTCCTTCAGGTATGCATGATAGTAGAACTGGCCCGTGGCTTCGTCGAAGGTCCAGGCTGGGCCGCCGAACTCGCTCACCCAGTTGCTCGGTGGCGACCCATCCGGCTTTGGATCACGCCAGATGTACCAGTCCCGTTTCGGGTTATCCCGCGAGGACCGGCTCTCGATGAACCACGGGTGCTGATCCGAGGTATGGTTGGGGACAAAGTCCAGGATAACCTTGAGCCCGCGCTCGTGAGCGGCAACCGTCAAGCGGTCGAAGTCATCCAGGGTGCCGAATGGCGGATAGATGCCGCAGTAATCCGAAACATCGTAGCCGAAGTCCGCCATGGGCGAGGAAAAGATCGGAGAGATCCAGATCGCATCCACGCCAAGGTTGACGAGGTAATCGAGACGCGCCGTGATGCCCGGAAGATCGCCAATCCCATCCCCGTTCGAGTCCTGAAACGAGCGCGGGTAGACCTGGTAGACCACGCCCCACTGCCACCAGGCGAAACCCGTCGCTATATCGGCTGCCATCGAGGCCTCCTCGACACTTTTCACGGGCTCACACGAGGAGGGATTGCCCACCATCGATCCATACAGGCGTGCCGGTGATGTGTCGTGACCTATCCGAGACGAGGAACAGTACCAGTTCGGCGACCTCGTCGCTCGTCCCAGGCTCTTTGCCCGTCAATGGGATGTTGCCCTCAGGATACTCGGCTGGAACCTCTGCCTCCTCGCTGCTGCGGTGGGTGGTGCTCTCCTCAATCTCCGTCTCGATTTTGCCTGGGCAAACAACATTCACGCGAATGCGATGCTTGGCGAGTTCGAGCGCCAACATCTGGGTCATGGCGAGCTGAGCTGCCTTCGTGCAAGAATAGGCTGTTGCGCCAGAGCTGGTGAAGGTGCGGGTGCCGTTGATCGAGGCTGTGATGACGATCGCTCCTCCCCCAGCCTGCTTCAGATGGGGCACGCTGCAGTGGATCGTGAGGTAGGTGCCGCGCAGGTTGATCGCGATGGTCTTATCCCATTCCTCTGGCTGGAGTTCGTCGATAGGCGCCCAGACGCCGTTGATGCCCGCGTTCGCGAAGACGATGTCGAGCCGGCCATAGGTTTCCACGAGGCGCTCGACGGCTTGGCGCATCTGACCAGCGTCGGAGATGTCGGCGACGAGCGGGATCGCCTGCCCGCCGGCCTGCTCGATCTCACGCACAGTGGCCTGGATCTCATCTTCGGTGCGGCTCAAGACCCCAACGCTTGCTCCTTCGCGCGCCAGACGGGCGGCTGCGGCTTTGCCGATGCCTGAGCCAGCGCCCGTCACGAGTACAACTTTGCCCTGGAGTTCCATGGAATGACCCTTGCGGATGGCTTATGCCATCACTGAACCGAGTGAACCGACATGGGTTCCTAAGGAGGCGGCAGCAGACGGCCCTGTCACGTAATTGTGGAGGGGCCTCAGCGCTCAAGGAGGAGCTAGCTAGCCTCTTCGGGGGCGACCGCTGCGCTCTTTTGTTGTGCGGGTCGGCGCATGGAAATGGTCTGGCTTTGTGCTCACCCAACGAAGAAATCGCGCAATCTCCGGATCCTGGCGCAAGCTCTCGATATCAGACAATCGACGGGCCAGTTCAGTCTCTGAGTAGCGAGCATGGATGGCACTGTGGCAGATCTGATGCAGGAGCACCGTTGGACCGCGCCGACCGCCTTTCAGCACAGGGGTGAGGTGATGACGGCTCTGGCGCGCCTGAGGTGGGATCGTGCGCTCACACAGGGGACATACGGGCAGATTGTGGGGCTCAGATTGCTTCGGCATCGGAGTGCGGTCGGGGGAAGGAAAGGTCTAAATCCAGCGCTCTGGTGATTAGCTTAGATGGCAAGAGCAAGGAGGACGAGAAGAAGGCGTTCCGCCGCGGTGGTTAGCCAATCTCGAATATTCCAGCTCTTAGCTGCTGCGCTTCTGAGGACTGTTCAAGTTGCGGGTGGCCCCCTGAAGGGTGACTACGCCGGCTGCTTGGCGGGTAGGGCAGGCGGCAAGCTCGGATCGAAAACCGTGGCTGGTTGGTCGCTCGCGTACGGCACATTCTCAGTGTCCGCAACAACCGGCATATGAGCGAGCAGATAGCGAGAGAGCGGTAGCTCCTTCCCTCTATGATAAGTAAGAATTCGGTCTTCCACCTCCCGGTCGACCACAGTCATGCGGTCGCGTACTCGTAAGTGGTCGAGCCAAGTCGGCGTCTCAAAGCGCTCGATCCAGACCTCCGGATCAGATGCATCGTGGAGAAGTGCCCAGCGGCGGGCGCCATTGCGCCGGCGCATCCGGCGAAGGCTGCTTGCAGCGGCGAGAAAAGCGCGGACGTCGCGCGCCGCAATCCGGTATTCTGTGCTCGCCACCACTGGACCACTGTTCAAATCGAGGGAGGGGCGGTTGCTTGCACCGTCCGGATCGGCTGGGGCTGGTTCTAGGTTGATTTGATCCATGGTCGGCATTGGCAGGACGCGCCCGAGGAGGGCCGTTACAGCAAGTGCGAGTGCGGCCGCGATGAGGCTCGTCGGCACTCCGTAGTGCTCGGCCACAACACCCCACAGCCATCCGCCCAGCGCCAACCCGCCAAACACCCCAGCCTGGTAGATCGCCATGGCACGTCCGACCACCCAGCGTGGCGTTCGCAACTGGACGGTCACGTTGAACGTCGACAGCACGAGAAGCCAGGCCGCGCCACCCAGAACCAGTGCTAGAAAGGTGATCGACAGGTAGGGGCTGAACGCTACGACGAGCCCCGCGCCGCCAAAGGCGGCGCTGCCGCCTGCGACGATCACCTCACTTGAGAAACGCTCCCGCACGATTCCTCCGACCAGGGCTCCTCCAACCGCGCCGCCACCGAACGCAGCCAGCAGCAGACCATAGGTGATTGCACCCCCGCCGAGCAGATC
>JADDQD010000292.1:3773-6222 GCA_016781555.1 Pseudomonadota bacterium | reverse complement strand
CCACTGGTCGGGCCCAGTCACTCGCTCCGGATGCGGCTCGAGCTCGGGCGGAAGCGACGAGGCGCGCATAAGGGCGCCGGAGGCGAGCACGAAGCAGCGACCTTCGAAGGCATATTGGCGGCTCGCCACCTGGTGGAGGTCGTGAACCGTCGGCCACACCGCAACATGGACGTCTTCCCCCGACTCGTGGAGAGCCTGCCGGGCGAGCGGCATCCAATGCTCCCAGCAAACGAGCGCGCTGACGCGGCCCGCAGGCGTGTCCACGGCGCGCAACCCTTCAACGTCGCCCGCGCCCCACACCAGCCGCTCGGTATAGGTGGGCATCAGTTTGCGGTGGTGGTTCAGGAGCGTCCCGTCAGGGCCGATCGTGATCAAGCTGTTGTAGAGGGTGCCGCGCCCAGCCCCCCGGCCGACTCGCTCACTGATGCCAATGACGAGTGTTGCGGACGCCTCGCGCGCGGCGGCGGCGAGCCGATCGAATGCGGGGCCCGGGATCGAGACGCTGTTCTCCGCAATGCGCGCGAAAACGGCTTTGACGGGCGCATGGTCCCACAAGGCGGCGTCGCGGGAGAGATCGAGCCAGGCGGGGTAACCTGGGATCCAGGTCTCCGGAAAAACGATGAGCTCGGCGCCCTCGGCAGCGGCCTGAAGCGCCTTCTGGCGGGTGAGTTCCACCCCCTCGTCCGCACTCGCGGCCACTTCCGCCTGGACGATTGCAGCGACGACCTTGGTGTTGCGCATCTCAGTCCTTACCGCCCAACCGATGTGCCTGCCCTATCGGTGAAGCGGAGATAGACGGCAACAGCTTGTCGTGCTCAGCGGCTGCATTTTCGGGCTGACCTCCAAAGCGGCGCCGCGGCACGCAGCCTGATCGATGGACACGCAGCCTCTCCACCTCGTTGAGGCGGAACGCCATGCACCACCTTTCTCTTCTTCCTGTTCTGGCGCTCCTGTTCGCCGGGTGCCGAGTCGCGACTTCGGCGGTCGAGCCGCCGTCGGTCGAGGAAGGGTCACTTCTCCCGGAGCATTTGACTGGGCTCGCCAGCATCCTCCTTGAGCTTCACAACCGGGAGCGGGCCGAGGTGAGGGTGCCGCCGCTCGTGTGGGACGAACGGCTCGCAGCCGCCGCTGCCGCCTACGGGCCGCTGCTCGCACGTCAGGCCGGCCTCGTCCACGAGCCGCGCGCGCTGCGGCCGGGGCAGGGCGAGAACCTCTGGATGGGGACCCGCAACCGCTACAGCGTCGAATCCATGTTCGGCGGCTGGGCGCGCGAGAAGAGGTTTTTTCGAGCCGGCGTTTTCCCAACGGTAAGCCGGACGGGCAGGTCGAGCGATGTTGCCCATTACACGCAGATCGTCTGGCGGAGTACGGCGCGCGTTGGCTGCGCGGTGTACCGGGCGGCGGACTGGGATTATCTCATCTGCCGCTACGCGCCGCCCGGCAATGTGCTTGGGCAAAGGGTTCCCTGAAGAGGCAGGCCCCGCCGTCAGCCCTGCTTTGCAGGCGCGGCGGATCGAGCCGATTTCAGGGCAATGAAAAGACCGGCAAGCGCGAGCAGGCACCCGCCGACCGCAAGGCTCGACCAGCGATATCCCTCGAAAGCAGTGGAAAAAGCCATGGCGATGATCGGGACCACCAGGCTCGAATATGCCGCGCGGCCCGGCCCGACTTCGCGGAGGATGCCGAAGTAGAGCGCAAAAGCGAGCGCGGAGGCGAAGAGGCCAAGATAGACCAGACCGACCCAGTAGCCGATCCGATATTCGATCACGGGCGGACCGAAGAGGACAAATGCGAACAGCCCGTTTGCGGCGGTGCCATAGAACATCCCCCATGCAAGCATGCTGATGATCGGCCGTGCCCGGAGACGCTCCGTCCCCTGCAAAACGTTCGAGGCTGAAGCCGAAAGAACGCCGAGCAGCGTCAAGCCAATCCCGATCAGCACAGCGCCCGGCGCCACCGCGGCGGCGCGGATTTCATTGAGGAAAAGGAGAAGCACTCCAAACACCGCGACGGCCGACCCCGCGAGAAAGCGAGCGGTCAGTCGGTGCTTCAGGAACAGCCAGGAAAGGGCGCTGTTCGGCACGAGGAGCAGGGCAAAGACGATCGCGACCACGCCGGAGGTGATGTAGAGCTCAGCGCCGTAAACGAAGTTGAAGTTCAAGAAGAATTGCGGAAGGCCGAACGCAATCGCGAGGAGGTGACCTTCCCGGCCGATGCGTAGCGGCACACGCGTCGCGGCCGCGTAGGCAAACATCGCGGCGCAGGCGATGATGTAGCGATAGGTGACGGACCAGGCGGGCGGAACGGCGCCGAGCTGGTCCTTGATCACGATCCAGGTCGAACCCCAGATCAGCGTGATGATGATGAACGGGATGAAGACCCGCGGCTTCAGGAAGGCGCGGTCATGCTCCGTCACAGAACCCGGATTGCGGCCGCCAGCGCCTCAACA
>JADDQD010000292.1:0-3755 GCA_016781555.1 Pseudomonadota bacterium | reverse complement strand
AAGTCGAAGCCTTGGGCGCGCAGGCGCTCGGCTTCCTCGCCACTCACACGCAGGAAGACTTCGTTCGCCTCCACCGGCAGCACCAGTCGGTCGCCGGCCGCCGCGGCCAGAGTCGCGGCGCTGTCGTTGGCCGCGCGGGCATTCCTCAGCCAGACCTCGCCTTCGAGCATCGCCAGAATCTGTGCGGCGAGGAAGCGTCCCTTCGAAAGGAGGTGCCCTGCGCGCTTGCGCCGATAGAGCGTCGCTTGCCGGTGCTCCGGGCTGAAGAAGATCAGCACCTCGGCAGACATGCCGCCATTCTTGACGAAGCCGAAGCTCATGGCGTCCACTCCGGCGCGCCAGGTCAGATCCGCCGGTTCGCACCCCAGCCGCGCCACCGCGTTGGCGAAGCGCGCGCCATCCATGTGCAAACCCAGGCCGCGCGATCGGCAGAGCGCACCGAGCGCGGCCACCTCTGCGGGCGTGTAGACGAGGCCGTATTCGGTCGCATTCGTGATGGAAACGGCATGCGGCTGGACCTGGTGGACGTCATTGCGAACCGCACCAAGGGCAGCTTCAACCGCAGCCGGGGTGAGCTTTGCGCCCTCGCCACCCACGAGGAGGAGCTTTGCTCCGTGCGTGTAGAATTCAGGTGCGCCGCACTCGTCGTTCTGGATGTGCGCATCGCGGTGGCACACGATGCTGCCATAGGGTGGGCAGAGCGCCGCGAGCGCCAGCGAGTTGGCCGCCGTTCCCGTTGTTACCCACAGCGCTTCGACGTCCGTTTCGAAGATCTCTGAAAAGGCAAGGTTGAGCTGTCCGCTGAGCGTGTCGCCGTCATAAGCGGTGTCGAGCCGGTTGGCAGCTTCGAGCGCGGCCATCACCTCGGGGCAGGCGGGCGCGGCATTGTCCGAAAAAAAGCGCATCGCGGCGCCAATAGAGCCAGTCTCGGGGAGGTCAACCGCTGGCCGGAAATTGCCACCCAAGCTCCAGCCGTTTACCGCTCATTAGCCCTCTTTGCCTACAGTGCGGCTTAGGCTTGAGCAGGGATCACAAGAAAGATGGGCGCAGAGAATTTCGGGAGCGCAAAGTCGGCGGGGCAGCGGAGCGCAAAGCGCAATCGGGTGCTGCTCAGCGCGAAGCTCAGGACAGCTTATGGGGAAGTCGACGCGCGTCTCCGCGATCTTTCGCAAAAAGGGGCGCTTATCGAGTGCGAAGCGCCTTTCAGGGTCGGCGACGAGGTGGTTTTCGCTCGTGCCGCCACCGTCGTTCCGGCCCGCATTGCCTGGATGGGCGGCGGTCGCTTGGGTCTGGAATTTTTACGGATGATCGACGAGAGCGAAGTGCTGGTACAGCTCGGCCGTACCGCGTCCAATGCGCCCCAGCAGCGCTTCCGCCGGCCAGGGCTGCACGGAGATCTGACCGAGCACGAACGCAAGCTTGCACGCCTGTGGGGGGCGTCGGTCGGCATCAACATTTCGGGTGACTGAGTGAGGAGGGGGGCCGGCACACCGGCCTTGGAGAGCGCAGGGGATGCTTCAGTACAGCAGCAATCCAGTTGATCTGACGGCCCAACTCGCGACGGCGCCGGGTGCGGAGAACGCGCGTCAGTCCGAGCGCCAGCCTGTTGAAATGGGGGCCGGGCTCCGCCAGCGCGGTGCGAGCGGCGTCACCGTGGCAATCCTTGATCTTTCGACGCATGGCTTTCGCGCGTCGACCCATCTCGATCTCATGCCCGGTGCCGACGTGTGGCTGAAGCTTCCCGGGCTCGAGGCGCTGCACGCCAAGGTAGCTTGGGCGAATGCCCATTATGTCGGCTGTGCCTTCGAAAAGCCGCTCCACCCCGCCGTGCTGCAAATGGTGGTAAGCCGGTAAAGCACTTCCCAAGCGCGTGCGCCTGGCAGCTTCTCAGCCTGGCAAGGATATTGTGATCGGCTCGCCTCTCAACGCGCCGCAGGGCACATCGACTTGAGGCCCGTCAAATTTCTGGCAGAAGGTGCGCCGGGGACGCTTCACGCGAGGCCGGCGTCCAGCTCAAATGTTCGAGCTCGATCGGGCGAACGAAGGCAGCGCCGAATCGGTTGCCTTGCTGCCAACGGACCTCGGCCGTCGTAGGGCCAATCCCCGGCACCTCGATCGAAAGCCAGCTGCGTATCTGGAGCGAAGCTTCGCACGTAGCCTTGAAGCCCATACAGGAGACGTCGACAATCTGGACCTCCAGACGCGTTCGAGCGTCCGGGCGCAGCTGCGCCGCCTGCCCTAGTGACAGGCGCTCCGTCTTTCGCCGCCGGTTCCGCTGGTGATACGCCTTCCACATGCTGGCATGTTGATCGACTTGTACGAAGTTTTGGTAAACGGCTGCTGGATCGCAAGCTCCCGCGGCGTTGCCCCAGCGCTTGCGCAACCGCGAGGGAGGCGTTCCCCGACGCCACTTGAAGGCGATGGTGCTGCCGGCGAGGATTGAACTCACGACCTCAGCCTTACGAAGGCCGCGGTCTTAGGTGTAAACTCCTCACCGAGATCGGGCATCATTTACCTAAAGCGGTGGATTGTAGCGGTTCAGCAGTTCGATCGGTGATCCTTTCTTAACCATGCGCACCTTAGTCCTGGCGGGGCACGGTCGGCCAAGGCCGGCCCGGGGGACCAAGCGCCGTGAAGCTGATCATCCAGATACCCTGCTATAACGAAGCCGAGTCGCTGCCGGAGACGCTGCTCGCCCTGCCGCGGGAAATAGCGGGCGTGGATACCGTCGAATATCTTGTGATCGACGACGGCAGTCGCGACGGCACCAGCGAAGTCGCGCGTCGCTGGGGCGTGCACCACATCGTCCGCCACCGCACCAATCGCGGCCTCGCCGCCGCCTACCAGAGCGGCATCGATGCGGCCCTCGCGGCCGGTGCCGACATCATCGTCAATACCGACGCCGACAATCAATATGACGGGCGCGACATCCCGGCCCTCATCGCGCCGATCCTAGACGGCCGAGCCGACATTGTGATCGGCGACCGTCAGGTTCGCACCAACAGTCATTTCGGTCCTGGCAAGCAATGGCTGCAGGCGCTCGGTTCGGCGGTTGTCCAGCGCCTGTCGCGCACGCAGGTTACCGACGCGGTGAGCGGCTTCCGCGCAATCAGCCGCGCCGCCGCCCAGCGCATCTTCATTACCTCCCGCTTTTCCTACACCACCGAAATGCTGATCCAGGCGGGCGGCAAAAGGATGGCGGTGACCTCCGTTCCGATCCGCACCAATGCCGCGCTGCGGCCTTCGCGGCTGTTCCGCAACATCCCGCAATTCATCATGAACACCGGCGTGACGATGGCGCGCGCCTGGGCGATGTACAATCCGCTGCGCTTGTTCGTGGTGACGGGCACGCTCGCCGCTCTGGCCGGCCTCGTCCCAATTCTCCGCTTCCTCTACTACTTCGCGATCGGCGAGGGCGGCGGACATGTTCAATCGCTTGTTCTGGGCGGCGTGTTGCTGATGCTCGGCGCAATCTCGATCATGTTCGGCATCGTTGCCGATCTGGTCGGCCGGAACCGGCAGCTGCTGGAAACCACGCTCGAACGGGTGCGCCGGATCGAGGCCGCACTTACCGCCGATTCCAGCGGGGCGGTTTCGCCCGCTCCACTAAAGCGCAGCGCCTGAAATGAATGCGCTCGGCCCGGAGCTGAGCCTGCGCGACGCCCCCGCTTTGCCGCGGACGGGCCTGATCTGGGCGGGCATTGCGCTATGCGCAGCTCTGCAGCTCCAGCTCAGCTTTACCCAACCGGTCAACT
>JADDQD010000019.1 GCA_016781555.1 Pseudomonadota bacterium | reverse complement strand
TTCAAGGCGGGCGACATCGCCGCATTCTCGATCACCACGCCCGGGGGGGAAGAAACGCCGGCTGTGCTTGTTCAATGCCGCACCTCCGATGGTGCCGAGCGTGAGCGCTTGCGCAACGCAATTCGCGAACGCGTCCGCTCGATCACCGGCATGAACTGTGTGATCGAATTGGTGCCGCCGCGGACGCTGCCGCGAACGAGCTCGGGCAAATTGAGCCGCGCCAAGGCCCGCAATCTCTACCTGTCCGGCGAAATCCAGCCTTACGACATCGCAGCCTGAGCGTCCTCGTAGACCCAGAACTTCATGCTGCATCCAGAGCAGGAAGAAGGGGCTTCGACGAGCTCAGCCCGAACGGATCGGCGAGAATCGCAACTCGGTGATGAAACGCTATCTGTTTCGTCGCGCCTCAACGAGCGTTCTCCTCTCGCGCTCGGCCAGCATCCGTTCGGGCTGAGCTCGTCGAAGCCCTCTCCTTCACAGCGCATGCGGAACCAGCCAGCGAAAGAGCGTTTCTCCCGGTAAGGAGAATGCGACGTGCCCGCACCAGTGCCAATTTCACGGAGGTTTGACTGGTCGGGATATCTCCTCGGCTTCGGCCTCGGTGGCTTTTTTGACGGGATCCTGCTCCACCAGATCCTGCAATGGCACCACCTCTTGAGCTTGGTGGAAGGCGTGGGCGACGTCCGCAACCAGATCCTGTTCGACGGACTTTTCCACGCCCTCATGTATGTGGTCGCTGCCGTCGGACTCGGCTTGCTCTGGAGCAGCAGAGGGCAGATTGCCGCGGCAAATGCCGGAAGGATGCTCTTGGGTAACGTGCTCGTCGGCTTCGGCGCCTGGCACGTGCTCGACAGCCTGCTGTCGCACTGGATCCTAGGCATCCACCGGATCAGGCTCGATGCTCCCGATCCGCTCGTCTGGGACATCATCTGGTTCGCCGCTTTTGGTCTGGTGCCCCTCGTCATCGGCTGGTTCTTGCGGCGCGAGCGCCCGGGTGGCGGGTCGAGCCATGGTGGCGCCGCGGCGCTCGGAGTCGTGCTTGCGACCTCGATTGCCGCGCCCTGGTCGGCGCGCTCGCCTGCGGATGCGACCAGTGCGGCGGTCGTGTTCC
The DNA here is from genome assembly GCA_016781555.1 of Pseudomonadota bacterium. GTDB lineage: Bacteria > Pseudomonadota > Alphaproteobacteria > Sphingomonadales > Sphingomonadaceae > Allosphingosinicella. The sequence continues at coordinate 5,117 of JADDQD010000019.1, read as the reverse complement.
AGCCGGGCACCACAGACGCCGCCGCATGGAATGCCGTGGCCGCCGCCGACGCTGACGTGCTTTGGCACTCAACGGGCGTTTGGGCCGTCCGCTGGCGCCGCACAGCCAAACCAGGCCGCCTCTACGCCGGAGGCGCTTTGCTCGTTACTTCCTCTCTGGCCGGTGCCGGCTGCCTTGCCTGGACAAAGCTGTGATCGGAGGGCCGTTCGCCGCTCACCCCCTTGCGCTCCCCTCGTCGCGCGGCTAATGAGCAGCCGCTCCGGCTCTTAGGAGTGTAGCTCAGCTGGTAGAGCATCGGTCTCCAAAACCGAGGGCCGTGGGTTCGAGTCCCTCCACTCCTGCCACTTTGCCGGAGCACGGTCTTAGATTGTCGAGGGACCGTTATTGAACAAGGCCAGGGCGGCTCCGGGATGAACGGATGGCGGCCCATGGCCTCTTTTGTGTTGTTGTTGAAGGTAGAGCGGTGGCGAAGGTCAATCCCAGCGAATTCTTTAACCAGGTGAAGGTCGAGACCGCGAAGGTCGTTTGGCCGACCCGGCGCGAGACGATGATGACCGGGCTCATGGTGGTGATCATGACCACGATCCTTGGCCTGTTCTTCTTCGGTGTCGATTCGGCTTTCTCCGCGCTGGTGCGCGGCTTGCTCGGCCTTTTGAGCTAAGGATCACAATGTCTCGCTGGTACATCATTCACGCTTATTCCGGCTTTGAGAACAAGGTCCGCGACGCGATCATGTCCGAAGCGACGCGGCTCGGGCTCGATCAGCTGGTTGAGTCGGTCGAGGTCCCCACCGAAAAGGTGACGGAGGTCCGCCGGGGCAAGAAGGTAACGTCCGATCGCAAATTCTTCCCGGGCTACGTGCTCGCGAAGCTTTCCATGAACGACGACGTCTACCACCTGGTGAAGAACACGCCCAAGGTTACCGGCTTTCTCGGCACCAACGGCAAGCCGCAGCCAATTTCCGAAGCCGAAGCCGCGCGCATCCTCAATACTAAGGAGGAGGCCGCCGCGGCCGCTCCCAAAGCGAAGCTCAACGTCGACTATGACATCGGCGACAGCGTCAAAGTTCTCGAAGGACCATTCGCAAGCTTCAATGGCATGGTCGAGGAGCTCGATTTCGATCGCGGCCGCGTCAAGGTCGGCGTTTCGATCTTCGGCCGTGCGACGCCAGTCGAGCTCGAATTCGAGCAGGTAGAACGCGTAAAATAGAATCCGGAGCAATCCGGTAGGTCGGTGAGGACGCTGCCTGGCTAAGCTGAGCCGTTCCTCTGACGCAAAGCCTCTTCCACTGGAAGAGGCTTTACCCAGGTCAAAGTACCACTTTGGCCTGTTCTTGCGGGAGGCAGCTTCGGCTGCCGTTTGCACCGCTAAACTTGAACCGGAAGGTTCGTACGCCAAGGCGAAAGTCGCTTTGTGCGTCACGCTCCAACCAGCAACAGAGTGAGTGAGAAATGGCTAAAAAGATTACGGGCTACATCAAGCTCCAAGTGCCGGCAGGCGAAGCCAAGCCGAGCCCGCCGATCGGGCCTGCGCTTGGTCAGCGCGGCGTCAACATCATGGAATTCTGCAAGGCGTTCAATGCCTCCACGACTGAACTTGAAAAGGGCATGCCGATCCCGACGGTGATCACCGTCTACGCCGACCGCAGCTTCTCGTTCGAGACGAAGACGCCGCCGGCCTCGTTCCTCATCAAGAAAGCCGCTGGCCTGAAATCGGGCTCGAAGGAGCCGGGCAAGGCAATTGCAGGACGGATCAAGCGCTCGCAGCTCCGCGACATCGCCGAAACCAAGATGAAGGACTTGAACGCGAACGACCTCGACGCAGCAACCAAGATCATCGAGGGCTCCGCCGTCTCGATGGGGCTTGAAGTGGTGGAGGGCTGATAGAATGGCAAAGCTGACGAAAAAGCAGAAGGCTCTTGCGCAGGCCGTCAACACCGATCGCTTCTATGCGGTCGATGAAGCGATCCAGACGCTGAAGTCCAACAGCACGGCGAAGTTCGACGAAACCATCGAGGTCGCCCTAAACCTGGGCGTGGACCCGCGCCATGCCGACCAGATGGTCCGCGGCGTCGTCACCCTCCCCGCCGGCACCGGCAAGGACGTTCGCGTCGCCGTTTTCGCGCGCGGCGGCAAGGCCGATGAAGCCCGCACTGCAGGAGCCGACGTGGTTGGCGCCGAAGACCTGATGGAGACGATCCAAGGCGGCACCATCGATTTCGACCGCGTGATCGCGACGCCCGACATGATGGGCATCGTCGGTCGTTTGGGTAAGATCCTCGGCCCCAAGGGGCTGATGCCGAACCCGAAGCTCGGAACCGTCACACCGAACGTTACCGACGCGGTGCGAGCGGCCAAGGGCGGGCAGGTCGAGTTCCGCGTCGAGAAAGCCGGAATCATCCACTCCGGCATCGGCAAAGCCAGCTTCTCAAACGAAGATCTTCGCCGCAACTTCGATGCCTTTGTTGATGCAATCGTTCGCGCCAAGCCGACCGGCGCCAAAGGCAAATATGTGAAGAAGGTAGCGCTCAGCTCCACCATGGGCCCGGGGCTCAAGGTCGACACCACGGAAGTCGCGGCAGTCTAAAAAGCGCGTCGATCACGGCACGCCGCATTCAGGAAAGGCCGGGGCGAAAGCTCCGGCCTTTTTGCTGCTTGGTGAACTAGATTAGGCTGCGGCCGGCAAAAACCCAGCCTCGTTCCCGTTCATGCTGAACCGGAACGAGTCTAATACACCTTCGATTGCCGTGCTTTCCGAGCCGTTAGGTGATCCCACCTGACTTGAAAGCACTCTAGCCGCCCCACCCCCCGCGGGCGCGGCCTCCAAAGCCGCCGCGCGAGACGACGGAGCTTCGAGTCTGCACGCGCGGCGCCGATCGTGGAGCCTCCAGCGCGCGCTGCCCCACGCGGTAGCTCCCGCCGCTGCGGTAAAGCATGCCACCCGAAGAGCCGCCCGTGTACCAGCTGTCGTCCCGCCGATTGCGATAAAGACCCGCGCGGCGATATCGGCGCCGATCTCCAATTTCATCGATAACCTCGCCGATGACGAAACCGGCGAGCAGCGGCGCCCAGAAGCTGGTGCCGTTGGCACTCTGCTGCTGGCACTGCCCGGCCCCGAACTGCTCCTCGCAGAGGCCGGGGGAGTCGAAGCGAGGCGCGGCAAGCCGATCGTTGGCAAGAGCCTTGTTGTAGGCAGCCTTGCATTCGGAGGCAGGGACTTTGCCGTCGGCCGTGCATTCGGCAATGCTCGCGTACGGATGCGCCGTGACGGTGTTCTCCTGGTTCCAGTCTCTGCTGCCGCACGCTTGAAGGGCGACGGCACCGGCTGCGCCGAGCGTCGTCAGGGCCACTTTTCGCGAGCGCTTCATCGGGCGCGGGCTTGGCATCGGGGGGCTCCTCATTCGGTCATGCTGGCGGCGTTGATAAGGCCGACGCAGATGGAGATCGCCGCCAGATAAATGGCGGTCGACACCTCGCCACGCTCGATGCGGGAGCCGACGTCCGAAACTGCCAGGCGGCGTACAATCAGAAAAGTCAGGATCTGGATCACGCCGGCGAGCAGCGCCCAGGCAACGAACTCAGCCAGGCTGCCGGCCTGGGTCAGCGCTGAAGCCACAGGGAGCGTGAAGCCCACCAAGGCGCCGCCGAGAACGATCGCCGCCGCTGCATTGCCCTCGCGAATGAGGCGCCGCTCCTCGTAAGGAGTCACCATCTGGTACAGAAACTTGAAGGCAAGCGCGAGAAGCCCCGCGACGCCGAAGGCCAGCAGGAACTGAAGCGCGCCCTGCAGAAATGCCTGTAAATCGAACATGATACTCCCCTCTCCTGCCTCAGGCGCTGAACTCGCCCACCGTCAACGGGAGGCCGATCATGATCTCGTGAGTGACGTCGCCGTGCTCCGGCTCCATCTCAATTGCCAGCAGCAACTCCGTGCCATCCTCACCAAGCGGCCGGCTGTAGAGCATGCAGCATTGGTAGATACGGCGAACAGGCGGGCCTGTGCGTTCTTCGTATACCGACTCCCAAAGGCAAACGGGCTCCTGTTCGGCCTCATCGCCATCGTACCAGAAGCGCTCGTAGCGGGGCAGCCCATCGCCTTCGAACCAGCTTTGCTTCAGGCGCCGGCGAAAGGCGCCGCGCGCGAGCTCGTCTTCTGGATAGCGGCTCAGCCACGGGTGGAACACGGTGAAGTCGTCCGCATCCGAGCCATCCTGCGCCTGCGACACCGCCTGAAGCATGATCTCGTCCTCCGTGTAGAAGCGATGCACATGGCTGCCGTCGTCCAGCCGGATCAGGCCTTGTCCAATGATGTGGAGCGTGTCTCGGCCGAGATCGAATTTGGTCGCGCCGGCGAGCCGCCGCCATGCAAGCGGATCGATGACAACCGTGCGCCCAATGGTGACGTTGCGAACGCAAGGAAGTGAGGGAGGATGCTCGGGTGCCGAGCGCCCGAATAGGCGGTTGAGGATCATGCGCCGGCCTTCATCAGCAGTTCCGGCCTGACGCGGTGATCGGCCACGTAAAAGAGCCTGTCGCCCGGCGCGATCGTTCCGCCCGTGTCGAAGCGAAAATCCCCCTGTGCGCCTCCCGCAGCGCGCCAGGACAATAGCACCGCCCCGTTGTCAATGAGCCGGGTCGCCGCTTCGCGAAAGGAGGCCGGCTCGCGTCCCGGCCAGTTCATGCTGAACAGGGTCGCCCCGGCATCCGTGTGGCTGACCAACTGCGTCAGAAGGTGACTTGCGCCCGGGTCCTTCACCGATTTCACCACCAGCTCGACGGAGGGCGCGAGCACAACTTCCACCTCGGGGCAATGCGCCGTCAGCAGCCGGGCATTTTCTTGATCCTGGAAGTAGCAAACGATGTGGCCTTGTTGGTTGATCGCGGTGATGGCGAGCGCGGCTGCAAGCGTCTCGTTGTCGCTGGATGTGAAGACGATAACGCGCGCCGCATCGGCCACGCCGGCGCGCGCCAAGTCTGCCGGGGCAGTCAGGCTGCGTGCCCGCACGTAATGGATACGCTCATCGTCGTTGTTCAGCTCCTTGCGCGTCAATAGGATCAGCTGCTGCCCCGGGTCAGCGTCCGCGACCAGCTCGTCGATCATCTTCGGCGTGCGCTCCG
>JADDQD010000229.1 GCA_016781555.1 Pseudomonadota bacterium | reverse complement strand
TGCTCTGATCGCCACCATGTCGGGCGAGGACGCAGCTTTGTGGGGCACGGCCCGCAGTCTCATCGAGTGGCACGGGCGGCACGGCTTTTGCGCCAGGTGCGGGGGGGCGACCTCGCCTTACCGCGCTGGCTGGGGCAGAAAGTGCGACCGCTGCGGCGGCGAGCATTTCCCGCGGGTGGATCCCGTCGTGATCATGCTTGCCGAGCATGAGGGCCGGGTCCTTGTCGGCAGGCAGCCGCAATATCCGCCCGGCCGCTATTCGGCCCTTGCGGGCTTCGTGGAACCCGGCGAGTCGGTGGAAGAAGCCGTTGCCCGTGAACTGCGCGAAGAAGCGGGCATAAGGGTCGCAAATGTACGCTATCTGGCGAGCCAGCCATGGCCATTTCCGGGTCAGCTGATGCTCGCTTGCCTAGCCGAAGCCGAAAGTGACGAGATCGTCATCGACCGGACGGAGCTCGAAGACGCGATGTGGGTCAGCCGCACAGACGTTGAGGCCGCGCTCGCCGGCAAGCCCGACGCATCCTTCCTTGCGCCGCCGCATTTCGCCATCGCGCACACCCTTCTTTCCCGCTGGGCCGAGACGCCTCAGCCGCTTGCCCGAACCGATGGCGGCGCTTAAAGGGGGCGCCGAATTCATTCACGACGCGCGCCTGTCTAGCGGCCGCGCTTCTTCGGAGGAACTGAGGCGGCATGGACGATCGGATGAACACGATTGCGGGCTGGGTGCTCGGCGCGGGCATCGTCGCGCTAGGCGCTTCGATCGTCACCGGCGAGATTTTCCACGCCGAGCGTCCCGAGAAGATGGGCTATCCGATCGAAGGCGTCGAGGTCGAAGGCGAGGGCGGAGCCGAGGCGGAGCAGCCGATCGCCATGTTCCTCGCCGGCGCGAATCCTGGCAAGGGCGAGGGCGTCTTCAAGAAGTGCGGGGCCTGCCACACCATCAATCCGGGCGGCGCGAACGGCCTCGGCCCAAATCTCCACGGCATCATGGGTCAGCCGGTGGCGAGCAGGCCCGGCTTTGCATATTCCGACGCGCTAAAATCCAAGGGCGGAACTTGGGATTGGGAGACGATGAGCCAATGGCTAAAGTCTCCAAAGAGCTTCGCGCCGGGAACCAAGATGACCTTCGCTGGGCTCTCCAAGCCAGAGGATCGAGCAAACCTCCTGGTCTACATGAACGCCCAGGGCAGCAACCTGCCGCTACCGCCACCCCCGGCTGCCGCTGGCGATCCCGCCCGGGCAGCGGCCGAAGCCGCAGATCAGCCGGCTGCTGGAGACATGGGCGAGAACGAGCCGGTTCTAACGGAGCAGCAAGCTGCCAAGCAACCCGAAGGACGGGTCATGGGCGAAGGCGCGCCAGCAACGGCCGGGCGCGAAGGGCAAGCGAAGACCAAGAGCGAGTAGCAAACTGAGTGGCGGCAGGCGCCTCCATTCAAGCTGACGCTGCTTTTGTTGAGCTTCTAGAGCAACTTGCGCTAATCGGGCCCAGTTCTATTTTTCGTTCGGGCTGAGCTTGTCGAAGCCCTGTTTTTGCCTTTTGAACGGAAAGAAGGACAGCCCTTCGACAGGCTCAGGGCGAACGAGTCAGCACTAGCGCAATCTTCTCTAGCTCTTTGCGGGGCTCGTGTCTGCGAACCGGCACTCCAGCACGCCCAGTGCCTTGACGTCGACACAGCTTCTAACCTGAACGTCTCCACTCGGCGCGATGAACAGTGCATATTCGCCGTCGGTGCAGCGCAGATTCCAGACCGACATGTTCTTATATTGCTCCTGATAGCCCGCAGTCACGACCCGCTTGCAGGCTTGGTTGGTATCCTGGACAGCGCGCCGGAGGGCGAGGCCGCGGTTCATCGGACTTAGCGCTTTCAGCTGTTCCACGTACGGGCTGGTCGCGGCGATGCTCTTGGTCTTGGTCTCGGCACCGCCGCCGTCACAGCCGGCCAGCGCCAGCGCCATCGCCAATGCGGCTGGAACTATCATTCTCAGCATATGACCTCCACATGTTTCCCTTCAACGAGGCGTCACCGACTGGTGTAGATACGCCAGGGGGCGTTCGGTTCCGCCTTGCGGCGCCTCAACGTCAACGTTCCGGCGCTTCCGAACGGAGCGCCCGATTTCATTCTGCCATACATCTGCACCGGGACTTCAACATAAAGCCAATCACCGGCTTCAACGACCCCCGAAGGGGAGCCGACCGTCGCCCGATGCTCCGCATATCTTTCATAATTGGCCGCGAATTCGGCTTCGCTCGCTGCTCCATTTGCCGGCTCCCGCAGGCGGTACGCATCCCCGAAGTTGCGGGCCCCGATCAGGGCGTAATAAGCTTTCACTGCCCCCGCGGCGCCCTCTCCCGCGGCTGCAGAATACGGCGCGCGCGCCTGCACAGGCTTTTGAGGAGGCCGCGTGGCGTCCGCGATGACAGGCTGCTTCCCCTTGATCTCAGAGGCGACTGGCCGTTCTTCCTCTCCGCAGCTGGCGAGGAAGACGAGTGCAGCGAGCAGCGCCCGCCGGTCAGGCGAAATCCACGCTTTCAAACCGCACCGGCCGCCCTTCAGCTGCATTGGCGAGCGTTCCGTCCCACATTACGCGCCGGCCGCGAACGATCGTGCCAAGTGGTTTCCCGGTCAGGCGCATGCCGGTGAAGGGCGACCAGCCGCATCGTGAGGCCAGCCAGCTCTCTTCGATCGTCCACTCGGCCTTGAGGTCGACCACGGTGAAGTCGGCATCATAGCCGGCGGCGATCCGGCCCTTGCCCACAATTCCGAAGATTCGTTGCGCGCCCGCTGAGGTGAGCTCGACCACCCGCTGCAGCGATGTGCGTCCGTTCGCGACATGGTTCAGCAGCAGCGGGAGCAGCGTCTGCACTCCGGGCATTCCGCTTGGCGACCCAGGGTAGCGCTTGGCTTTTTCTTCCTTGGTGTGCGGTGCATGATCGGATCCGATGACGTCCGGGACCCCCTGGTTCAGCCAGTGCCAGAGGCCGTCCCGGTGCTTGCCTGAACGGATTGGAGGGTTCATCTGGGCGTAGCTTCCGAGCGCCGGATAAGCCTCTTCGCCTGCCAGCGTCAGGTGCTGCGGTGTCACTTCGCAGCTGGCGATATCCTTATGCGCAGCAATGATCTGAAGCTCGGCGGGTGTGGTCACGTGAAGAATGTGGATCCGCCGTTTCGCCTCGCGGGCGAGCTTCAGGATCCGCCGCGTTGCAAGGATTGCGCTTTCATCGTCGCGCCAAACCGGGTGACTGGAAGGATCACCATCGACCCGTTCGGACAGCCGAGCGTTCATCCGCGCTTCGTCCTCTGCGTGGATGGCCACGCGCCGCTTGCCGGAGGCAAGCACCCGCGCGAGCTCCCGGTCTTCGGAGACGAGGAGATCGCCCGTCGAGGCGCCCATGAAAATCTTGACGCCCGCCGTACCCGGTAGCCGCTCGAGCTCGGCCAACCGCTCTGCATTGGCCGCGGTCGCGCCTACGTAAAAGGCATGGTCGCACCACATGCGGCCTTGGGCGCGGCGGAGCTTCTCCTCGAGCGCCTCGGCACTGTCGGTGTTGGGCTTTGTATTCGGCATTTCAAAGACGGCGGTGACACCGCCCATCACGGCCGAGCGGCTGCCGCTTTCAAGATCCTCCTTGGCTTCGAGTCCCGGCTCGCGGAAATGAACTTGCGTATCGATCACTCCTGGCAAAATGGTGAGCCCGGTGCAGTCGATCGTCTCGCCGGCATCGCCCGCAACGCCAAGCTCCGCGATCCTGCCGTTTTTGACGCCAATATTCGTGTCGACGGGGCCGCCGGGAGTCCAGACGGTACCGTTCTTGAGGACAAGATCGTAACTGGTCATTCCAAGTCTCCGCCGCTTCCCTTCGGGCTTGCGCGTCCCTAACTCACCATGATGGCCGCGACCACCCTCATGGACCGAGCGCTGATCCGGGTTTCCGGGGAGGACGTGCGGGGCTTTCTCCAAGGGCTGATCACCAACGACCTCGCCGCGCTTGGTGCCGATACCCCGCTTTGGGCAGGGCTGCTTACGCCGCAGGGCAAAGCGCTGTTCGACTTCATCCTGTGGGACTCGAAAGGAGTGGACGGCGGCCAAGACGTGCTGATCGACTGCGAGCGCGAAGCCGCAGCCGATCTTGTCAGGCGCCTCACCATCTATCGCCTTCGGCGCTCGATCCGGATCGCGCCCGAGGACTCGCTGGCGGTGCATTGGTCCTTCTCTGGCGACGGCACATCGGATCCTCGCCTCGAGGAACTCGGCCGCCGCTGGCTCGCTCCGCCCGAGGCCGCGGCCGAAGGATGGCTCCAGCACCGGCTGCGGCTCGGCGTTGCCGAAGGACGTTCCGAGCTGGGCTCAGACAAAACGCTCTGGCTTCAGTGCAACGCAGCCGAACTGCGCGGGGTGAGCTTCGCGAAGGGCTGCTATGTCGGCCAGGAAAATACCGCCCGGATGCACCACCGATCCAAGGTCAATCGGCGTCTCGTGGTGGTGCCCGCCGACGCTGCGGGCGAGCGCACGCGTGTTCATTATCCAGAACTAAGCCTTGCCGTGGAGCACCGCCGAGTCGATGACCTTGGCGGTGCGATCATTCCCGGTTGGCTTGCCGCTGCTTTGGCGGAAACGGAACGTTCCTGATCGAAGGCAAGCCGTCGCCGCTTGTCCGGACATGACGACCTGAAGCCGCTGCTGATCGGCTTCAGAACACCTGCTGCGCACCCTTCTCGTCGGCAAATTTTATCTCGACGCGTGTTCCCGGTGGGCCGGACCAATCGGCACGTCCGCCCAGCTGCCGCGCCAGCGCCTTTACCAGGCGGACGCCCGTCGCGCCTTCGCGCATCGCTGCCATGCCGGAGCCGTCGTCCGAGATCGAGAGGCAGAGCCCCGTCGGCGTTCGCGCAAAGTCGAGCTTGATTTCTCCCTCGCGGCCATCCGGGAAGGCATATTTGAGGGCGTTGGTCACCAGCTCGTTGATGATGAGCCCCAGCGTTACGGCGCGATTGGAGTCGAGATCGATAGGCTCTGCATCGACACGGATCGCAATCGGCCGGAGCTCGCCGATCGTGGCCTTGAGGTCGGCGCACAGATTGCTGATGAAGTCGCGCGCATCAAGCGTGGCGACGTTCCTGTTGACTTGGAGCCGATCGTAGACTCGGCCGAGCACGGCCAGCCGGGAGGCAGTCGCTTCGAGCGCGGCGCGCGCGCTTTCTTTATCCTCCACCTTTCGAGCGCTCATCGAAATGAGGCCGATGATCGACTGCAAATGATTCTTGATGCGATGGTTAAGGTCGGCGAGCAGCAGATCCTTTTGCTGGTCGGCCGCGCTCAGAAGCACATATTCGCCGGCCAGGCGCCGCCGCGTTTCCTCCAGTTCATCCACGGTCGAGCGCAGTGCTTCGATTATGGCGGCGGTGAGGCTTCCGACCACCACAAAAACGACGAGGCGCAGCACCTCGCCGATATGGTGCAGGCCGAAGCTCTGGTGCGGCTCGACGAAGAAATAGAGGCCAAGAACGGCGCTGAGCGCGACCGCGAAAAAGCCGGAGCCTCGGTCGAACGCAAACGAGGAGACGATAACGGCCGGCACGAACATCAGATATAGCGGCAGACTTTCGCCTTCTCCGGTACCCGACATGAGATAACGCAGACCAAAGCAGCACAGGACGATCAAGGCTGTGGCGAGATAACGTGCCCAGAGCGGAAGACCGCGCAGCGGCCGCAGCCGTTGAAGCAACGTTACGAACATGCGTTGCAAACCAAGGTTGAGAGTGCGAGGTTCCGCGCATCGGCGGCGCTGGCGCGCTGCTTAGCCAGATGGTGGCCAAGCTCAGGCCCGGCGTGACCCGCCTTTTTGCCGAATGCGCCACCAGGCAATGGCTCCAATCAGCATCCACACCACGTTCAGAGCGGCAGAGGGGACCGCCCCGTGCCACCACCCGTTGACGATGAAGCCCGCCGCGCCGACCACGTTCATCGCCTGGTAGAGGGGCGACTGGCCTGTGAGCTTGCCCATCGACAGCAAAAGGTAGGCGCCCAGGATTAGTGACGCGCCCGTCCAGCCGGCGACTTCAATGAGGATGAGCTGCGGGCTCAGGCGGCGAGCCTCCGCAGCACGTAGTGGAGGATGCCGCCTGCGCGGAAATATTCGAGCTCGTTCAAAGTATCGATCCGTACGCGCGCGCGAAACGTGAAGGTCGATCCGTCTGCGCGCGTCACTGCAACGTCCACTTCCTGGCGCGGCTGAAGATCGGCAACGCCCGTGAGGGTGAAGGTCTCGTCACCCGTGAAACCGAGGCTCTCCCGCGTTTGGCCATTCAGGAATTGAAGCGGCAAAACGCCCATGCCCACGAGGTTCGATCGGTGGATGCGCTCATAAGTCTCGGCGATCACCGCGCGCACGCCCAGCAGGTAGGTGCCCTTAGCCGCCCAGTCGCGCGACGAGCCCGTGCCATATTCCTTGCCGGCGACGACAACGAGGGGCCTCGCCTCTTCCTTGTAGCGCATGGCGGCGTCGTAGATCGGCATCACTTCCCCGGACGGCACGTAGCGCGTGACGCCGCCCTCGACCCCGGGCGTCATCTGGTTGCGGATGCGGATGTTGGCGAAGGTGCCGCGCATCATCACTTCGTGATTGCCGCGGCGGGCGCCGTAGCTATTGAAGTCGGGCCGGGAGACCTGATGTTCCAGGAGATATTTTCCAGCCGGGCTGTCCACCTTGATCGCGCCTGCCGGGCTGATGTGATCGGTGGTGATCGAATCTCCGAAGATGGCGAGCATGCGCGCGTCCCGGATGTCCTCGATGCCGGCCGCCGTCATCGACATGCCCTCGAAGTAAGGGGGATTTTGGATGTAAGTCGAACCCGCCGACCAGGCGTAGGTCTCGCCGCCGGTGACGTCGATCGCCCGCCAGCGCTCATCGCCCTTGTAGACATCGGCGTAGCGCGCCTTGAACATGTCGGCGTTGACATATTGGTCAATCATCGAACGAATTTCGTCGTTCGATGGCCAGATGTCGCGGAGGTACACGTCCGTACCGTCCCTGCCGGTTCCGATCGGCGCGTCGATCATGTCGCCGGCGACGGTGCCCTTCAGCGCGTAGGCCACGACGAGAGGGGGTGAGGCGAGATAGTTGGCGCGTACATCAGGCGACACGCGGCCTTCGAAGTTCCTGTTTCCGGACAATACCGAGGCGGCAACGAGATCGTTCTTGTGAATAGCCTGGCTGATCGGCTCCGGAAGCGGCCCGGAATTGCCGATGCATGTCGAGCAGCCGTAGCCGGTGAGATAGAAGCCAGTCGCGTCCAGGTCCTCTTGGAGCCCGGATTTAACCAGATAATCGGTCACCACTTGGCTGCCGGGCGAAAGCGAGGTCTTCACCCACGGCTTGCGGTTCAGGCCTTTTTCACGAGCTTTGCGAGCCACGAGGCCGGCAGCGACCAGAACGGATGGGTTCGACGTGTTGGTGCAGCTGGTGATGGCGGCAATGACGACGTCGCCATGACCCACTTGGGTGCCATCCGCCTGGAACCGCTCGCCGATGCTAGCCGGATCGTGGCCGTATTCACGCTGGAAATTGGCGACGAATTCCTCGTCGACGCGGGAAAGGGACACTCGGTCCTGAGGCCGCTTGGGCCCTGCGAGGGAGGGCTCGACGCTCGACATGTCGAGTTCGAGCGTGTCGGTGAAGACCGGGTCGACGCCTTCCTCCAGCCACATGCCCTGTGCGCGTGCATAGCTTTCGACCAGCGCGATCTGCTCGTCCGAGCGGCCGGTAAGGCGCAGATAATCGAGGGTCTTCCCGTCGATCGGAAAGAAGCCGCAGGTCGCTCCATATTCGGGAGCCATGTTGGCGATGGTCGCGCGATCCGCGAGTGAGAGCGCCGAGACGCCGGGGCCGTAGAATTCGACAAACCGGCCGACTACGCCCTTCTTCCTCAGCATGTGGGTGACGGTCAGAACAAGGTCGGTCGCCGTGATCCCTTCCCGTAACGCGCCGGTGAGGTGAAATCCAATCACTTCGGGTATCAGCATCGAGACCGGCTGCCCGAGCATCGCCGCTTCCGCCTCGATTCCGCCTACACCCCAGCCGAGGACGCCCAGGCCATTTACCATGGTGGTGTGGCTATCGGTGCCGACCAGTGTGTCCGGATAAGCGACTTCCTCGCCCGAACCGTCCGGTGACGACCAGACGGTGCGAGCGATGTGCTCGAGATTTACCTGGTGGCAGATGCCGGTACCCGGCGGTACCACCTTGAAGTTGGAAAAGGCTGCGGCGCCCCATTTCAGGAACTGGTAGCGCTCCATGTTGCGCTGATATTCCAGCTCGACGTTGCGCTCGAACGCCGTTGCGTTGCCGAATTCGTCAACCATCACCGAGTGATCGATGACGAGGTGAACGGGCACCAGCGGATTGATCTTCTCGGCGTTGCCGCCAAGCGACTTCATCGCGTCACGCATCGCCGCGAGGTCAACGACGGCTGGAACGCCGGTGAAGTCCTGCATCAACACGCGCGCGGGTCGGTACTGGATTTCCTTGTTGCTCGCGCCCTTGTTCTGCTGCCAGTCGACGATCGCCTGGATATCCTCACGTGTGACGGTTTTCCCGTCCTCGAACCGAAGGAGGTTTTCCAGCAACACCTTCATTGAGAACGGGAGGCGCGAGACATCGCCCAGCGCCTCGGCAGCCTTGGCGAGAGAATAATAAGCGTAGCTCTTGCCGCCGACGTCAAGGGTGGAACGGGTGTTCAGGCTGTTGTTGCCGACGGAAGTCATCTGCGCGCCTTTCTGTTTTCGCAGTGTGCGGAACGTGCGGCCGCTCTAGCAAGCAGGGGCGTCTCGGGAAAGGCGAGCTTTGAACATATCGGCCCGAGGCAGCAAGCGTGGATCGAGGATGCGTCCGGAACCGCCCGTCCACTCCTGCTCTGCGGGTCGCGCGGTGCCGCTTACCCGAACAGTCCCTCGGTTCCCGGATCCTCCCGCGTCACGTCGTGCTTTGCCTCGTCGAACTTGTGCGCGAGGTGGTCCGCGAGCGCGCGGCGCGCGAGGTCGCGCTTAGGGCTGTCATCGCCCTCGCCGCGGCGGGTGGCGAGATCGCGGAGGATCCAGGGATGCTTGATACCCACCACTGCAAGCCACACGGCCAGTGTCCTTGCTAGCTCTTCACGGGTCAATCGGATGCGCGCCATGATGAGAACATAGGAAGAACATAGTTCGCGCGCCACGAGGAATTTCAGGTTTTTGGAGAGATAACCAAAAGGGCTTCCAAAGGGCGGCGGTTCGAACCAGATCGCGCGTGTGCGGCAAACTTGTGTGCCGTGAGGTCGGAGGAGGACGACTTTGCCCCGCGGAGACGCTCCGGGAGCGGTTTCGACGCTTCCCGGCCACCTCCAACAATATTTTTGCACCTGTTGCGGAAACTACTCACCGCTCTCTGAAACGGGCCGTCGCTACGGCTTTGCGGGCGGTTGTCAGGCGCTGCCAAGGGGGGAAATTGGCGCAACTACGCCGTTGTTCACTCAGCCGTAATGAAACTCTTCGCCAATTCCGCTCGTTGTGGCTCCAAGTTCAGTCGGCAAAGGAGCCAATGTAATGGCGACGAGTATTCTGGAAGCGCGCGGCGGGTGCATCATTCCACGGGCCAGCGAGCGGGGCTATCACATCGTTTATCGTGAGCAGGAAGTGAACCATTGCCCCGGGTGCGGCCATACGCACTGGTATGTTGGCAGGACGATGGCCGAATGCGCGTTCTGCACGACTGCGCTGCCGCTCGAAAGCTCGGCCTTGGTGGCTGGCGGGCAGATCGTCCGCACGATCCGCCGTCCAGCCTACGGGGCACCGGAGCACGCCTTCGCCGCCTGACGTGGTCGCCGCACTGGTCCTAGGGTGGCAGCGATGTGCGGCGCTCTGATCCGTTTCCTTGCCCCTCTTGCTGGCGGCGAAACGCAGATGTTGGGAACCTGGTCCAGAGTGGACGCCTCACAAGATGCCGGCCCTCTTTACGCGAAGGGCCGGCGTTCTTGTTCCTGGAGTATGTGACGGTCGAGATCCGCAGCAGGTCCTCTGCCTAGCCGCTTCTCTGCTGCCCGCGAGCATCATTCGCGAACGCCTTCGCGCGCAAGGCGGCCGCTCGGCTTAGCCGCCGACCCGGCGGCGGGTGGGGACGAGCGCGTTGCAGATGTCTACGCCGCCAGCGGGCCGCTGAAAGAAGGAGCCTGATCGGTTTGCGCGGCCGGTCACATAGGCGCTGAAGGTCGGTGTGTCCGTGCGCATCACTTCATAGGAGGGGCGCTGGGCCGGGGGAATGTCCGCGGCAAGGCGGATGCGCACGACCGGGATGTGGTTCTTCGGGTCTTTGATGAATCCTAAAGCCTCGGTCCCCCGCGGGTGCGCGGTGAGCTGCTCAATCCCTTCTAAGACTCTGCCGATGGTTGCGATGTTGCGATCGAGGTGGCGCGGCGCGTGGCCAATCGCGGCATAAAGCTCTCCGCCGGTGCCGGTGTCGGGGTGAAGGTCTCTCCCGACGCCGACCATGCCATAACAGTGCGTCATCCAGGCGCGGCCTGCCTCGGGATCGTAGCCGACGGGCCAGCCGTTCACGTGACCGACCATCGGTGCGTAGCTGTCCGGAAAGCCGAGCGGGCGGATCGGAAGACCCGCTATCGCGCGGTCGTATTCCGCGGGAGGGGCCTTGACGACGCCCCCGGGAAGCGGCTTCTCGCCTTCGTTCAGGCCCCACTGGACCACATAATTTTCCTGGATCCTGTATACGCTGGCTGGTGTCCACCAGCCGCCGCGCGCCAGCGCTCGAACGTTGGCCACGTGAACCGGCGCGAAATCGGTTGCAAGCTCGATGGCAACTCGGCCGCCGCCGCGCAACTCCATGATGAGCAGGTTTTCAGGTTCAACCGTCCGCCAGTCCCCCACGGCACTGTTCTTGATGACCTCGGCAGGTTCCGTCGCCTCCAGCACCGGCGCGGGGCGCCAGAAGGTGTAGCGCGCGGAAGGCTCAGGATCCGCCCGTGTCTCCGGCTCAGCGGTTGTGCAGGAGGCGAGAAGAGCCAGCGCTGCGCCCGCGCCAATGTGACGTCTCATCCTCTCCCTCCACAGCGGTCCGAGGTCCCTCGGTGGCAAAGTTCCCGCCGGTCGGCAAGCTGCGGTGTAGCCAGTCGGTGCTGGAGATCGCATCTGAAGCGGATCGCGATCCGCGAGCCAGGGGAGGGCACAGGCGAGAAGCTGCTGCGGCTGCTCGCCGACTGGCTTCATACTGAAGGCGGCACGAACCGCATCCACCTCGACGTTGTTCGTGGCAAGCGCCCGGGCAAGCAGGGCATATGACAAGCCAAATCAACCGCTGACGGGCATCCTGAGTGATTTCCACCACGAGCTGGACCGCAGCTTGCGGGACATGTGGCTGATGACAGTTCTTCGCCACGGGTGGGCGACACAGAGGCGCCGCCCTGAGCGGCGCCTCGTACACAACCTCACCGTTGGTTCGTGCCCGTTGCCGGAGCGGACTGCGCGTTCAGGTCAACGTCGTCCACTGCTTCGGCGGCCGCTTCGCCGGTGCGTTCGTATATCTCCGCCTGGTCTTCGAGCTGCTCCTCGGCCGCCCCGCTGGCATTCTCCGCCGCCTTTTCGAGCTGCTGTGCCTGCGCGTCGAACGCGTTCTCGACATCCTCCGCAGCCTTGTCGTCACCTTTGCCTTCCCCGCAAGCCGCCAAGGCCAAAAATGCGGCGCCGGCGACTAGCTTCGCGAAATTATTCATCTGGTCACTCCATTCCACTTTCGCGCGACAATGAGCAAGGCCGCGCCGGGGTTCCCATCGGCTCGCCTGCGCCGACTCCCACAGACACGGGCAATCCGTAACAGAAAGGCCCCGCCGCGGCAGCGGCGAGGCCATCCCGGAATTCTGCGGAAGAGCTTAGCGGGGACCGACGCCCCCGCCGCCAAGCCCGGCGCTGTTCTTGTCGCCCGGGCCGCTGTTGCCGGGCCCGCCGCCGGCGTTCTTCGCGCGGGGACCGTTGTTGTTGTTGTTGTTGTTGTTGTTGTTATTATTGTTGTTGTTCGCGCCGCGGTTGCCGCCGGCACCGCCGCCGCCACGTCCGCCGCTGACATGGTTCAGTTCTTCGTTGTGCAGTTGACGCATGATGATCTCCTCAGCGCGTGCGCAGATAAGCGCACGCGCATGGGAAATTCCCTGAAAGCGCCTTTGTTCACATTTGAATTTGGGCACGAATCCCACTTTGGCACAGATGCGACCGATGACCTGCCGAAAGCTGGTTTACTTGACGTGCCGTTCAGACGCGAACCCACTCAAAGAAGTGGGACGAAGGCTAGCTGTGCGAAGCCGCTATAGCCCGGTCGGAGCTGCCGCTCAGCGCCCGCATCTTTTCAAGGTGAAGTGCCGAAAGGGTGAAATGCGAACGGGCGGCGTCGACGCATGCTGCCCGAATGGCGAGGTCAAGCTCCGCCATTGCACGATCCGCATGGAATTTAACACTGTCCGGGATCATCGTTCGGTCTCGCTTGCCTCGTGAAATCGTCGCAGCCATTGTTATGTCCGGCGCGGTGATCCGGTGCACTTAAGTGGGTTAAAAAGTTGTAAATGGCGAAACTTTTGAGCGCTTCTAGCCACTTACTCATCACCGGGCAGGTGATCGGCTAGCGCCGGCCGGTTGCGCTGAACCAAGCGGTTGCAGCCATGTGGTGCCCGTTCAGAGACAGAGGCAGGTCCAGCGGGCAGGCCGCGGTCAACGTTCTTCGACGTAAAATGAGATTTCGGCGAGTTCGTCTCGTGCGCGGATAACATAGGTAAGCTACGGTGCGTCCAGCCATCGATATGGGGGGAGAGATCCGAGCGAAATGGTGGGCGCGCTGACTTTTAGACTGGAAGCATATGCGGGGTTGTCGCAGGACGAGCGCGCTAGCCTTGACGGGCTCGCGCGCAAGAACGTGCGGGAGATCGCTCCCCGGCGCGATCTTATCCGCGAGGGCGACGCGCCGCGTTCCGTATTCGTGGTGCTTGAGGGATGGGCTTCCCGCTACAAGACGCTGCCGGACGGGCGTCGCCAGATCGTCGCTTTATTCGTGCCGGGAGATTTGTTCGACCTCAACGTCCACATCTTGAAGCAGATGGACCATAATGTGGGGTCGATCACCGCGCTCAAGGTAGCCGAAATCGCCCGCGAAGAGTTTGAGCGGCTGATGCTGGAGCATCCCCGCGTCACCCAGGCACTGTTCTGGGACGAACTGGTCACCGTCTCCGTGCAACGAGAGTGGACACTGAATGTCGGTCAGCGCACCGCTTACGAGCGGATTGCTCATCTTTTGTGCGAGATGATCTTCCGCCTGCGGGCAGTGGGTCTTTCCGACGGCAGTAGCTGCGATTTTCCCGCTGACGCAGGTAGATCTCGCTGATGCAACGGGTTTGACGGCCGTGCACGTGAACCGCACGCTTCAGGAGCTGCGCCGTGACGGGCTGATTGAGCTGCACGCCAGAAGGCTCGCCGTCCCGGATCTCCAGGCGCTCATGCACGCCGGGACCTTCAACCCCAATTACCTGCACATCGAGCGGGAGCCGATCGACATGGATGCGAATGGCTGATGCCGTCGATTCCAGGAAATTGGGACGGTTTTCCACTGGGATGATCGGGTGGCACGGCGCCCAATCTGCAGCCATGAGCGAGAGGACCGGCCGACCTAATCATCTCCGGACGGCTGCATGTGGACCCTTCTTTGGCCCGGCGACCCGGTTCTCGCCCTGGCGGGAAAGGCTTTAGCGCTGCTCGGCCCCGCTTGGCACGAGCTCATGCTCGACGGCGACGATCAGGCTCGCATATTCCTCAGCGAGGCGGCGATGACTTTCGGCAGCCAGAGGATGGGAGGCGCGTTGCGCCGCGATCTCTTCTTCTGCGATCCGCGCGCGGTAATATTCAAAGTCGGACTTGTTCATGCTTTGGATTCCCCCCCGGGATTCGATGTAGGTATAATAACCGAGAAGCAGCTCAGCGCAATTATAATGGATTAGCGGGCCAACTTTGGTTCACATTGGGACCATCAAAAGGCGAGTAACGAGGCTAGCATGATCCGGATTATCATTGGCGCAATGGCCCTCCTGGCGCTCCCTGGCTGCATCGCAAGAACCGCGCTCGACGTGGTGACGCTGCCCGTCAGGGCGGCATCAAAGACAGTGGACGTGCTTACCACCAGCCAGTCTGAAGCCGACGAGAAGCGTGGCCGCGCGATTCGCAAGCACGAGGAGTGCTTGGGCCGGGAAAAGCGGCGGGCGGAGCGAGAGCAACGGACTCCCGATCCTGAACGCTGTCGCGAGGCAGGACGATAGCCGCATCACGCCAACCCCATCAACTGAAGCAGCTCCATCTCGCCCAGGTGTTCGCTCTACAAGGCGCGCAGAGCGCGAGCCGGCCGTGCTGCAAGTGCTGGCAGCGACCCGAGCAGGCCAAGAACCAAAGTAATGAGAGCGCCTGCGGCGAGGGTCGCTGCTACCGTGGCCCAGTCCGGCGCCCATTCAAGTTCAAGCACCTTCACTACGACATACCAGCCGAATGCGGCGCCGAGAACGAAGGCAACGGCGCTGACGATTGCGGCCAGCACGGTAAATTCGAGCGCCTGGGCGGCAAGGATGCGCCCGCGGGTCGCGCCGAGCAGCTTCAAGATCACGCTGTCATAGACGCGGGCGCGGCGGCTCGCGGCGAGCGCGCCGACGAGAACTGCGATGCCGGCGAGAATAGCGACCGAGGCAGCTGCGCGCACCGCCACGGCAAGCTGGCTCAGCATCGTTGAAACCGTCTCGACTACATCCTTCACTCGGATTGCCGACACCGTTGGGAAGGCGCGGGAGACAGAGCGCGCGAACGGGCGTTCCTGGGATTCGGGCATGGAGATCGTGGCCATGAAGCTATGCGGTGCGCTTTCAAGGGCCCCGGGCGCGAAGACGATCACGAAATTGAACCCCATCGTGTCCCAGTCGATTTCGCGAAGGCTGGCTATCTTCGCTTCGATTTCGCGGCCCAGGATCGAAACCGTCATGCCGTCTCCCACTTCCAGCCCCGCTGCGCGAGCCGCTTCGACGTCGAGTGATATGAGCGGCGGACCGGTATAATCGGCCGGCCACCAGGTGCCGGCGACCACCCGGCTGCCTTCGGGCACTTGCCGGGCGTAAGTGAGGCCGCGGTCACCACGGAGGAACCAGGCCCCTTCCGGTATTTGCATCTGGGAGACACGCCTGCCATTCAAGGCCACCACAGCGCCCCGCAGCGAGGGAATAGTGACGAGGTCGCCTTGCGGTGCGGCGGCGCTGGCCATCGACCGGAACTGCGCAACATCCTCGACGGGAATATCGAGCATGAAGAAGCTCGGCGCCCTGGCTGGGATGGTCGTGCGGATTTGCCCCGAGAGGTTGGTCTCAATGACGGCGAGCGTCGTGAAGAGGGTCAGTCCAAGGCCAAGCGCGACAACCAACCGCGCCGTTTGGGCCGCAGGGCGGTGCAGGTTTGAAACGGCGAGGCGAAACACGGGATTGCGCGGCCGTGGAAGCTTCGAAGAGGTCCAGCGGATGAGGGCCCCGAGCAAGGTCAGCAGCAAGAGGAGCCCCAGCGCAGAAGCAATGAACGCCGCCGCAAAGCCAGGTTCACGCGCGCTGAAAATGGCCAAAGCGGCGATAAGGCCGGCGCCAAGCGCTGCGGCTAAGAAGGGCAACGCTGCCGGTGGCCGCGGGGGCTCCAAACCGCCCCGAAACAGAGAGGCGGCAGCCAGAGTGCGCGCGCGGGCGAGCGGAAGGATTGCGAACACGAACGCGATGAGGAGACCGTAAGCGGTGCTGAAGAGAAGCGGTATCGGGTAAAGCGACAATCGCGGCGGCACGGGCAGCGCGCTTCCTGCGAGGAGGCCGACGAGCCAAGGTGTCAGCGCGCCGGCTGCCAGACCGGCAAGGATAAAGGCCATCGCGACCAGGCCGATTTGAAGCAGATAAATGATGAAGATGGTGCGGCTGGTGGCGCCGAGAAGCTTCAGGGTGGCGATCGTGCCGCGTTTCCCATCTAGGTAGGAGGCGACGCCGTTTCCCACGCCGATGCCGGCAACGATCAAGGAGGTGAGCCCGATAAGGGTGAGGAACTGGCCGACCCGCTCGATGTAGCGACGGGTGCGCGGTGCGCCGTTGGTGCGATCCTGCACTTGATAGCCCGCGTCCCCGAAGCGGGTGGTGAGTTCTTTCGCGGCCGTTTGCGCACTTGCACCGGTGGGCAGCTTCAAACGATATGCGCTTGTATAGAGGCTGCCCGGCTGGACGAGCCCTGTAGCCTCAAGCCCGTCACGATCAACTAGAGCCGTCGAGCCGAAGGTGAAGCCTTGGCCTACGCGATCGGGCTCTTCCGCGATAAACCCGATGATGCGGAGCTGCGCGTTACCAATCCGAATATGCTCGCCGACTTGGACGGAAAGGCGCTCGGCAAGCTCTCGGCCAACTGCGACTTCGTTGCCAGCGGGCCGCCCGCGGAGCGCGCCTGCCTCTAAGCGGAAGTCGCCGTACAGAGGGTAGGCCTCGTCGACGCCCTTGAGCTCTACGAGAATGCTTTCTGAACCGTCCAAGCGCGCAGCCATGGCCCTCATTCGGGTGACATGGGAAAGGCTTCCGAGGCGTTCGAATGCGGCTCGCTCTTCCCGAGTTGCTTCCCGTTGTGCGATGCTGAGCTGGATGTCGCCGCCAAGGATCGATTGCCCCCGCTGCGAGAGACCCGCGACGATGGCAGACGAAAGCGATCCAACCCCCGCCAGAGCGGCAACGCCGAGAAAGAGGCAGATTGCCAGCAGGCGAAGGCCGGCGAGGCCGCCGCGCAAGTCTCGAATGGCCAGCCTCAACGGCAAGCTCGCCCTTTTCTCCGGTCCTGTGGATCGCGTTGCAGGTATGCCGTCGTACCTCAAACCGCCCTCGCTGTTCCGGAGCGGCGTCTCAACTCTGTATCAAACGAGCCGCTTGGTGAGCCGGAGCTCATATCAGTGCGAGGCACTGTCGCTCACGATCTGCCCGTCCTGCATTTCAAGAACGCGCTCGCACCGGGCAGCCAGAGCCGGGTCATGGGTGATGACCAGAAGCGTGGCGCCGCTTCGGCGCTGCCGATCGAACAGGAGGTCGAGAATGGCCGCACCCGTTTTCGCGTCCAGATTACCGGTAGGTTCGTCGGCGAAAAGCAATGCGGGCTTTGGGGCAGTCGCCCGGGCGATGGCAACGCGCTGCTGCTCACCGCCGGAAAGCTGGG
>JADDQD010000018.1 GCA_016781555.1 Pseudomonadota bacterium | reverse complement strand
GGCTTCGTCACCTTCCCCCTCCCCGCACTCCGTGCGGTCCCCCTCCCCAGCAAGGGCCGGGGAGGAGAAGACTTGGGTCATCATCTTACATGGCGGCATCTCGTTGCACGAGACAGAGCCGCTCCGCCTCGCGAGATGCCGGGTGCGTTCGACATTGACCCCTCTTTTTTGCGGAACCGCTTCAATCTCCCGCGGCGTCCGCCGGGGAGGAACTGCGGTGGACGCTCCTTCCTACCCCCGACGTGACCCTCACTTCCTCCGAATCAGCGTGCGGAAGCACCTCTTTGATTCGCGTTCGACGCGCCCGCCTAAAAGGCCCAAATTCCGCCGATCCTAGCCTTTTACGGCAATTTCCAGCAGCCTGCTTGCCGATCCGCACCGCGGGACGTATTCGAACAAAACAGGAACACAGACTCGCATTAAAAAGATTTTTTACTATGTTGACAGGATGGAAAGTGACTTTTTTCGGCGCGTCGCGGCTGGCCCGGTGGTCTGGTTGGCGGTCGCTACGCGGAACCCCCATCTTGCCAAAGCGTCTCCGGGCATATTAGCGGTTCACCACAAGCTCTAGCAGCTTTGCTATCGCTTCGGGGCTAGATGTTGTGTATAAAACTGGGGAGGAAGCTGTGGATTTTGCACTGAGCGAGAGCCAACAGGGTGATGAAATTTCGGCGGACACGAGGTCCGACAGCAAGTCGGTTGCAGTGAGGCGCTTCAAGGTCAAGACCGACGAGGGCCGGGACGCGCTCCTCACCGAATTCGGCAAGGAAACGCTGAAGGACCGCTACCTCCTGCCAGGCGAGGGCTATCAGGATCTCTTCGCCCGCGTCGCATCGGCTTATGCCGACGATGGCGGCCACGCCCAGCGCGTTTACGATTACATTTCCAGGCTCTGGTTCATGCCGGCGACGCCCGTTCTGTCGAACGGCGGCACCGGGCGGGGTCTTCCGATCAGCTGCTATCTGAACAGCGTTTCGGACAGTCTCGAGGGCATCGTTTCGACGTGGAACGAGAATGTCTGGCTTGCGGCGCGTGGCGGCGGCATCGGGACCTATTGGGGCGCGGTGCGCGGCATCGGCGAGCCGGTCGGCCTCAACGGCAAGACGAGCGGCATCATCCCGTTCGTACGGGTGATGGATTCGCTCACCCTTGCGATCAGCCAGGGTTCGCTCCGCCGGGGCTCCGCCGCCTGCTATCTCGACGTCTCGCACCCCGAAATCGAGGAGTTCCTGGAAATCCGAAAGCCCTCTGGGGACTTCAACCGGAAAGCACTCAATCTCCATCACGGCGTGCTCATCTCCGACGCGTTCATGGAGGCGGTGCGGAACGGCGACGAATGGATCCTCCGCAGCCCCAAGGACGGCTCCGAACGCGCCAAGGTCGACGCGCGCTCGCTGTTCCAGAAGCTGGTCGAGACGCGGCTTGCGACCGGCGAGCCCTACATCATCTTCATCGACCAGGTGAACCGGTCGATGCCGCGCCACCATCGCGAGCTTGGCCTCAAGGTTTCGACCTCCAACCTCTGCTCCGAGATTACGCTGCCCACCGGCAAGGATCATCTCGGCAAGGACCGCACCGCCGTTTGCTGCCTTTCCAGCCTCAATCTCGAGACCTGGGACCAGTGGCACGGCGACAAGCTCTTCATCGAAGACGTGATGCGCTTCCTCGACAATGTCCTCACCGACTATATCGAGCGCGCGCCGGACGAGATGGCCCGCGCCAAATATTCGGCGGAGCGCGAGCGTTCGGTCGGCCTTGGCGTGATGGGCTTCCACTCCTTCCTCCAAGCCCGCGGCCTCCCCTTCGAGGGCGCGATGGCGAAGAGCTGGAACCTCAAAATCTTCAAGCACATCTCGGCCCAGGTGAACGAGGCCTCGATGATGCTCGCCAAGGAGCGGGGCCCTTGCCCCGATGCCGCCGACATGGGCGTGATGGAGCGCTTTTCGTGCAAGATGGCGATCGCGCCGACCGCGTCCATTTCGATCATCACCGGCGGCACTTCCGCCTGCATCGAGCCCATTCCCGCCAACATCTACACTCACAAGACGCTGAGCGGCTCCTTTTCGATCAAGAACCCGTATCTGGAGGAACTCCTCAAGACGAAGAGCAAGAATTCGGACGGAATCTGGTCTTCGATCCTCGAGCGTGGCGGCTCGGTCCAACATCTCGATTTCCTCACGGCCGAGGAAAAGGACGTGTTTAAAACGAGCTTCGAGATCGACCAGCGCTGGCTGATCGAGCTCGCCGCGGACCGCACGCCCTACATCGATCAGGCGACCTCGCTGAACCTCTTCATCCCGGCGGACGTCGACAAGTGGGACCTCTTGATGCTCCACTTCCGCGCCTGGGAGCTCGGCATCAAGTCGCTCTACTATCTCCGCTCCAAGTCGGTGCAGCGCGCCGGCTTTGCGGGCGGGGTCGAGGCGGACAACACGCCGCAGTTGAAGCAGATCGAGCTCGCCGCCACGACCGACTATGACGAGTGCTTGGCATGTCAGTGATGCGGGCGGACCTGCCACCAACAGTCTGACGAGATCAACCGCGGCGGAGAAGCCGCATGGATCCCGGCGTTGGAATACGAAAAAACCAGGAGCGATCAAGATGTCCCTCACCGAAGCCCGCAAGCAGTACAAGCCGTTCGAATATCCATGGGCGTTCGACTATTGGAAGCGCCAGCAGCAGATCCACTGGATGCCGGAGGAAGTGCCGCTCGGTGAGGATTGCCGCGACTGGGCGCAGAAGCTCACCGATCATGAGCGCTCGCTGCTGACGCAGATCTTCCGCTTCTTCACCCAGGCCGACATCGAGGTGCAGGATTGCTACCACGAGAAATATGGCCGCATCTTCAAGCCGGTCGAGGTCAAGATGATGCTCGCCGCCTTCTCCAACATGGAGACGGTGCACATTGCCGCTTACTCGCACCTCTTGGACACGATCGGCATGCCCGAGAGCGAATACGGCATGTTCCTTCAGTATAAGGAGATGAAGGACAAGCACGATTATCTCGCCACCTTCGGCGTCGATACCGACGAGGACATCGCCAAGACGCTGGCCATGTTCGGCGGCTTCACCGAGGGGCTGCAGCTGTTCGCCTCGTTCGCGATGCTGATGAACTTCCCGCGCTTCAACAAGATGAAGGGCATGGGCCAGATCGTCTCCTGGTCGGTTCGCGACGAAAGCCTTCACTGCGAGGGCATCATCCGGCTGTTCCACGCTTTCGTGAAAGAGCGCGATTGCTACACGCCGATCGTCAAGAAGGAGATCCGCGACGTCTGCCACCATACGGTCGAGCTCGAGGATGCCTTCATCGATCTCGCCTTCGAGCAGGGCCCGGTTCCCGGCATGACGCCGAAGGAGATCAAGCAATATATCCGCTATATCGCCGATTGGCGGCTGGGCCAGCTTGGCCTGAAGCCGATGTTCATGATCGACGAGCACCCGCTTCCCTGGCTGGCGCCGCTCCTCAACGGCGTCGAGCACGCCAACTTCTTCGAAACTCGCGCCACCGAATATTCCAAGGCCGCGACCCGCGGCAATTGGGGCGAAGTGTGGGACAATTTCGACCGGCGCAAGAAGGCCAAGGTGGCGAACGATACGCCGGCCGTCGACGGCGGCGAGGACATGTTCGCGCGTGCAGGAGTGGCGGCGGAGTAAAAACACCGGCAGCGCTCACCGCGCTGCCGGGACTCCTCCCGGGCAATGGCGCCATTGAACGTCGTTTAGTTTGAAATTGAAGCGCGGCAGCGCTGCCGCCGCTGCAGTCCGAGATGGCCGGTTGCCCCGGAAGACACAGCATTCATCGCTCTCCATTAGGTTTTCCGGCGCGCGTGCCCCATATGAGGCCATGTCCTCAGATCCCACCACGCTCGAAAGAGCTTTCGCGCTTGCCCGTACGGGCGATTACCAAACCATCAGCGACATCCGGCGCCGCCTCAAGCAGGAGCGGTTCGATCATGTCGAGGGGCATCTTCAGGGCGCTTCGATCAACCGCCAGCTGAAGCTGCTCTGCGAACAGGCCCGGCGCTCGCGGATCGACGCCTGAGGGCCTATCGATAAAGGTGGAAAGCGCTAGGCGCTTCCGCCACATCGTGGATTGCCTCGTCTCGGATACTCAAGACAAACGGGTGAGGCTGCTTCGGTCTAATCCGGTCACGGTCTTTCGGCTGGACATCAGATGGATTGCTTCGTCGCTCCGCTCCTCGCGATGACGTTCGAGAGTATCCAAGGCGGATGAGTATCCGCCGTTTCAACGGAGGCAGGCCTCCGCGGCGCCGCTCGCCCGAAGCAGGATGTAAGCCGGGGTGCCCAGTCCCCTCCGCATCAAAGTACCACTTTGATGCGATCTCTTACCAGGGCAGCGTTTCGCCTCGGTAGTTCAGGTACACGCCTTTGTCGTTCGGGCTGAGCCGATCGATGACCTGGCGCATTGACCGAACGCTTTCCGGCGGCTCGAGCGGAGCGCCGCGGCCGCCCATGTCGGTTTGAACCCAGCCCGGGTGAAGCATGGCGATTGCGACCGGGTCGGCAGCCATTTCAATCGCCAGCGTGCGCCACGCCGAATTGAGCGCGGACTTGGACGCGCGATAGGCGAGCCATCCGCCCGATGCGTTGCGCGCGATGCTCCCCATCTCGCTCGTAATTGCCACCATCTTCCCCTTGGCCTGAACGACATTCGGCCGGAGCGAAACCGCGAGAAGCGTCGGCGCGACGCTGTTCACCGCCAGCACGTCGAGGAAGCGGTCGGCATCCTCGGCGCTCGTCATCCTGTCTGCCGTTGTAATCCCTGCGTTAGCGATGAAGAGATCGAGCGGAGCACCCGCGAGGCGATCACCGAAGGCGGCGAGCGCCGGCCGGTCGCGCATGTCAATGAGCTCGGGCCGAACCTCGCCCAGCGCTACCAGCTTCTCGGCATCGGCGGGGTCGCGGCAGGTGCCGATCACGTTCCACCCGGCCGCGGCATATTGGCGGACGAATTCAAGTCCGATCCCGCGCGCGGCGCCGGTGATGAGGACCGTCGGCATCAGTCGAACAGGCTCGAAACCGACGCTTCGTCGGCGATGCGTCTGATCGCTTCGGCGAGCAGCGGCGCGATCGTGAGGATGCGCACCTTGCCGCTGGTCGCCGCCGCTTCGTAGGCCGCGATCGAATCGGTGATGACGAGCTCTGTCAGCGCGGACTTGTCGACACGCGACACGGCGGCGCCCGACAGCACTCCGTGCGTGCAGTAAGCGACCACTTCTTCGGCACCGCCTTCCCTCAGCGCGGCAGCGGCGTTGCAAAGCGTGCCCGCCGAATCGACGATGTCGTCGACCAGGATGCAGAACCGGCCCGAAACGTCGCCGATGATGTTCATCACTTCCGATTCGCCCGGGCGTTCGCGGCGCTTGTCGACGATGGCGAGCGGCGCGTTGTTGAGGCGCTTGGCAAGCGCCCGGGCGCGAACCACCCCGCCGACATCGGGCGAGACGACGGTGATGTTGCGCCCGTTGAAGCGCGCCTGGATATCCGCCGACATGACCGGCGCACCGTAGAGGTTGTCGGTCGGGATGTCGAAGAAGCCCTGAATCTGACCGGCGTGAAGATCGACCGAAAGAACCCTGTTGGCGCCGGCGACGGTGATCAGGTTCGCGACCAGCTTGGCGGAAATGGGGGTGCGCGGCCCCGGTTTCCGATCCTGTCGCGCATAGCCGAAATAAGGAACCACCGCGGTGATCCGCCGCGCCGACGAGCGCCGCAGCGCATCGATGCAGATCAACAGCTCCATCAGATTGTCGTTGGCCGGGTAAGCCGTCGACTGGATCACGAACACGTCTTCGCCGCGGACATTTTCGTGGATCTCGACGAAGATCTCTTCGTCGGCGAAGCGGCGGACGCTCGCTTCCGTGATCGGCAGCTCGAGATATTTCCCAATCGCCTGAGCCAAGGGAACATTCGAATTGCCCGCCATCAACTTCATGGAAGACTCCCGGAAAACCAGCGACGCCTCATTAGGGCCAGGGCGAGCGAAGGCAAGGGCGATGCCCGCCCCCTCCCGCGTCGATCTGACACACTTCCTGGTCGGAAAAACCGGTTCCCACTTTTTCGGGAAGTGCTGTTGTCGGTCTTACGCACTTCCTGGCCTAAAAAAGCGTTTCCCACTTTTTCGGGAAGTGCTCCTCTTAGCTCCGCCGCACTTCCTGATCGAAAAACCGGTTCCCACTTTTTCGGGAAGTGC
>JADDQD010000144.1 GCA_016781555.1 Pseudomonadota bacterium | reverse complement strand
ACTGACGCGCGAGATAGGCATCCGCCATCTGCGCTACGGGCCGCCGCTCCACCTCATCTATGAGGGCCCCGGTCACTATGACTGGAGCTTCACTGACGAGGTCATGCCTGCGATGCGCGACCTCGGCCTGGAACCCATCGTCGACCTCTGCCACTTCGGTGTTCCGAACTGGCTGGAGAATTTCCAGAATCCCGAAATGGCGGAGGCGCTGCGCGCCTATGCCGAGGCTTTTGCGAAGCGTTACCCCTGGGTACGCTTCTATACGCCGGTCAACGAAATGTACGTCTGCGCGCGGCTCAGCACCCTCGAAGGGGCGTGGAACGAGCAGCGTCGCGACGACCGCTCGTTCGTGACGGCCGTCCGGCACATGGCCAAGGCCAGCGTACTGATGAGCGACGCCATTCTCGCTGAACGGCCCGATGCGGTGTTCGTCAACAGCGAAAGCGGCGAATTCTACCAGCCCTGCTGCCCCGACCCCGAGATCGTTCGAATTGCCGAGTTCGAGGATGAGCGCCGGTTCCTGCCGCTCGACCTGCTCTACGCGCATCCCGTGAGCGACATGATGAGGAGCCACCTGCGCGAGCATGGCATGTCCGACGAGGAATATGCCTGGTTCATGGACCACCCGGTGCCGCGCCGGACGATCCTCGGCGTCGACTATTACGAATGGAACGAAAAGTTGATTGACAGCCATGGCCGTCCGCAATCGCTGGGAGAGCTCTTCGGTTGGTACGTCGTCGCCAGCCAATATTACGAACGGTACCGCCGGCCGATGATGCACACGGAGACCAACCAGCTCGACGCGAGGGACGGTCCACGCTGGCTGTGGCGCCAGTGGCACAATGTGCAGCTGCTTCGAAAAGCGGGCGTACCCCTTGTCGGGTTCACCTGGTATAGCCTGACGGATCAAGCCGATTGGGACATCGCGCTCAGCCGCCCGTTGGGGAACGTCAATCCCGTCGGCCTTTTCGATCTCAACCGCGACGTTCGGCCGGTGGGTTTGGCTTACAAATACCTGATCGAGCTTTACCGGGGCGAAGCCGGCTTTCGCGACTGCCCGGCAGTTCGCCACATTCTGGAACCGGAGGGCGAACCATGGCCCGCTTCCTGAGCGCTCACGGCTACGATCCGGGGCCGACGCAGCGGCCCGCGCTTGCCGGTGGCATTACCTGCATGCTCGCCACCTTGCCCGCCACCGTGATACTCGTCGCGTTCGGCTCGCTCGAGGTCGAGGCTCGGATCCTTGGCTTGTCGGTTATCGCTACGCTCGCGGCTGGGTGGTTTGTCATGGGTGTGGCCGGTGCTGCTTATGGACGCCTGTTCCAACGCGCGGCGAACGACAGGCGTGGCGGCTGGCTGTTCGGAATGGCTTTCGGCTTCCTGCTTTGGGCCGCGGGAGCGGTCATGCTGTTGCCGGCCGTGAGCGGAGGCGCCGCGCCGGGTGGAGAGGCCGCCATCGGCGTCTTCCTGTCCCTGCTCGCCTGGGGCGCCGCGCTGGGATCGCTCTTTCCCTTTGTACACCGCCGGCTCCACGCACGGGCCGACGGTCGGGCAGCCATAGGCCCGAGTGCGGCCGCGTCCCGTGAAGGCCAGCTGCGACGCTCCTGAAGCACCGCCTTGTGGCGAGCCCCACGTCGATGGGAACCTCCGGGCCCTTGGCTCATCCAACAGATGACAGCCTCAGGAAAGCTGTTCTTCGTGGAGATTTCGACATGAGCCTTCGAACTTTCGCCAAGATTTTCGGCGTGGTGTTTCTGCTGGTCGGCGTGGCTGGCTTCATCCCGGGGGTTACGACCCCGCATTCGCATCCCGGCGCAAACGATGTCGTGGTCGATGCGGGGCTCGGCGCAGCGCTCGGTCTGTTCCCGGTCAACGTGCTCCACAACCTTTTCCACGTCGTGTTCGGCATCTGGGGCCTTGCTGCGGCGCGAAGCCAAGGCGGCGCCCGCCTCTATGCGAGAGGCGTCGCATTGATCTACACGGCGCTCGCGATCTTCGGGCTGATCCCGGCGGCGAAGCTCTGGACGACGTTCGGGCTTATCCCGCTCTATGGAAACGATGTATGGCTCCACATCCTCCTCGCCGCGGTCGCAGGCTATTTCGGCTTCCTCCACCGCGAGGTCGCTGCGGATCCCAATGACACGTCCCGAGCATCTCGAATGTAGCAGACCGATCCAATAAGAGGATCACTTGAGCAGCCATTGCTCGTGCAATGGGCGGCGGAGTTCTTGCCGAAGTGCGCTTTTATCACCCGGAGCACCGTTCAGTGTCGGCTAATATGGCCCGTCACAGTGGACACAGTCGCGAGCAAGTGTCTGCTCTAGCTAAATTTTCTAGGCGTCGGGGCGAGTGCTTCGTCACGCCAGGAAGGCCGAACGATTGACCCCCGCCGCAGCTCACGTCAACGCGATCGGCACAGCCGTTCCCGGCTATGACGTGCACGGAGCCTTCATCGGCTGGGCGGAGCAGCAGCTTCCCGACGAGCGAGAGAAAACCGTGTTCGGGCGGATGGCCGGCCGTGCGGGTATAGAACATCGCTGGTCAGTGCTGTCGCCGACCGCGGAAGGTGGGTCCCCACTTGAGCCGGGCGGGCTCTACGGGGGCGAGGAACCGCCGCCTACCTCAGCGCGGATGAACATCTATGCCGAGGCCGCTCCGCCGCTCGCGCTGGCAGCGATCGCGAACCTTGCACAAAAGACGAGCATCGACGGCATCACCCACCTCGTCGTTGCAAGCTGCACCGGCTTCATCGCCCCCGGCCTCGATCAGATCGTCGCCGAGGAGCTCGGCCTCGATCCCGGAGTGGAAAGGACCTTCGTCGGGTTCATGGGCTGCTATGCGGCGGTGGCGGCGCTTCGTGTTGCCTATCACATCGTTCGTTCGGAACCGTCGGCTCGGGTGCTGGTCGTCACCGTCGAGCTGTCTACTTTGCACCTTCAATTCACGCGTGAGATCGAGCCGCTGCTCGCCATGCTCCAGTTCGGCGATGGCGCCGCTGCCGCTCTGGTGACGGCGGAGCCATCCGGCTTCGCCATTCTGAACCAGTTCGCCGCGTCGCTCGCGGACACTGCCGATCTCATCCGCTGGACGATCGGCGACAGCGGCTTCGCCATGCATCTATCGGGGCAGGTGCCGGCCCAGATCGCGCAAGCCCTTGTCGAGGGCGAGCTGCGCTCCCGCATGCTCGGCAATCTGTCTCCCCAGTCGATCGACGCGTGGGCCGTTCACGCCGGCGGAAGATCGATCCTCGATGCTGTCGAGACGGCTCTGAGCCTCGCGCCCGATGCTCTCCAGGAGTCGAGGGACGTGCTCGCCCGCTTCGGCAACATGTCCTCCTCGACCCTGATGTTCGTCCTTGCCGCCCTGCTCGATGTTCCGGAGCGGCGGACGGGTGTCGCGCTGGCGTTCGGACCGGGGCTGGCGGCGGAAGGCTTCCGCTTCGAACGCGCGCCATGAGGGATCTCAGGATCCGCTCCCGCGAAGATGAGCAGATGGACGCCCCGGAGCTGGATCCGGCGGTCTATGCAAGGATCCTCAACGATCTGGGCCGGGTGAACAGCTGGACCTTTGCAAGACGGCCGACGATCAACTTCCTCGCGCGCGCCATTGGCGATGCGCGCCGTTTCCGGCTGCTCGACGTGGGCTTCGGCCAGGGCGACATGCTGCGCACCATCGCCCGCTGGGCGCGGCGGTACGGCCTCACGGCCGAACTCGTTGGAGTGGATCTCAACCCGAAGAGCGTAGCGATCGCAGAAGCGGCCACCCCTGCTGAACTCGGAATCGAATACCGCACCGGTGACTATAAGGACCTTGTCGGTGGCTTCGATTTCGTCGTCAGCAACCTCGTCGCCCACCACATGACGGACGATCAGCTCCGCGACTTCCTGCGCTACATGGAGGCGGAAGCAAGAAGAGGCTGGATCGTGAATGATCTCCACCGGCATCGGTTCGCTTATCTGGGCTACCCGCTTCTCTGCCGGCTGATGGGTTGGCACCGGATCGTCCGGGAAGACGGCCAGCTGTCCATCGCCCGCTCCTTCCGGCCGGCCGAATGGCGCGCGATCCTCGCCGACGCGGGGATCGAACCCGGTGCCGCGAAGATCGTCCGCCGCTTTCCTTTCCGGCTGTGCGTCGAACGTCAGCGCTGATCGTCGGCGGCGGGC
Organism: Pseudomonadota bacterium; assembly: GCA_016781555.1. Taxonomy (GTDB): domain Bacteria; phylum Pseudomonadota; class Alphaproteobacteria; order Sphingomonadales; family Sphingomonadaceae; genus Allosphingosinicella. The sequence goes on along the minus strand of JADDQD010000144.1, from coordinate 2,046 downwards.
CGGCAGGTTCGGCTGCCGCGATCATGCTCGGCCGGGCGGGGCTTGCCCCGGAGTTCATCGAGAGGACGAACGGACCCCGCGACGTGGTGTGCGGCGGCTTCCTCGGCTGGGATGCGCTCGCGGTTCTGGACCGGCTCGGTGTCGATCCCTGGGGCCTCGGCGCCCGCCCGATCGAGCGCCTGCGGCTGGTGAGCGCGGAACGAACCGTTGAGGGGCGGCTTCCCCATTGCGCCGCCGGCCTCTCCCGCCGCACCTTCGATGAGGCGCTGATCGAGGCAGCCGCTGGCGCGGGTGCGGTTGTGAGAAGAGGCATTGCTGTTCGAGCCGCGGAGGGCTCCCGGCGCGTCCGTCTCGATTCAGGTGAGGAGGTCGAGGCTGACGCTTTGTTCCTGGCGACGAGGAAGCATGAACTGCGCGGCCTCGCCCGTCCCCGGGAGGTGATCGGCGCCGATCCGGTGGTGGGCTTTCGAACCGCGCTGGCGCCCGCGCCTGCCCTGAGAGAAGCGCTCGACGGCGTCATCGAGCTTCACTTGTTCGACGGCGGCTATGCCGGGCTTCTCCTGCAGGACGATGGCAGCGCCAATCTGTGCGTATCGGTCGCGCGCGAGCGGCTGAACGGCGCCCGAGGAATAGAAGGGCTGGTGACCCAGCTTTCGGACGAGCTGCCGATCCTGGCGCGCCGCTTGAACGATTCCGCGCGCAGCGGCTGGGAAGCCATTGCCGGGATTCTCTATGGTTGGCGCGCCCGCGGCACCGAACCTGGGCTGTTCAGGCTTGGCGATCAGGTCGCGGTGATCGCTTCGCTCGCCGGGGACGGAATTGCAATCGCTTTGAGCAGCGGCGTCGAAGCCGCGGCCGCGTTTGTTCGGGACGGACCCGAAGGCGCGCAGGCGTATCAAACGAGCTTCTTCCGCCGTGCCGCTCGGGCGCTGGCGATTTCCTCCGCTCTGCGGAGCGGGGCCGAGAACGGGAAGGCCCGGCGCTCGATGATGCGCCTGCTCTCGCTGGTGCCTTTCCTTGCTCCACTCGCTGCACGCGTCACCCGCCTTGGCGACTGAACTAACGCCGACCTTGCGGCACGCGCTCTCGTGCGCCGTGGCTGCCGGCGGGTGACCGAAACCGGAGCCTGATCTGTGCCCCGTTAGAAGCCCCGGTGGTGGCGGAAGCGCCGATGATGGCGGAAGCCGAAGCCCGGGTGGTGTCTGACAAAGCCGGGATGGTGGCCAAAGCCAAAGCCCGGGTGGTGCCGGAAACCGAAGCCTGATCCGTGGCCAACTCCGAAACCCGACCCGAAGCCGAAGCCCGATCCAAAGCCGAAGCCGGATCCGAAGCCGAAGCCCGAGCCGTGCCCGAAACCGAAGCGAGGATCGTGGCGGAAGCCGAAACCGGGGTGGTGCCTAAAACCAAAGCCGGGGTGATGGCGGAAGCCGAAGCCCGGGTGGTGCTTGAATCCGAAGCCTGGATGGTGGCCGCTGAATCTATGTTCGGCTTGGACGGCGGCAGGCGCGAACACCATCAAGGCTGCTACGGCTAACGCTAGTCTCATGACGCTGGCTCCTTCAGTGCTGGAGCGGGGCGCGTGCAAGGGCGCTGGTCCCCGCCAGCGGAACAACCTCTGATCATTCCCGAGGTTCCTCGGAAGCAGAAAAAAAGCCTATTGCCGAATAACTTACGAGCCTCAATCTGCACTCCTGGCTCCGCAGCCCGGCGCAGGTCGCCGATTCAAAAGCGCCGCCTCAGATGAGCTCGCGCGCCTGGTCCAGGGCGATCGTCCGGGCGATCTTTCCTCGGTCCGCCGTCCCTCGAGAGGACCTCGGCGAGGTGGAGCGCCTGATCGAGTCAATGGGCGGCGACATTGGGCTCCAAGGGCTCGACAACGGCCTTGTTCTTCTTGGAAGCAACGCTCATTCGACAACGATCTCGCCGGTCATCCCGAGCGCCGTATGAAGGGTGTGGGTGCATCTCACCTTATAGCGCCCCGCCCTCGGCACCAGCGCGACCTCGCGGCTCTCACGCCCTTTGAGGTCGATGCGCCCGTTTCCGATC
>JADDQD010000088.1 GCA_016781555.1 Pseudomonadota bacterium | reverse complement strand
GCTGTGATCACTGGTGCCTCGGCGGGAATCGGCCGGGCGACAGCACGGGAATTCGCCCGGCGCGGCTGCTCGGTGGCGCTATTGGCCCGCGGCGTCGATGGCCTCGCGGCCGCCGCACGGGAGGTGGAGGCGCTCGGCGCGCGAGCGCTCCCGATCCCCACCGACGTCGCGGACTTCGAGCAGGTCGAACGGGCGGCCGACCGGGTTCTCGAAGAATTCGGGCGCATCGACATTTGGGTGAACAACGCCTTCGCAGGAATCTTCTCGCGCTTCCTCGACATCACGCCCGAGGAGTATCGCCGGGTTACCGACGTGACTTACTTCGGGCAGGTCCACGGCACCCGCGCGGCGCTGCGACACATGCTCCCGCGCAATGCGGGCTCGATCGTACTGGTGGGGTCCGCCCTCGCTTACCGCGGGATTCCGCTCCAGTCCGCCTACTGCGCGGCCAAACACGCCATCCAGGGATTCCAGGATTCGGTGCGCTGCGAACTTCTAAATGCGAAAAGCAAGGTGCGCCTCGTAATGGTGCAGCTTCCCGGCGTAAACACGCCCCAGTTCGACTGGGTTAAGGCTCATGTGCAAGGCGCGCCGCAGCCGGTCGGTGCCGTCTACCAGCCGGAGGTGGCTGCCCGCGCAATCTGGTTCGCGGCGCATTCAGGGCGGAAGGAGCTCATCGTTGGAGCGCCGGCCTGGCAAGCCATTCTTACGGACAAGATCATCTCGCCCCTGCTCGATCGCTATCTCGCCAAAACGGGCGTGGATGCGCAACAGGACAGGCACGCCGTGGAGCCCGATCGGCGGGACAACCTGCTCGACCCTGTTCCAGGTGACCATGGCGCCCACGGCCGCTTTGATGAAATAGCCAAGACCCGCTCACCGCTGCTCTGGGCCAGTGTCCACCGCGGCTGGCTCGGGGCAGGCGTGTTACTCGCCGTCGGCGCGGCTGTGCTTGGTTCGGAGAGGTTCAAGCGACTCACAAATCTGCGTGACGAAAAAAGAGGAGGAAATCGATGAACGGCTCAAATCCCCGGAGTACCGCCAAGATCTTCGGCCATCCCATTCATCCGATGCTGATTCCATTCCCGATGGTCTTCTTCATCTCGGCCTTTGCGACCGATCTCCTGTTCCTCTGGAATGCTGCGTCCGGATGGGCGATAGCCTCCATGTGGCTGCTGGCGGCCGGTCTCGCGACGGCGGCGATGGCTGCTGCAGCGGGGCTCACCGACTTCCTGGGCGACGCCCGCATCCGGCGATTGCGGGACGCCTGGATGCACATGGTCGGCAATGTCACGGCCGTGCTGCTCGAAGCCGTGAACCTCTTCCTCCGCTTCGGCGGCCCGGAGTCCATCGGCTCGATCGGCGTCATCATCTCCGGTCTGGTGGTTGCAATTCTGGCCTTCACCGGCTGGAAAGGCGGTGAGCTGGTCTATCGGCATCGCGTCGGAATCGAGGACGCGGACACGTCTGTCCGCTAGCCTGGCGCGAGCCTCTGATGATCCGTATCGTTTCCATCGGCAAGGCTGCCGCGGCGGGCGTAGCCGCCGCCGCTGTCTGGGAGGCGGTCCTGCGGACTTTCCAGCTTTCCGGTCTGCCGCTGTTCGACATCGTCCAGGGGCTTGGAACGCTCGCCTTTCCGGATGGTCCCGTGCTCGCCTGGTGGACGGCGGGAATGGCCACCCACGCACTCGTTGGCGCCCTGTGGGCGATCTTCTATGCCTACTTCTTCTGGTCGTGGCTGGACTGGCGGCCGATGCTGCAAGGGCTGACCTTCTCTCTCCTACCCGCCACGCTCGCCTTCTTACTGGCCTTTCCGCAGCTCGATCTGATGCACCAGAGCAGCGAGATCGTGCGGGTCGATCCGGTCGGTTTCTTCTCCGGTCTCACCTGGCGCGAACCAGCGGGCCTGTTGCTCGGCCATCTCATATTCGGAGCGGTACTCGGCGTGCTCTACACGCATCCCGTCGGCTATCCCGCAGCGCGTCCGCCGAAGCTATCCCACGGTGCCCCGATGCGTACATCCGCGTCCGAGGATCGCCACCAGGCTCCACCACCCGCGGGCTTTCTCTTCGCAACCGGCATCGAATGCAGCTATCCAACGATCGAGGGCGGGCGCTGGCGCCACGACCAAATGGAGGTGACTGGACATTATCGTCAGTGGCGGGCGGACCTCGAACTCACGACAGAGATCGGCATCCGCTATCTGCGCTACGGGCCGCCGCTCCACCTCATCTGCGAGGGGCCCGGCCGCTATGAGTGGAGCTTCACCGACGAGGTGATGCCTGCAATGCGCGATCTCGGCCTCGAACCGATCGTCGACCTTTGCCACTTTGGTGTGCCGAACTGGCTGGAGAATTTCCAGAATCCCGAACTGGTCGACGCCCTCCGCGCCTACGCCGGAGCCTTTGCGAAGCGTTACCCGTGGGTACGCTTTTATACGCCGATCAACGAAATGTATGTGTGCGCGAGGCTTAGCACCCTCGAGGGCGCCTGGAACGAGCAGCGCCGCGACGACCGCTCATTCGTGACGGCCGTCCGGCACATGGCGCGAGCCAGCGTGCTGATGGCGCAGGCCATTCTCGCCGAGCGGCCCGACGCGGTGTTCGTCAATAGTGAAAGCGGCGAATTCTACCAACCCTGCTGCCCCGAGCCCGAGATCGTTCGAATTGCCGAGTTCGAAAATGAGCGTCGCTTCTTGCCGCTCGACTTGCTCTACGCGCGCCCAGTGAGCGGGATGATGAGGAGCCACCTGCGCGAGCACGGCATGCCGGACGAGGAATATGCCTGGTTCATGGAGCACCCGGTGCCGCGCCGCACCATACTCGGCGTCGATTATTACGAATCCAACGAGAAGCTGATCGACAGCCATGGCCGGCCGCAATCGCTTGGAGAGCTGTTCGGCTGGTACGTCGTCGCCAGCCAATATTACGAACGCTTCCGGCGCCCTATGATGCACACCGAGACCAACCGGCTCGACGCGAGGGATGGTCCCCGCTGGCTGTGGCGCCAGTGGCACAATGTGCAGCTGCTTCGAAAGGCGGGCGTACCCCTCGTCGGCTTCACTTGGTACAGCCTAACGGATCAAGCCGACTGGGACATTGCCCTGAGCCGCCCATTGGGGAACGTGAATCCGGTCGGCCTGTTCGACCTCAATCGTGACGTTCGGCCGGTGGGCTTGGCTTACAAGTACCTGATCGAGCTTTACCGCGGTGAAGCCGGCTTTCAGGACTGCCCGGCGCTTCGCGACCTTCTGGAACCGGCGAGTGAACCATGGCACGGTTCCTGAGCGCTCACGGTTATGATCCGGGCCCGACGCAGCGGCCGGCGCTTGCCGGCGGCGTTACCGGCATCCTCGCCACCCTTCCAGCTATCGCGATACTGACCGCGTTCGGCTCGCTCGAGGTAGAGGCTCGGATCCTCGGCCTCTCGATCGCTGCCACCCTCGCGGCGGGATCGGCCGTTATGGCGATGGCCGGCGCTGCTTACGGGCGTCTGTTCCAGCGCGCGGCCAACGACCGGCGTGGCGGCTGGCTGTTCGGAATGGGGTTCGGCTTCCTACTTTGGACGGCAGGAGCGGTCATGGTCTTGCCGGCCGTGAGCGGGGGCAACGCTCCGGGAGGAGAAGCGGCAATCGGCGTGTTCCTGTCCCTGCTGGCCTGGGGCACGGCGCTCGGATCGCTCTTCCCGTTTGTACACCGCCGGTTCCACGCCCGGGTAGACAGCCGGGCAGCCATAGGCCCGAGCGCTGCCGCATCGGCTCGAGGGCAGCTGCGCCGCCCCTGATCGATGTAGTCGCAACATGTCCTCGTCAACGTTGATGTTCGTGCTTGCCGCGATCCTAGACTAGATAACCCGGAGCGGCGGACCGGAGTCGCGCTGGCGTTCGGCCGGCCTGGCGGTGGAAGGCTTCCGCTTCGATCGTGCGCGTTGAGAAATCTGAATCAGCCCAGCGGCTATGGTGCGGGCTTCCGTTCCGCCGGAGCGCTAACGCGCCAGATGGTGTTGCCGACATCGTCAGCCACCAGCAGTGATCCGTCGCGTGCGATCTGCACGCCGACCGGACGTCCCATCGCCTCGCCCTTTTCGTTCAGAAAGCCAGTCAGGATATCGATCGGCATGTCCGATGGCTTGCCGCTTTCGAATGGGACGAAGATGACCTTGTAGCCGCTCCTGGGGTTTCGGTTCCAAGAACCGTGCTGGCCTATGAACGCGCCTGAGGCCAATGCCGGCCCGAGCCGCGCCCCTTTCGAGAAGGTGAGGCCAAGCGAACCCGTATGGGGTCCGAGCCCATAATCGGGGGTGAGGGCCCTGGCGACCATGTCTGTCCGGATGGGCTTGACGCGCCTGTCGACGTTTCGGCCCCAATAGCTCCAGGGCCAGCCGTAAAAACCGCCGGGTTGCACGCTGGTCATGTAATCGGGCGGAACGTCGCTCCCCATCTCGTCGCGCTCGTTGACGGCCGCCCAGAGTGCGCCGGTGTCGGGATTCCAGTCGATGCCAACCGGATTGCGCAGGCCGGCGGCGAAAACGCGGGTGGCACCCGTGGCGGGATCCACTTCGAGAATGGCGGCCCGGTTCACCTCCTCTTCCAGCCCATGTTCGGCGATGTTGCTGTTCGAGCCCACACCAACATAGAGGCGAGATCCATCGGCATTGGCGACGAGGCTCTTGGTCCAATGGTGATTGCGACCGGCCGGAAGGTCGGCAATCCTGCGGGGCGGCGCATCGATGCGGATGGCGCCTTGCCTGTAAGGGAAAGCCACTAGGGCATCGGCATTGGCGACGTAGAGCGTGTCTCGGACCAGCGCCATTCCGAAGGGCGAGCGAAGGCTCGTGAGAAACACTTCCTTGACCTCGGCAACGCCGTCTCGATCTACATCCCGAAGGAGCGTGATGCGCTCGGCGCTCGGCACGCCTGCGCCGGCCTCCTTCATGAACATCTTCATGAACCAGCCTTTGATTCCGCCCTCCTTGCCCTTGGGCGGCGGCGGCTTGTTCGTCTCGGCGACAAGCACGTCACCGTTGGGCAGCACGTAGAGCCAGCGGGGATGATCGAGCCCGGCTGCGAAGGCGTTGACCTGGAGGCCCTGAGCCGCGACCGGCATCCTCCCGTCAGGCCAGGACCTGGCCGGAGCGACCTTGACTGTGGGAAGGAGGGTGCTGACCGGCGGCGGGAGCTTCGGGTGCGGCCCCATTCCTTCCGCGACGCTGAGCTCAGCCGTATGCCCGCAGCCGGCCAGGACCAGCATGGCGCCGAGCAGCGCTGCCGCTGCCTTTGATCGGATCATCTCGGGCCGTCGCCGAGACTGGAGACCGGCCCATGGCCGAAGCGGAATCCATGGTCGAAGGCCAACTGGCTTGGAGCGGTTCCTGTCCAGTAGGACCAGCGGAGATCGACCGAATATCATGCCTCAACCCTGTTCAGTACGCGACGCTGTACTCTCCCAATTCTTTGATGCGTAACTGGGGAGAAGGTTCCCAGCCGGACAGCGGTAGGTACGCATAGGCCCCGCGCTGTTCGCCAGCGCTAGATCAATGGCGCGCTTGCCGGCGAAGTGACCGCGGTAGTGCTGGCAAATCCGTCCGATCAGGTTCGACGCTTCCACTATTGGCACCATTACCAAAGCCTGCTCGGGCTCGACCTCCAAGAGTGCCAGCGCGAATACCCCGCCAAGAATGAAGCTGCCGGCTACCCGTGTGAACTGACCAAGGATGATCAGGAAGCCGAGGAACAATAACAGAAAGATATACTCTCCCCGCTGCATGAGCACGCCAACCGCAAGGCCCGCGAACAGGAAGTTCGTTGCCGTCAGGAGTCTCATCAGTAGGCTTGCCACCAATACACCCGTTGCCCGCCAGGCCTCGCGTGGCCAGACAACCCCTTCTGCAAACCCGCTGGCCAGTTTACAGGCAGGCTGGCCAAACGTCAGGGAGCCGCGAGAGCCACCGTCCCCTCCGGCTCGATTAGGACATGCTTTCTTCCTATTTTCGAACATGCACCCTGCTTTCGACGGAAGCGGCTGTAGTCCGACTGCGCCGGAAAGGGAGTCCTCTTGAGAACAGGCTTCAGCGCCCGCGCTAACCACAGGTGCCGGAGCTTAGCTGCCCCTTGTGGAATGTCCTCTTCGGGTCGAAAGATGGTGTATCGCGGCGGCTGCGGCGTGATCTGAGATCGGGAGCTG
>JADDQD010000231.1 GCA_016781555.1 Pseudomonadota bacterium | reverse complement strand
ACCATGCGGCTGGACGCGCACATCATGGAGGAGGGCGAAACACCCGTTATGCCCCAGCAGGCCTCGCTGATCTCGGGCACGTCGGAGGATGCGTCCATCTCGGGAAAAAGAACGAGGCCCGCATCGACTCGAACGTCGAGCTTCTCGAACAGGCTCTGATAAGCGGCGCGCGCCTCCGCCTCACCTTCAGCGGGCAGCCGTCGCCCGGCAACGGCAAGCCTGGCGCCCTGCTCCGAAAGCGATTTGAGGCCCGCAACTGCCTTTTCCCAAGTCCCACGGCCACGTTCGGCTTCGTGAACCTCCCGGCGATGGTGATCGAGGCTGACGCGGAAGGTGAGCGCGTCGCGATGCTGCCGGACGAGCTCCTGAAGCGGCTCATCGAACCGGCGCATCGGCCGCATCGCATTGGTGAGAACAAGCACCTCAAAGCCGCGGGCGAGCGCCGACCGCAACATCGGGATCATGTCCCGGTTCATGAAAGGCTCGCCCCCCGTAAATCCGATTTCACGCGTTCCAAGCCGCTCCGCCTGGTCGAAATATGCGTTCGCCTCCGCTAAGCTCAGATAGACGAGCGCGTCGTTCGTCGGGGAGCTTTCGATATAGCAGCTCTTGCAGCTCAGGTTGCAGAGCGTCCCCGTGTTGATCCAAAGCGTTTCCAGACGATCCAGCGAAACGTGCGCGCGCGGCTCTCCCTTTGCGGTGACCTTGGGGTCGCGAAACTTGCCGGGCTGGAGCGGAGCCGCCGCGCGATCCATAAAGGGCGAAGGGGCAATTTGGTCGGGAATGGCGATTCTCATCTCTGCTGAACAGCCTCGTAGGGCAATGCGCCGCTTCGCGCGCGTAAAATCCTGAAGACATCGGGCGCGGAACTGTTTCGGCTGCGCCTCCTTTAAAGTTACATGCGCCATTGGAGGAACATCTGACGAAGGCGGGCGGCCATGACACGCAGGAGCGTTGGGGCAAACTGCTGGTGGCGGCGCAAGCCGGTGACGCCGCCGCTTACGGTCTGTTTCTTCGATCAATAACACCGTTTGTGCGTGCCATGGCGCGCAGGCGCAGCTGGTCGGAAGACGCGATCGAAGATGTCGTCCAGGACGTGCTGCTGACGGTTCACCGCGTGCGCCACACCTATGAGCCTGGCCGCCCGGTCAAGCCGTGGCTTGCTGCTATCGCGGCGCGGCGCTCGATCGATGCGTTGCGCAAGCGGGGCCGCGTGACGAGGCAAGAGATACATCACCCCGGTGCTTATGAAACCTTTGCCGATCCCGATGCGAACAACCCAGGAGCGGCTGCCTCAGCGGCTGCGCTCGAGCCGATGTTGGCAATGCTGACGCCGGCGCAGAAGGAGGCGCTCGAATTGGTCAAATTGCGGGAAATGTCGCTGGTGGAGGCATCGGCCGCCTCTGGCCAGTCGATCGCCTCGCTGAAGGTCAACATCCACCGTGCGATGAAGAAATTGCGCCTCCGCGTGGGCAAGGACCCTGCGGAGTGAGCGGGCGTTCGACTGAAGAGCTGATCGCTGCGCTTGCTTCGGAGGCGAAACCAGTTAAACCGCTGGCGCCGCCGCTGAAGCGGGCGCTGGCGACGCTTGCAATGCTGGCTGCGCTGGCCGCGGCGGCCATCCTGCTGTTGTCGGACTGGTCCCTACTTCTTGTTCGCTATGCCGGTCGTGAGCATTTCATGCTGCTCGAGATAGCCGCCACCCTAGCAACCGGCGCGCTCGCGGTGACCGGGGCGTTCTTTCTTTCGATCCCAGGCCGATCGAAAAGATGGTTGCTCGCCCCGATCATCCCGTTCGTCGCATGGCTGACGCTGAGCGGACTCGGCTGCTACCACGATCTGATAGTGAACGGCCGCTCGGGGTGGCAGCTGGGCCCCAGCTTGGAGTGCCTGCTCTTCATCATCGCCGCGAGCCTGGTGCTGAGCCTGCCGCTCGTCTGGCGCGTGTCGCGTGCAAGACCAGTGGATCCCGTGCCCGTCGCCTTGTTGACAGGTCTTGGAGCGGCGGCTTTTTCGGCCTTTCTGCTTCAGTTCTTCCACCCTTTTGCGGTGACCTTCCTGGATCTTGCGGTGCATTTGGCAGGCATATTGATGGTCGTCGCGGCGATGGCGCTGCTCAACCGCCGGGCGCTCGCACCGGCCTGACTTCTAGAGCGCGCGCACGAATCCTCTTTCCTCCTACCCTTAGTCTCGGAGAAATACATTGAAGACCGTTCTTGCAATCACCTGCCTCGCGCTGGCTCCTGCCAGCCTCGTACCCGCCGCGGCGCAAGCCGCCGACGCCGCCAACCCGACCGTGGTTGAGCTGTTCCAAAGCCAGGGCTGTTCGTCCTGCCCGCCAGCAAACGCCAATCTCAACGCCATCGCCGACCGTCCAGACGTGCTCGCGCTGAGCTTCGCGGTCACCTACTGGGACCGCCTCGGCTGGAAGGACACGTTCGCACACCCAGCCTACACCGCGCGGCAATGGGAATATTCAAAGGCCGCTGGCCGCACCCATGTTTCGACGCCCCAGGTTATCGTGAACGGCCGCGGAGTGCTGGTCGGCGCCCGTAAGGAACAGCTCGACACGTTCATCAAGCGCTTCGACCGAGGCGCCTCCGGGCCGCAGATCGTCGCCTCACCGGGCCAAGTCTCCATCGCGAAGGCGCCCAGCCGCAGGCCTGCCAATGTCTGGCTGGTCCGATATGATCCGCGCAGCCATGAGGTGCCGATCCGGGCCGGCGAGAATGGTGGACGCACCCTGCCGCACAAGAACATTGTGCGCGCGATTCATTTGCTTGGAAAATATAATGGCGACGCAGCGTCGTTCACCATCCCGGCTGCCGCGGGCCCCTACCGTTCAGCATTGCTGGTGCAGGACGGACCAGGCGGGGCGATCCTCGCAGCTCGCAGGCTCTAAGCCATGAGGTTGCATGCCCAGAGGCGGCGCTCGACTGCTGCGTGCCCGGTCAGGCTCGGCTGCTGTCGGTGAGACAAAGAGGCGGAAAAAGCGCGCTGCTGCTGCTGCTCCTTGCGGCGGTGGCGGCCTTTTTCGTGTTCGACCTGGGTGTCTATCTCACTCTCGAGAACCTCAAGGCGCGCCAGGCGGACCTCGCTCGGTTACTCGACAGGGAGCCGCTGCTCCTCATTGGCGGCTTCTTTCTCGCCTATGTCGCAGTAACGGCGCTGTCGCTCCCGGGTGCCGCGATCATGACGCTGGCCGCGGGAGCAATCTTCGATCTGTGGCTTGGCACCCTGATCGTCTCCTTCGCCTCCTCCATCGGAGCGAGCCTTGCTTTCCTCAGCTCCCGCTACCTCCTCCGGGACTGGGTGAAAGCGCAGTTCGGGCAAAGGGTCGCGGCGATCGACCGCGGCATTGAAAAGGACGGCGCATTCTACCTGTTCACGCTCCGGCTGATCCCTGTTTTTCCCTTTTTCCTGGTCAATCTGGCCATGGGCCTGACTGGCATGCGGCTCCTCACCTTTTACATCGTCAGCCAAATCGGAATGCTTGCCGGGACGATCGTCTATGTGAATGCGGGGACGCAGCTTGCCGCCATCGAGAGCGTGTCGAATATCCTCTCCCCGGGCGTCGTCGGTTCATTGGTGCTGCTCGGCATCTTCCCGCTGATCGCGAAGTTCGCGATGAACCTGTTCCGCAGGCGCCGGATCTACAAAGGTTACCAGCGCCCGAAGCGGTTTGACCGTAACCTGATCGTCATTGGGGCTGGCGCAGGCGGCCTCGTCACCGCTTATATCGCGGCGACGGTTCGCGCAAAAGTTACTCTGATCGAAGCGCACAAGATGGGGGGCGACTGCCTCAACACGGGCTGCGTCCCATCGAAGGCACTGATCCGGAGCGCTCGTCTTGCGCACGAGATCCGAACCGCCGATGCCTACGGGCTTACCCCGCGCGAGCCGGAATTCGACTTCCGGGCAGTGATGGACCGCGTCCACGCGATCATCAAAGACATCGAGCCCGCCGACAGCGTCGAGCGCTACACCCGCCTCGGTGTTGACGTGCGGCTCGGCTATGGCAAGATCATCGATCCCTGGACGGTAGAGATTGACGGGCGTGAGCGGCTCACCGCGCGCTCCATCGTGGTTGCCGCCGGGGCAGAGCCGTTCGTGCCCAACATACCGGGCCTCAAGGAGGCGGGGTATCTTACCAGCGATACCATGTGGGACGCGCTTCACGCGCGGGGCGAGATGCCGCGCCGGATCGTGATCGTCGGCGGCGGACCTATCGGAACCGAAATGGCTCAAGCCTTCGCCAGGCTGGGCGCCAAGGTCACGCAGGTCGAGCACGGCGAACGGATACTTTCCAAGGAAGACGAGGACGTCTCGACCTTGCTCGCAGACATCCTCCGCGCGGAAGGCGTCGATCTCAGGACAGGGCGCAAGGCGGTGAGATGCGATGGAAAGACGCTGATCGCTGAAGCTGACGGGCAAGAAGTCGCGATACCGTTCGACGAAATCGTTGTCGCGGTGGGACGGAAGGCACGTCTGACGGGCTACGGTCTCGAGGAGCTCGGGATCGAGACCGAGCGCACCGTCGTCACCAACGAGTATCTGGAAACGCTTTACCCGAACATCTTCGCCGCGGGTGATGTCGCTGGACCTTATCAGTTCACACACTTTGCAGCGCACCAGGCGTGGTATGCGGCCGTGAACGCGCTGTTTGGGAGCTTCCGGAAGTTCCGCGCGGATTATTCGGCATTGCCCTGGACGACCTTCACCGACCCGGAAGTTGCCCATGTCGGCCACAACGAGCGGAGCGCACGGGAAGACGGCATCGAGTACGAGATCGTCCACTATCCTCTGACGGAGCTCGACCGGGCGGTGGCGGAAAGCGCCAACAAGGGGTTCGTCAAAGTGCTGGTCGCGCCGGGCAAGGACAGGATCCTGGGCGTCACCATTGTCGCGGCCAATGCGGGCGAGCTCCTGCCCGAATTCGTGCTGGCGATGAAGCACCGCCTCGGGCTCGGCAAGATTCTAGGGACGATCCACAGCTACCCGACCATGGCGGAAGCCAACAAGTTCGCTGCCGGTGAGTGGAAGAAAGCGCATAAGCCGGAGCGGTTGCTGAAGATCGTCGAACGCTTTCATGGATGGCGGCGCGGTTGAGACCCGGTCGCATCGTCATCTTCGCAAAGGCGCCAATAGCCGGAAAGGTGAAGACGCGGCTCATTCCGGCACTCGGAGAGATAGGCGCTGCCCGCCTTGCCCACGACATGCTGGTCGCCACAGTCGGGGAGGCCGAGGCGACGGGGCTTGCCGTCGAGCTCTGCGCGAGCCCGGATCCGTCCAGTCCCGAGTGGCAGCCGTTCCTACCCGCCATAAGCTGCACCGATCAGGGCGATGGGGATCTTGGCGAGCGGCTCGCCCGCGCCGCATCCCGCGTGAGCGGCGCCGGCGAGCATATTCTCCTTGTCGGCACCGATTGCCCGCAGCTTGATAGAAATCGTCTTCGAGCGGCGGCGGAGATGCTCGCCACAAAAGATGCCGTCATCCATCCGGCTGAAGACGGCGGCTACGTGCTGCTTGGTTTGAGGCGCTTCGATCCCTCGATCTTTGCCGGTATCGCCTGGAGCACCGCTTCGGTGGCTGCGCAGACGATCGCCCGCGTCGAGGCGCTCGGCTGGTCCCTCCATGTCGGCGAAACCCTTCGGGATGTCGATGAGCCCGACGATCTCGGGCATTTCCCTCAGTCGAGCAGGGCCTGCCGCAAAGAGGCATGACGCCGGAAGGTCAGCACGGTAATCGACGACCATGGAAGATCTACCGCCCTACGCCCAGCTACTTGGTCTCAGCACCACCCGCACGGACTCCGGCAGCCTCCTTTGGAGGATGCCCTTCCGCGATGAAGTGGTGGGAAGACCGGGCTATCTTCACGGCGGCGCGATTGCCGGCTTGCTCGAATTCGCGGCACTGGGGACGCTCCTCGAGGCACTCGGAGCCAGCCCAGGCGTGGCCTTGAAGCCGATCAACGTCACTGTGCAGTTTACCCGGGGAGGTGTGGAGCACGAAACTTACGCCGCCGCGACGGTGACGCGGCTCGGCAAGCGCGTTGCCAATGTGGAAGCACATGCCTGGCAGGAGGATCCGAGCAAGCCGATCGCATCGGCTCAAATGAACGTCCTCCTCCGGCGCGGCTAGGGCAAGTTGCGTGAAATCAGGATCAGTGCTCTTTTCCGTTCGGGCTGAGCTTGGCGAAGCCTTGTCTTGCCCTTTGA
>JADDQD010000109.1 GCA_016781555.1 Pseudomonadota bacterium | reverse complement strand
CAGCCAGTAGGAGCGGTGCGGGACCATCGCTTCGTCCGACATCCAGACAAGCGTCGCTTCGAGCCTGCTGGCCGGCACCCGGGGAGCCTCCACCGAGGCGATGATGTCGCCGCGCGAACAATCGATTTCGTCAGCCATTGCGAGCGTCACCGACTGACCTGCAAAGGCTTCCTCAAGGTCGCCGCCGAAGGTAACGATCCGCGCAACCTTTGAGCGCCTGCCTGCGGGCAGCACCGCAACCGCATCGCCGACACGGACGCGGCCGCTGGCCACCGTGCCGGCATAACCGCGGAAGTTCTGGTTCGGGCGGTTCACCAGCTGAACTGCCATCCGGAACGGCTCCTCGGCGACCGAGCGCGCCTTCACGGGCACCGCTTCCAGATGCTCCAGCAGCGCCGGCCCCTGGTACCAGGGCATCGCTTCCGAACGGCTTGTGACGTTGTCGCCGTTGAGTCCCGAGAGCGGGATCGCGGTGAAAGCCTCGATGCCTGCCTCGCGTGCGAAGGCGCGATAATCTGCGACAATTCGGTCGAACACAGTCTGATCGTAGCCGACCAGGTCCATCTTGTTGATGGCGAGCACGACGTTGCGGATGCCGATCAGGTTGACAAGGTAAGAGTGGCGCCGCGTCTGCGTCAGCACCCCTTTACGAGCATCGATCAGGATCACGGCGAGATCGGCGGTTGAGGCGCCAGTGACCATGTTGCGGGTATATTGCTCGTGACCGGGCGTGTCGGCAACGATGAACTTTCGCTGGTCCGTCGCGAAAAACCGGTAGGCAACGTCGATGGTGATGCCCTGCTCACGCTCTGCGGCAAGGCCGTCGACGAGCAGCGCGAAATCGAGGTTGGCACCCTGCGTCCCGACCTTTCTGCTGTCACTGTCGAGCGCTGCGAGCTGGTCTTCGAACAGCATCTTCGAATCGTAGAGGAGCCGTCCGATCAGGGTCGACTTACCGTCGTCGACCGAGCCGCAGGTGATGAAGCGCAGCAGCGACTTCTTCTGGTTCAGCGCCAGATAGGCCTCGACTTCGGCGCGCGCCGCTTCCGCGGCCGTCTCGCTCCGGCGGAGTGCGGTCGCCATCAGAAATATCCTTCCTGCTTCTTCTTTTCCATGCTGGCGGCGCCGCCGTCGCGGTCGATCGCTCGGCCCTGCCGCTCGGAGGTGGTTGCAACCAGCATCTCCTGGATCACCTCGGCGAGTGTGCGGGCTTCGCTTTCAACAGCGCCCGTCAGCGGATAGCAACCCAGCGTCCTGAACCGCACCGAGCGCTCAACCGGGATTTCCCCAGGCTTCAGCGGAAACCGCTCATCGTCGACCATCAGGATAAGCCCATCGCGCTGGACGGTCGGACGTGGCGCGGCCAGGTAAAGGGGGACGATCGGAATGTCTTCGGCATAGATGTACTGCCAGATGTCGAGTTCGGTCCAGTTCGACAGCGGGAAGACGCGGATCGACTCCCCCTTGGCCTTCTTCGCGTTGTAAAGGTTCCAAAGCTCGGGCCGCTGGTTCTTCGGGTCCCAGCGGTGGCTTGCCGAGCGGAAGCTGAAGATGCGTTCCTTGGCGCGGCTTTTCTCCTCGTCCCGGCGCGCACCCCCGAACGCAGCGTCGAAGCCATATTGGTCGAGCGCCTGCTTCAGCCCTTCCGTCTTCCACATGTCGGTGTGGCGGCTGCCATGATCGAACGGATTGATGCCGAGCCGCTCGGCTTCCGGATTGCGGTAGACGATCAGTTCCATGCCGCTCTCGCACGCAACGCGGTCGCGCAGGGCATACATTTCGCGGAACTTCCAGGTCGTGTCGACATGGAGAAGCGGAAAGGGCGGCGGCGCGGGGTAGAAGGCCTTACGAGCCAAGTGCAGCATCACCGCCGAATCCTTGCCGACCGAGTAGAGCATCACCGGACGTTCGGTCTCGGCGACCACCTCGCGCATGATGTGGATGCTTTCGGCCTCGAGCTGCTCCAGGTGGGTGAGGCTGCGGGTGAAGCTAGTGGGAGCGTTCATGCGGCGAGGTTCACTTCAGTGGCAAGACCGACGCGCTCGCGGGCAACGCGGCCGATGATGATGGTGACTGGGGCGCCCGCTGTCAGCGTGGCGGTCCGGCCGGCAATGTCGGCGATGGTGCCGCTGACATGCGCCTGCGCGGGTAAAGTCGCCGAGGCCACGGCAAGCGCCGGAAGGTTTGGATCGAGGCCCTGTTCAAGCGCCCGCTCGGCAAACTCCGCCAGCGTCTTGCGCGGCATGTAGAGGACCGTGGTTGCGACCGGATCCGCAATTGCCTTCCAGTCGATGTCCACCGGCAACTTGCCGTCGGCGCCGTGGCCAGTCACGAATTGCACGCGCCGCGCTTCTTTCCGTTCAGTCAGCGAGAAGCCGAGCGCGGCAGCCGCTCCCTGTGCCGCCGAGACGCCTGGAACTATCGCCACTTCGATCCCGGCCGCGCGGCATGCGTCAATTTCTTCGGTAGCGCGGCCAAAGATCAGGGGGTCACCACCTTTCAATCGCACGACCGTCTCGCCGGCCCGGGCGAGATCGACAATCCGGCGGTTGATCTCCTTCTGGCTGCAGGAGGGGCCGTGGCCGGTCTTGCCCACCGCGACCCGCCGGGCCTCCCGCCGGGCGAGCTCCAGAACTTCGGGGCCAACCAAATCGTCATAGAGGATGATCGTGGCCGATTGGAGCGCCCGCACGGCCTTCAAGGTGAGAAGCTCCGGATCTCCAGGTCCCGCGCCAACCAGCGTGACTTTTCCCTTCTGGATGCGCTCAGCCCCCTCCAGCAACTCGTCCCGATCGCGCTCCGTCGGCGCGCGGTCCACCTCTGCCCAGGCGCGATCGACGAACCGCTGCCAGAATGCGCGGCGGTCCTGAAACCGGCCGATCTTCTCCTTGAGGAGCGGCCGCCAGGCTTGCGCTGCCTTGGCCCACGCGGAAAGCCCGAGCGGAAGCACAGTTTCGATCCGGGCCCGGATCGACTGTCCAAGCATCGGCGCGCCGCCGTCGGTGGAGATTGCGAGTACCACGGGGTTGCGGTTGACGATCGTCCCGAACTGAAAGTCGCACAGTTCGGTCTGGTCGATGATGTTCACCGGCGCGCCCGCTGCTCGCGCCGCGGCTACGAAGCGAAGAGCCTCTTCGCGGTCGGCGATGTCGGCGAGCGCAAGGGCCGCGCCATCAAGATCCGCAGGTTGCCAAGGGCGCGGAAGCACCGTTGCCGGCTGCGCCGCGAACAGCCTTGCAGCCGCTTCGTGACCAGCCAGCACGAGCACCTCCGCCCCGGCAGCGCTGAGGAGCTCCACCTTCCAGAGGGCGCCTTCGGAGCCCCCCGCCACCACCACCTTGCGGCCCGCAATTTTGTGAAAGACGGGGAGGTTCGGAAGCGGCGCGATCCGCGCCTGCGTGATCTCGGGCTTGCGCTCGATCGTCATGCAGCGACTTTCCGGACGAGCTTGCCGTCGGCGCCGACGTGGAGCCCGCACTCCTTTGCCTCATCGCTTTCCCACCACCAGCGGCCGGCCCGCTCCGGTTCACCGGGCTTAAGCGCGCGGGTGCACGGCTCGCAGCCGATCGAAAGAAAACCCTGCGCATGAAGCTCGTTCACGGGAACACCCTCCGCCGCGCAGAAATCCGCCACTTGCGAACGCGTCCAGTCGAACAAGGGTGCGGCTTTGATTAGCTGGCGATCCGCGTCCCAGCTGGCGAGATCCACTGCGGCTCTCTGCCCCGACTGATCGGCGCGAAGCCCGGTGACCCATGCGGATGCGCCCGCAAGCGCGCGACCGAGCGGCTCGACCTTGCGAACGGTGCAGCAGCCGGTCCGGGCTTGCTTTGAATAGTAGAAGCCATTGACGCCTGCGTCAGCCACATGCGCAGCAAGGGCAGACTGATCCGGGTGATAGGAGCGGATTCGCGCCCCATATCGGTCCTCGGTGGCGGCCCAGACCTTGTAGGTCGAGGGAAACAGCCGTCCCGTGTCGAGGGTGACGACCTCGATGTCGAGGCGGCCTTCGAAGATGAAATGCGCGATTGCCTGGTCCTCGATCCCGAAGCTCGTCGTGAAGACGATGCGGCCGGAGACGACCTCGCGGAGGGTGCGCAGCCGCTCGGCGGGCATGTCTCCGCGGATGGCCGCTAGTTCGGCCACACCGTTCAAAGAAAGCCCTTTCCCGTCCGCCATCTTTCCGCTCCCGCCCAACATGAGAAAAAACTTCTAATCTGCCAGCAATGGGCAGAAGCCGCAAAGCCATGCCCCCAGCCCGAGGCTGGGGCCAAGATTGGCGGATATGCTTGGTTTTTGACGAGGATCAATGCGCTCGCTAAGATAACAAGAATGTAGCGCCTGGCCACGGGGAGCTAGAAGATTTTGCTCGCTCCGCGCGTGATGTTAGATGGATAACACGGACCTCAGGATCCTCGCTATTCTGCAGGAGGATGCTTCCATCCCGGTCGCTGAGATTGCAAGCCGGGTCAATCTTTCGCAGACGCCGTGCTGGCGGCGCATTCAGAGGCTTGAGGAAGCCGGCGTGATACAGAAACGCGTTGCGCTGCTCGACCCTCGCGCGATCGGACTTGGCCTCACCATCTTCGTGGAGATCCAGACAGGTGACCATTCCAGGGAATGGCTCGACCGCTTCGCCGCCATTGTGTCCGACATGCCGGAAGTGATGGATGTCTATCGAATGGCTGGGGACGTCGACTATCTGCTCCGGATAGAAGTGGCCGACATGCCGGCTTACGACGATTTCTATCAGAAGCTGATTGCCTCCATCCCATTGAAAAACGTAACGTCCCGCTTCGCAATGGAGCGGGTGAAATCAACCACGGCTTATCCCCTCCCCGCTCATGCGAGCGGCAAAAAGGCGGTTTGACCACGGCTGCCGTTGCCACCAATAGGTTGAGCTTATTTCCCCGGGAGCCCAGTTGGTGCTGATGAACGACTTTCCTCCGGCAGCTGTCCCGATGGAGGCACCGCCGCCGGACATTCCGGAAGTCCAGCTCCCCCCGCAACGCCGTCGCCGCTGGTACCTGCGCCCCGGCATCATAAGCGCCGTGCTGTTCGGGCTGCTGTTTGCCTGGCTTGCTGTAACCGCGCCCCTTTCGAGGTCCCTTCAGCCGATCGCGCCGCCGGGGATCGTGCTTGTTTCGGCTGATGGAAAGCCGATCGCCAGACGCGGCGCGATCACCGAGCAGCCGGTTGCGGTGAAGGAGCTTCCCAGCCACGTGCCGGCCGCATTCATCGCCATAGAGGACAGGCGCTTTTACAGGCATGTCGGCATCGATCCTTGGGGCATCCTGCGCGCCGCCATCCGCAACACGGCCGCGGGAGGCGTTCGGCAGGGCGGAAGCACGATCACGCAGCAGCTGGCCAAGCTGTCGTTCCTGAGCTCGGATCAGACCGCCGGCCGTAAACTGCGCGAACTTTTCATCGCGCTGTGGCTGGAGACGTGGCTTTCGAAGGAAAAGATCCTCTCGCGTTACCTTTCGAACGCTTATTTCGGCGACAACGTCTACGGCCTTCGAGCCGCATCGCTGCATTATTTCTCGAAGCAGCCGGAGAAACTCAGCGTAGCTGAGGCCGCCATGCTGGCGGGCCTTTTGAAGGCGCCTTCACGCCTCGCACCCAGCAAAAACCTGAAAGGCGCCCGTGCACGCGGCAAGCTGGTCGAGGCGACCATGGTTGAGACCGGCTACCTGACCGAGGCGGAAGCGAAGAAGCTGAAGCGCGTGAAATTGAAGGTGCGGCGGGTGCGAGACATCCCCACCGGCACGTATTTCGCGGACTGGGTGCTTCCGGAGGCGCGCGAATTTGCCGGCGGCGGCTATGGCGAGCAGACCATTGAAACCACGCTGAACAGCCGTCTTCAGCGCCTTGCGGTCCGTACGGTCCGCCGCGCTCGGCTCGGAAAAGCACAGGTAGCGGTCATCGCGATGCGTCCAAACGGACAGGTCGTCGCGATGGTGGGCGGCAAGGATTATTCGAAAAGCCCGTTCAATCGCGCCACGCAGGCACGCAGGCAGCCGGGATCCACCTTCAAGCTGTTTGTATATCTTGCAGCGTTCCGTGCCGGGCTGCATCCCGACACCGAGGTCGAGGACGAGCCGCTGACGATCGGCAGCTGGACCCCCAAAAACAATGGCGGGCGCTATCGCGGTCTCATCACCCTCCGCGAGGCCTTTGCCGTGTCCAGCAACGTCGCGGCTGTGCGCCTGGCGGAGCGGGTTGGCAGGGAGGAAGTGATCCGCGCGGCACGCGACCTTGGCGTGGGGAGTCCGCTTGCCGCCCAACCGAGCCTGGCTCTCGGCACGTCGGGCATCACCCTTCTGGAGCTGACGCAAGCCTATGCCGCAGTGGCCTCTGGGCGCTATCCCGTGCGCGCGCACGGCCTGCCGGAACCGGAGGGGAGCTGGTTCGACCGCTTGTGGAGCAATCAGCGGAGGTTCGGGCAAGATGCGGACGAAAAGCTGCTCGATCTACTCTCGAGCGTCGTCACTCGCGGTACGGGACGGACGGCGGCGCTCCGTGTCCAGACGTTCGGCAAAACCGGAACGACGCAGGACCATCGCGATGCGATCTTTGTCGGCTTTGCAGGCGATCTCGTGACGGCGGTGTGGGTCGGCAACGACGACAATACGCCCTTGAAGGGCATCGAAGGCGGCGGGCTTCCGGCCCGCATTTGGCGCGACTTCATGTCCCAGGCGGTTCAGGCACCGCCACGCACGCAAGCTCGGCGCGCGGCCCCCGACGCTCCCGAAACATCAGAAGGCACAGCGCTGACGGTGCCGATCGAAGGCACTGGGTACGAGCTTGGAGTGCAGGTCGGAAACGAGTCAGTCACGGTTTCGGCACAGCCAAGCGCTCCGGACGACAACAGACCATCCATTCCCATCGAAATTCCCATTTTGACTCCGGGAGTGCCCCCTGCCCTTCCCGCTCCAGACGAGGAGCCGGAGCGATAAGGGGCGAAAAAGGGGACAGCGTCTTGCGGCGGCGCACCCTTTGCGCCCGGACTGATGGACTGAGACGATCTTGGCTTTCACGCGTTGGTCCTCGCGAAGGAGCGCTGGATGGCCCGTGAGGATAAGCAGGAACTCGCAGAAGACCGGACCGATTTAGCCGAGGACCGGACCGTCCTCGCGAACGAGCGAACCTTCGCCGGCTGGATGCGGACAGGCTTTGCCGCCGTCGGCATCGGGCTGGCATTCAATGCCTTGTTCAACAAGATGGAACCGGAGTGGATCCCGAAGGCGATCGCAACGAGCTTCCTCCTCATTTCAATCGTCATCTTCGCCGCAGCGGAACGACGGGCATGTTCGGTTATTGACCGCCTAAGCGTTCACAAGGTTGAGACGGTTCGGATCAGGAACCTGCGGCTGGTCACTGGGGCCGTTATTCTCGCGACGGCATCGCTGATCGCCTCGATCTGGCTGCTGAAGATCAAGGCGGGAGGCGGCGGATCCTAAGGCGGATCCGCGCGCCCGAGTTCCTCCATCGTGCGAGCCGGTCCGGCGCTTGCGTTTGTCATAGAGCTTCTTCGCCAGGTAACCGCCACCGATGACCAGGCCGAGCGGGCCAAAAGCGCGTCGAGCGACCACAGGCGCAAGCGCCCCAATGATCATCCCCCTGCCGCCGCTATTGTAACGCTCGGCGACGCGCTTTCCGATCGCCGCACCGATAATCTTGCCAATCATCTGCTTCTCCGGTGTATATAAAAGATACGCCTGCGGAACAGCCTCGCGACTGGTTTTGTTCCTGCGCAGGCGCCACCAGGGGACTTTGGCATGTCTCACCGTCAGTTCATCGAGCGGCTGCTCATCGCCATCGCCATTATCGCACTGGCGCTCCTGCTTTGGCAGCTCCGGGACCTCCTGCTGCTCGTGTTCGGAGCCGTGCTCGTTGGGGTGATCTTCCGGATCATCACCAATCCCGTGGCGAAAAGGTTCGGACTTCCCGACGGTGTGGCGCTGACCATCGCCGTTGTGAGCGTGCTTGCGCTGTTTGTCGGTGCCTTCTGGCTGTTCGGGTCAGAGGTCATCCAGCAGGCGAGCTCGCTCCAGCAGGCGATTCCCCGGGCTTGGCAGGCCATACTGAGCCGATTGCAGCCGATGGGACTGGCTGAGCCATTGAACCAGTGGCTGGGAAGCTTCCGGCGCGGTGGCGGGGGCGTCTTTTCGAGCCTGGGCAACGCTGCCCTTACCATCGGAAACGGGATCGCGGATGCGCTGCTGGTGCTTGTCGGGGGCATCTATCTTGCCGCCCAGCCAAAGCTCTACCGGAGCGGTATCATCAAGCTGGTGCCCGAGGGAGGGCGCGCCCGGGTCGGGCAAGCGCTCGACGACAGCTGGACCTCACTCCGGCTGTGGCTGCTTGGGCGGCTTGTGTCGATGGCCATCGTGGCGCTTTTGACGGGGACCGGGCTGTGGCTGATCGGCATTCCGGGCGCGCTTGCGCTCGCCGTCGTCGCGTTCATTCTTGAATTCATCCCCTTTATCGGGCCGATCGTTTCGGCGATTCCGGCAATGCTCCTCGCCCTTGCCTTTGATCCAACCAAAGCCTTGTGGGTGGCTGGGCTCTACCTCCTGATCCAGCAGGTTGAAGGCAATCTCGTTGAGCCTTTGGTGCAGCAACGCGCAGTTGATCTTCCGCCCGCGTTGCTGCTCTTCTCGTTGGTCGCGGGCGGGCTGTTGTTCGGCCCAGTTGGCTTCATTTTCGCTGCCCCGCTGCTGGTTGTTCTGTTTGTGATGGTGAAGCGCCTCTACGTCCGGGATGCGCTGCACACGTCCACCGAAATACCCGGCGAGGGCGAACGTTAATCCAGGAAAAGCTCCGCCGCCGCATCGATAATCGCCTCGCTGTCGAGGCGGTATTCACGGTAAAGATCCTGGAGCGTTCCCGTCTGTCCGAAGCGGTCCAGACCCAGTGGACTGACACGGTGCCCGCAAACGCCGCCCAACCAAGACAAGGAAGCAGGTGAGCCGTCCAAGATGGTGATGAGCCCTGCACTGGGCGAGAGCGGAGCAAGCAGCTTTTCAACATGCGCGGGCTCGGCCGCCTTGCCTTTCCACCGGGCGCTACGGCGGGCGCTCCAGCCGCGGTGGAGGAGGTCAGGGGACGTGACGGCAAGTAAGCCGAGACCCGGAACGTCGTCCTTCAACGCCTGCCAGGCGGCGAGTGCTTCCGGCGCGATTGCGCCCGCATAAATGATTGCTGCCTGCGCTTCAGGCGCAGGCTCGCGGAGCCAGTACCCCCCGGCGACGGCCCCGGCTTTCCAGCGATCGTCCGGACGTTCCACCTGGCGGAGGGTGCGCGTGGTGAGGCGCAGGTAGACGCTTTCGCCATCCTCCGCCTGCATGAGGCGAAAGCCTTCCTCCATCAGCAGCGCAAGTTCGTCCACGAAGGCAGGTTCGTAGTGGCGTAGGCCCGGCTGCCCCATTGCGATCAGCGGCGGATTGATAGACTGGTGAGCGCCGCCTTCGGGCCCAAGCGTCACGCCCGACGGCGTTGCGACCAGCATGAACCGCGCGTCCTGGTAGCAAGCATAATTCAGAGCATCGAGCCCGCGCGCGATGAAGGGATCGTAGACCGTCCCTATCGGCAAAAGCCTGTGGCCGAATATATCTCCCGCAAGTCCCAAAGCGGCCAGGACAAGAAACAGATTATTTTCGGCGATGCCGAGCTCGACATGCTGTCCGGCGCGGCCGCCGCTCCATTTCTGAGCCGATGGAATTTTAGCGGCCGCGAAGACATCCGCGAGATCCTGCCGGCGGAACAGCCCGCGCTGGTTCACCCAAGCGCCAAGGTTCGTCGACACGGTAACATCAGGCGAGGTCGTGACCATCCGGTCGGCAAGCGCGCCGCCAGCGCGGGAAAGGTCGAGAAGGATCCGGCCGAAGGCTGCTTGCGTCGATTGTTCCTCGCCCGCGGGAGGTGCAATCCGAGGAACCTCCGCACCATTCCATGGCCGTTCGCGCTTCGCCCTCGCAATAGGACTTGCCTCGACCAATGCGCGCACTGCCTCCGCAGCATTGCCGCCGAGCCCCGCATAAGGTTCCCACTCCTCCCCCTCGGCAATCCCCATTCTGCCCCGAAGCGCAGCAATCTGCCCCGGGTTCATCAGCCCGGCATGATTGTCCTTGTGGCCGGCGAACGGAAGGCCGAAGCCCTTGATCGTGTAAGCGATGAACAGGGTTGGCCTGTCGTCGGCAGAGCCGTCAAATGCCTCGATCAGGCTTTCGATGTCATGACCGCCGAGGTTGGTCATCAGACTTGACAGCGCTTGATCATCCCGCGCATCGAGCAGCGGCCGGACCTCCTCCCCCAGATCCTTCAGAAGCCGCTCGCGCCAAGCTGCACCGCCCAAATAGGTGAGCGCCGCATAATCCGCATTGGGGGCCTCGTCGATCCAGCGCTGCAGCGCCGCACCGCCGGGCTCAGCAAAGGCAGAACCCATCTGCTTTCCGTATTTCAGCGTCACGACGCGCCAGCCGCAGCTTGCAAAGATCTCGTCGAAGCGGCTGAACATCCGGTCCGACGTAGTCGCATCGAGCGACTGCCGGTTGTAATCGACGATCCACCAGCAGTTCCGAATGTCGTGTTTGGCCGCCTCGATCAGGCATTCGTAGATGTTGCCTTCATCGAGCTCGGCATCGCCCATCAGGGCGACCATCCGGCCGGCCTCAATCGGGTCCATCATGCCGTGGGCGATCAGATAATCCTGGACCAGGCTTGCAAAGGCCGTGATCGCAACGCCAAGCCCGACGGAGCCAGTCGAAAAGTCGACGGGAATCCGGTCCTTGGTCCGGCTTGGGTAGCTCTGCGCACCGTCGAATCCGCGGAAGGCTTCGAGCTGCTCGCGTGTCTGAGTTCCAAGAAGATAGTGGATGGCGTGAAGCACGGGGCCTGCATGCGGCTTCACCGCCACCTTGTCGTTAGGGCCGAGCGCGTGAAAATAAAGCGCCGCCATGATGGCCGTCATCGAAGCGCAGCTCGCCTGGTGCCCGCCTACCTTCAGGCCGTCAGTGCTGTCTCGGAGGTGATTGGCATTGTGGATCGTCCAGGATGAAAGCCAGCGCAGGCGCTCATCGAGGAGCTTGAGCGCATCAAGGTCGGGCGTCCGCGTCTTCTTCAGCATCTGGAATTCCGTTGCAGCTGAGGCATTTGGGTTTCCCGCAGCTGGAAAGCTCCGCCGCGGATCCGCGGCAAGCCTGTCTTCCTTTTACATGCGAAAGAAAAGCCCCTCCGTGGGATTGAGAGCCACGGATGGTGCCTCCTGCCGCGTGGCTGCGAGGTCCGCCGATCTGACGTTCAGTGCAAACTGGCTTCAGCGGACTTTACGGAACCGCCCTCTTCGATCGCGACGATAGGTGAGAAGAAGCGCTTTGCGGCTGGCCAAGCGGTGGAAAGCCGCCCACGTCCGTGGATTGTAGAAGCTGCGTGGAGCCCGGGGCGGCTGAGACGCTGCTCCATCTTCCAATGTTTCCGCAAGCATCCACTGAAGGCCCGCATATGTCAGGACGCCAAGCGCCGAAAGGATGATCAGGAAGAGTAGAAAATACATCGTGGTCTCCCGTCCTGCACGTGCGTCAGACAGATTGCGCTGGAGAAACGCCATACGAACATAATCGAGAACCGCGCCCTCATCTAGCCGGTGCGACGGTGCCGGGCAGGCGGCGGCGTAACCGACCCTGAATGGGACAGGGAATCAAGCGCCGAACCGGGTTGCTACCAGTTGGGTTCGGCGTCATGATTTCTCATTCATTTAGCCGACATGGTGGCTTGACGGAAATTTGTGCGATGGCTGATGCGAACACCTTTGCAGATGCTCCCGAATCCTATGCGGCCGCACGACCTCATTATCCGCAAGCGCTGTTCGAATGGATCGCTACCAGCTGCGAAAGCCGCGGCGCAGCCTGGGATTGCGCAACCGGCAGCGGCCAGGCGGCGCTCGGTCTCGCTCCGTTTTTCGAGACGGTCCATGCCACTGACATCAGCTCCGAGCAGGTCGAGCATGGGTTTGGCGCAGCTAACGTCATCTACTCGGTGCAACCGGCGGAGGAGACGAGCTTTTCCGCCGGAATGTTCAACCTCGTCACAGTTGCGTAGGCCCTTCACTGGTTCGATTTCCCCCGCTTCTGGACCGAAGTCAGCCGCGTCGCGAGGCCAGGCGCTTTGTTTTGCGCGTGGGGCTATTCCTGGTTCAAGACGGATCCCGCGGTGGAGGCGGAGCTCGTCCAGCCATTCCTCGAACTGGTTGCCCCTTGCTGGGCTGCGAACAACCGGATCCTCTGGAACGGCTACCGAGACCAGGACATCGCCTTCCCGTTCGAGCGGGTAAGCGCACCGGATTTCGCGATCGAGACGGATTGGACGATCCCACAACTCACCGAATATCTGAAAACCTGGTCTGCCTACAAACGAGCTCGAAAAGATCCGGGTACAGCGCTTCAGCTGGACGCGCTCCTCAGCCGCGCGCTAAGCCGGCTTCCGACGGATAGCGCTTTCCGCTTTTCCACGCCGCTGGCGCTGGTCGCAGGGCAGCTCCCGAAGACATGACTGGGGTGCCCCCTTGTTTTACATCGAGAGCAGTTTCAGCGGACTCTCGATGACCTTCTTCAAATCCTGAAGAAAATTGGCCGCGTCCCATCCGTCGACAACCCGGTGATCGCAGGACAAGGAAAGGTTCATTCGCTTGCGGATTTCGAGCTCGCCGTCGACCACGACGGGCTTTTCCTCGAGCTTGTTCACGGCAATGATCGCGACTTCCGGGCGGTTGATGACCGGCGTCGAGCTGATGCCGCCCATCGGGCCGAGGCTCGAGATGGTGATGGTGGAGCCGGAAAGCTCGTCGCGCGCAGCCTTGCCGGTGCGTGCAGCATCGGCAAGACGGACGATCTGGCGGGCGATGTCCCAGATGCTCAAGCTTTCGGCATTGCGGATAACGGGCACCATGAGGCCATTGGGCGTCTGGGTGGCCATGCCCATGTGGACGGCGCCCGAACGGGTGATGACCTGCGCATCATCGTCATAGCGGGCGTTGATCTGCGGATAATCGGGCAGCACGCGGCACATTGCCGTCACCAGGAAGGGCAGCATGGTGAGCTTGGGGTTCGCGCCCCGATCCCCATTCATCATCGCGCGCGTCTGCTCGAGCGCGGTGACGTCGAATTCCTCCACCAAGGTGAAATGGGGGATTCGGCGCTTCGCCTCCTGCATGTTCTCGGCGATCTTGCGGCGGAGGCCGACCACCTTGACGATCTCATCCTGTCGCTGCGCAGCGCCCGTCCGCGAAACCGCACCGCCATTGTAAAGGAGGTAGGCATCGAGATCGGCGTGGCGGACGCGGTCGCCGCTGGTCTTTACTTGGCCAAGGTCGATGCCGAGATCCCGCGCCCGTTGCCGCACCGCGGGGGACGCCAGAATGTGGACATCGCTTTTGCCCCCCGCACGCGCATCGACGCCGGTTGCGGCGCCGCTCTGGGCAGGCTGCGCCGTGGCTTCAGGCGGGGCGTGCGGCGACGGAGCCGGCGATGATCTCGGATCGGCTGACCTTGGCGCCTGTTGCCCCGTTTCGGCGGTGCTCGGTACCGACTCCTCCAGCTCCCGCGTCGGGGCGACCAGCCCGTCGGTGAAGGCGACACTGTCCGTGCGAGCGCCCCCTTCTGCGGTTTCGTGGCCATCCTGCTGGGGTGTGGGCGGCGCGCTGTCCGATGCCGATGCATCGGCATCGGTTTCAAAAACGACGAGAACGGAGCCGATCGGGATCTGATCGCCGACTTCGCCAGCAACCCCGATCACGCGTCCCGCCACCGGCGATTCCATCTCAACGGTCGCCTTGTCGGTCATCATGTCGGCGAGCTGCTGATCTTCCTTCACAACATCGCCGATCTTGACGTGCCAAGCGACAATCTCGGCCTCGGCGATACCTTCGCCGATGTCGGGCAGCTTGAATTCGTAGCGCGCCATGGCCGATCAGTCCTCCAATGCTTTTTTTATCGCGGTGCCGAGCCGAATAGGCCCGGGAAAATAGGCCCATTCGAGCGAATGCGGATAAGGCGTGTCAAAGCCCGTGGCGCGACCCACGGGCGCCTCCAGGTGATAGAAGCAGCGCTCCTGGATGAGCGCGGACAGCTCGGCTCCTAAGCCGCCGGTGCGCGTCGCTTCGTGCACAACAACGCAGCGGCCCGTCTTCTTGACCGAAGCTTCGATCGTGTCGATGTCGACGGGCAGAATGGTCCGAAGATCGATCACCTCGGCGTCGATGCCTTGGGCCTCAATCGTCGCCAGCGCGACGTGCACCATCGTACCGTAGGCAATGACGGTGATTTGCTCGCCTTCGCGAACCACAGCAGCCTTGCCGAGCGGAACGGTATAATGGCCCTCCGGGACCTCCGCCTTGGGGTGCTTTGCCCAGGGGGTAACCGGGCGATCGAAGAAGCCGTCGAACGGGCCGTTGTAGATGCGCTTGGGCTCGAAAAAGAGGACGGGATCATTGTCCTCGATCGCTGCGATCAGAAGGCCCTTGGCGTCATAGGGGTTTGACGGGATCACGGTCTTGAGGCCGGCTACATGGGCAAACAGCGCCTCGGGCGACTGGCTGTGCGTCTGCCCCCCGAAGATGCCGCCGCCGTAGGGCGAGCGGATCGTGAGCGGAAGAAACCATTCGCCGGCCGTGCGATAGCGCATCCGGGCAGCTTCCGACACGAGCTGATCAAAGCCCGGATAGATGTAATCGGCGAACTGAATTTCGGCGACCGGGCGAAGTCCATAGGCGGCCATGCCGATCGCGGTTGCGACGATCCCGTTCTCGGAAATCGGAGTGTCGAACACGCGCGACTTGCCGTATTTGCGCTGAAGCCCCTCGGTGGCGCGAAACACCCCGCCAAAATAGCCGACATCTTCGCCGAGCGCGACGACGTTCCCGTCCCGCTCCATCATCACGTTCTGCGCGCTGTTGATCGCCTGGATCATGTTCATGACGGTCATTTGCGCTTGGCCTCCAGCTCGTCGACCATCTGGGTCTGCTGCTCGCGCAGGTGCCAGGGCATTTCCTCGAAAACATCCTCGAACATGGTGCGCACGTCCTGTGGAAACTCGATGCTCGAGGTCACCAACGTGCCGAGCTTCTCCGCTTCGCGTTGCGCCGCCCGAACCTCCGCCTCGAGCTCGTCCGAAAGCTGCTGGTGCCGCTCGTCATCCCACTCGCCGAGCACGACAAGATGCTGCTTCAGGCGTGCGACCGGGTCACCAAGCGGCCAGTTGCTGCCCGCCGATTTCGGCCGATAGGCCGAGGGGTCGTCACTCGTCGAATGACCTTCGACGCGGTAGGTGAAGAGCTCGATCAGGGTCGGTCCGAGATTTGACCGAGCCCGGTCGGCCGCCCAGCGGGTGGCGGCATAAACCGCGAGCGCGTCGTTGCCGTCCACGCGAAGCCCGGCGATTCCGTAGCCGATCGCGCGCGCCGCAAAGGTGGTGAGCTCACCGCCCGCTATTCCTGAAAAGGTCGAGATCGCCCACTGATTGTTGACGATGTTGAGGATCACGGGCGCGCGGTAGACGCCGGCGAAGGTGACGGCGGCATGGAAGTCGCCCTCGGCCGTGGATCCGTCGCCGATATATGCCGCCGCGATGCGGCTGTCGCCCTTGATGGCGCTGGCCATTGCCCAGCCGACCGCCTGCGGAAACTGGGTAGCAAGATTGCCGGAGATGGAGAAAAAGCCGTGCGCCTTGTCGGAGTACATGACCGGCAGCTGCCGACCCTTCAACTTGTCTCCCCGGTTCGAATAGACTTGGCACATCATCTGAGCGAGCGGATAGCCGCGCGCGACGAGCAGGCCTTGCTGGCGGTAGGTCGGGAAGGTCATGTCCTCGCGCTCGAGCGCGTGCCCGGCGGCGACCGCGATCGCCTCCTCGCCCGTCGATTTCATGTAGAAGCTGGTTTTTCCCTGGCGCTGTGCCCGGTACATCCGGTCGTCATAGACGCGGACCAGCATCATATCGCGCAGCATACGCCGAAGCGTGTCGGGGTGGAGGCGCGGATCCCAAGGCCCGACCGCCTGCCCGCCTTCGTCGAGGACTCGCACCAGCGTGTAGGCGAGGTCCTTCATCTCGCCGGGCTGAGCGGCAATGTCCGGCCGCGGAACGCTTCCAGCGGCGGGGATGATGATGTGGCTGAAATCCGGTTCGTCGCCGGGCCGCGCGTGAGGCTCGGGGACATAAAGTTCGAGCGCCGGCCGATTTCGACGCTCAGGATCGATGGTCATCCTCTACCCATTCCTTTTCGGCGCGAGGCTTTCGCCCAGTCAGCCGCCGATGTTCTTTTAAAAGGACATGCCAGAAGATGACAGGCCCGTCGATGCGGGCCTGTAGTCGATTCTTTTCAGCGATGCACGCTTTGCCGGACAAGCGGCTCGCGCTGCGGGTTGGCCCCTTGCCGCCGTCTCTCCACGGCTGAAGCTCACACCCGGAAAAGGCTTGCCTGGCGGCGGCTGCTGGGTCTTCAGCCTGGTCAGATGTCGACGCAGGAGGCGATCGCCTCCAGCTTCCGAACGCGTTCCTTGAGGTCGGCCATGTCGATCATGTCCATAGCCGGGGATCTCGGGTCCTGACGCCCCCGCGAAAGCTCGAGACGCTTCAGTTCGAGCCAACCCTGCCAGCCCTTGAGGCTCGCAAAGGCAGTGATCGTCAGCCCGATCAATCCGGAGCTTGCGAGGGTCACAATGGTGAATGGTTCGCCCACTTCGTCCTCCCTGTGGTGCAGCGGCCGCGTTCAGCGCAGCTCTTCGATCTCCCGCGCGAGGCGGGTGTTGGGGCTGGTCACGTAAGTTTCCACGTCTGCCATGCGGCGATCGATGTCGCGCATGCGCTCGCGAACGTCCGACGAGGAGCTCGCAAGCATGCTATAGTCCGCGGCTTCATATTGGCCGATCGGCTTGGGCTTCGCGATCAGCGCCGCGGCGGCATAGGCGATCAGCGTCCATGGAAATGCGCCGAGCAGGGTGACGACCACTGCCGCCACGCGCACCAGGGTGGCGTCGATGTTGAAGTAGTCCGCGATGCCGGCACAGACCCCCGTGATCTTGCCGTTGCGCCTGTCGAGGTGAAATTTCCTGCGAGCATTCATCTACTGGTCCTCCACATTTATTTGGTTGTTATTCCGCGGCCTGCTGGCGTGCCGCTTTCATCATTGCGAGCTCGGCATCCACCGCTTCCTCG
>JADDQD010000091.1 GCA_016781555.1 Pseudomonadota bacterium | reverse complement strand
CGTATTACTGGCCTCGCCGCCGGTCAGGTGAAAGCCCAATGGGCTGCCATCAAAGTCGGTCTTGAGGTGGATCTTGGTCGAGAAGCCACCACGTGACCGGCCCAGCGCCTGATGCTGCTGCCCCCTTTTGCCCCAGCGGCCGAGACATGGGCGCGCACGATGGTGGACTCGAACATCTGAACCAGATGGGCGGTGTCGCTCAGAGCCGCCAAGGCCTCAAAGAACGCCTCGAACACGCCAGCCCGGCTCAAGCGCCAGAACCGCTTCCACACGGAGTTCCAGTTGCCGAAGCACGCGGGCAGAGCCCGCCAGGTGATGTTGTGGACTGTGAAGGAGTGGAGCGCTTCGAGAAAACGGCGGTCATTGCGGCCCTTGGCTCCTCGCCGGGAGCATGAGGCCGCAAACACCCGCAGCACCTTTGGCCAGTCTTCCTCCATCATCCCTGTCAGCATGGTCGAGCCTCCTGAAGCCGACCTGCTATGAATCATCGCCAGGCTGATTTGGGAATCCACTCACCCGTTGCTCGACCCAATCCTCCACATGGCCTAGCCTCAGGTCAACTCGTCGGAGGCCCCCAGCGAACAGGTGCGGGGAGCCGAAGGTCCAAGCGATGGGCTCGAGAACGAAGGCCTGCGCACTGGCAACAAGGAGGCCGCGGCGACGGCCACCCTGCTCATCCGGGATCACTTCGCGCCTGAAGAGCTGCCCGAACTCATCCTTTCCTCGCAGAACGATGGTCAACCGTACTACCACACCACGGAATTAAACACGTAGCGCTCGCCTCAATGGTAGCCGCGCCCTGTCCAGTTTAAGAGATTACGCCACAGGAAAGCGAAGCCCTCCCACTGGAGGAAGGCGTGCGGCAGCCAGTGTGGGCCGATGTCCGTGGTCCACGCCGCGGTCCTGCCCCGGCCATAGCGGCCGACTACCAGAAGAGGATGGCCGCCCTCCTCCTGCGGTAGGCTCAAGAGCACTGAGGCCTCGGGCTTAGCCCTCACCTCGTTGACGCCGAGCACATAAGGCAGGTCGGCGGGGACGCCCGCCAGAACCGGGTGACCGTCCGCCCCCGGAGCGAGCTGCGGGTGGATACCCTCGGGCAGCTCTATGCGGTCGTCGTAGGGATGGATCTCGACCGGGAGCACCTCCTCAACGGCCGTGCCGCGATAACGGGCGCCGCCGTTGATGCCCTGGAAGCTGTAGTAGCCCCCCACCATAATCAGGCCGCCGCCGCGCGCCACATAATCGCGCAGGGCCTTCAGGCGGTTCGGAACTCGCCTAGAATGGATCCAGACAGCGCTCGGGAGAAGCAGCGTGTTGGCGCCAATGTCGCTGAGGATGATCGCATCATAGGTATCGAGGACCTCTGGATCAGTGGGGAAGCTTTCTGCTGCCTCGTGACTGAGCATGTAGGTGAAGGAATAGTCCGGGCTGCCGACGACCGACAGGAAGTCGTCGGCCCCACGATGGTGAGTGACTGACGGGAACTGATCCCAGCCTTTGATGTGGGTCGCCGTGGAGGTCCAGCTTTCGCCAACGAGGAGGATCTTTCTGGGCATGGGGCTCTTAGAAATCATGCTGAGGGTATGATGCCGGCCTGGACGGGCCCAGGCCTGAGGAGAAGCCGCGTAGCGCAAATCTGGGCGTGATCCGATCCGACCAGATTGGATCACGCTACCAAAGTCTACGGCATTGCCGTAAGAGCGGAAGAATCGCTGTCCGCCGCTTCGGCTCTTCTATCAGTTGAACTTTGCGAACTGCAGCCGCAGCGCGCCGTCCGGATACTGTACCCATTCGAGCCCTTTCGCGGACGCCTGAAGGATCGCCGGGAAGGTTAGGAACAGCATCGGCGCATCCTCGGCAATCTGCTTTTGGGCTTCGCGATAGAGCGGTGCCCGCGCCGCTTCGCCGACGGTCGCGCGGGCATCCTGGAGCAGCTTGTTCACCTTGTCGTTCTGGTAGCCCGCGAAGTTGTTCGGGCCGTCCTTCGTGAAGTAGTTGTACATGTTGCCATCAGGGTCAGAACGACCAGACCAGGGCGACATGGCAAGGTCGAAATCCTTCTGACGAAGTACCGTGATGAGGCTCGTCGGGTCGATCTGCTTTATGTCGACCTTGAATCCCGCCTGGTTGGCCTGGGCTTGCATGATCTCGGCGGTGCGCACATGGACCGGCGAGTTGGTCACCGTGATGGTCACCAGCACGGACTCGCTCTTGCCGGCGTCGGTCAGAAGCTTCTTGGCGGCCGCGACATCACCCTGCGACGATTGGAGCGAGGGGTCATAAGCCCAGGCAATCGATGGCGGGATCGGCCCGTTCGCAATCGACCCTGTGCCGAAATAGGCCGCCCGCTGGATGGTACGCGGGTCGACGGCCATGCTGAACGCCTTGCGGACCTTCAGATCATCAAACGGGGGCCGCGTGGTATTGAAGGAATAGGCATTAAAGCCGAGGCTCGGGCTTTGCTTGAGTGTGAGCCCGCCCTCGCGACCGACCTGCGCGACCGCCTGCGGGGGCACGCCGTCGACGAGTTGGACGGTGCCTGAGCGCAGGTTCGTCAGGCGAACGGTCTCGTCGGTGATCGGGCGGAAGACGACGCGCTTGATCGCGGGCGCGCCGCGCCAGTAGCCGTCGAAGGCGTCCAGCACCAATTCGGAGTTCTTCGTCCAGCCGGCCACCTTATAGGGGCCGGCGCCGACTGCCTTGGTGGCGAAATCCGCTCCGAGCGACGACACGGCGGTGGGGGAAACCATCATTCCGGCCCTGTTCGTCAGCACCTGAAGGAACGGGGCATAGGGCGTCTTCAGCTTGACCGTGACCTCTAGCGGCCCTGTCACCTGGACTGACTCGATCGGCCCCAGATCCGAGCGGCGCGGCGAGGCTGTGGCGGGATCGAGCATCCGGTCGAAGTTTGCCTTTACGGCAGCGGCATCGATAGGGGTGCCATCATGGAAGGTCAGACCCGGCTTAAGGGTCAGGACATAGGTCTTGTCGTCTGGCGAGGTGACGCTCGCGAGACCAGGCTCAATTTTCAGATCAGGCGTCACGTGCAGAAGAGGTTCATGAATGTTGTACTGAACCGGAACCTCGAAGAACGAGGCCATCTTAGCCGGGTCGAGTGTCACTGGATCGGACACGATGGCGATGTCCAACGTCTTTCCAGGCTGCGCTGGGGCGCCCGGCCCGTGCAGGAATGGCAGCAGGGCCGCGCTCGCGGCCAGACCTTGCAGCAGATTCCGTCTCAACATGCTGTTTCTCCCTTTCTTAATTGTCGATCTGGTCGTGATCACGCCTCAACCGTTCCTGGGGTCAAAGATGTCGCGCAGCGCGTCGCCTAAAAGATTAAAGCCGAGGACAGTGAGAAAGATCGCGGCCCCGGGAAACCAGGCGAGCCAAGGGGCGAGATCCAGAAAGCCGATGGCGTTGCGCAGCATGTTGCCCCAGGTGGGCGTGGGTGGCTGCGCACCGAGGCCGAGAAACGATAGGTAGGACTCCGTGATGATCGCGGCAGCGAATAGCAGTGAGCCCTGCACGATGATGGGTGCGAGCATGTTGGGCATGACCGTGCGCACTAGGATGTTCGTCGAGCCGAAGCCGAGCGCGCGCTTGGCCTCCACGAAGTCGAGCTGACTGACGACTAGCGTCTGCGCTCGGGCGATGCGGGCGAACACTGGCAGATTGACGATGGCGATCGCAAGCACCGCGTTGACGAGGCTTGGCCCAAGCACCGCCGCGATCGCCAGGGCGAGCAGGATGCTCGGGAACGCGAACACCACATCCATGACCCGCATAATCAAGGTGCCGAGAAGCCCGCCGAAATAGCCCGCTACCAAGCCGAGCCCCGTGCCGAGGACGAGCGCCCCCGCGACGCTAAAGAAGCCGACGAATAGGGAAACCCGCGCCCCGAAGATGATGCGGGAGAAGACGTCACGGCCGAGCTCATCCGTGCCGAGAAGGTGTGCGAGCGAGGGCGGCGCGAGCACCGCCGCGAAGTCGGGCGCGTCGGGATCGAAGGGCGCGATCAGCTGGGCCGCGACCGCCGCCACGACGGCGATCAGCACCAGCACAAACCCGAGGGTGGCGCGCCGGTCGCCGACCAGACCACGGGAAAAGGCGGTGAACGGGGCCGCGGCGGCGGTCATGCGAGCCTCACCCGCGGATCGATTATGGTGTAGATGACATCAGTAATTAGGTTGATTAGGACGAAGAGCGTTGCAGTTAGAAGGACGGCTCCCTGCACCACGGGGTAGTCACGCGCAAAGATAGCGTCCACAGTAAGCTTGCCGATGCCTGGCCAGGAGAACACGGTCTCGGTGATCACCACACCGCCGAGAAGCTGCCCCATCTGAATGCCGAGCAGGGTTACAATTGGGATCTGGGCGTTACGGAAGGCGTGGCGCCAGACAACCACCCGCGCCGGCACGCCCTTGGCCCGGGCCGTGCGCACATAGTCAGCCCGCAGCACCTCCAGCATAGTCGCGCGGGTCATCCGCATCGTAGCGGCCGCGAGCGCCGCGCCGAGGGTCAAAGCGGGCAGCACGAGAAAACGCAAAAACCCAAGCGGGTCGAGTAGCGGCGAAACATAGCCGGAGGCCGGCAGGATAGGGATGTAGATTGAGAAGGTCAGGATAAGCAGAACGCCCAGCCAGAAGCTCGGCATCGAGAGGCCGCACAAGGCTGCGAAGGAGGCGCCGTAATCGGCCATTGTGTTCCGGCGCGTCGCAGCCACGATTCCGGCCGGGACAGCGATCGCCAGCGAGATGAGGATCGACGCCAGGGACAGGAGTGCAGTAGGCCCCAGAGCGCTGAGCAGGAGTGGAAATACCTCCCGCCCCCCCTGAATCGAACGTCCGAAGTCACCAGTCAGAATACGGCCGAGCCACGTGAGATACTGAAAAACCAGTGGCTGGTCGAGGGCGAGCTGCGTGCGTAGCGCCGCGATAGAACGCGGATCAGCCTCCAGCCCGAGCAGCGCGATCGCAGGGTCCCCCGGAATTAGGCGAACCAGAAAGAATGCCACCAGAGAGGTGCCGAGGAGGATCGGTACCAGGCTCATCACTCTTGAGAGCAGAAATCCTCCCACCGAGCTACACCTCCACGATTGCTTGAACCGGTTCAAGTGCCCTGATACTCACTGCTATGAGGGCTAGGTGTCAATCTCTTGGAGAGGGACTCGGACGTGGCAAAGGGGCTTGAAGGAGCGGTCGCGGCCTCCGCGGGACGCATGGGCCCGCCAGAGCCGGACCTCCTCTCGGTCCGAAATCTTCGAATTGGTTTCGGCAAGGCCCCCCCTGTCGTAGATGGCGTGGACCTACGTCTCGCGCCCGGGGAGCTTCTGTGCCTCGTCGGAGAATCGGGCTCAGGCAAGAGCCTGACTGCGCTGTCCCTGATGCGCCTCCTGCCGCCGACGGCTTGGACTTCCTCAGACGGCATTTGCTTCGAGGGACAGGACCTCCAAACCCTCACGGAACCCGAGATGGCGTCCCTGCGTGGAGATCGCCTCGCCATGGTATTCCAGGAGCCGATGACCTCGCTGAACCCGGTGATGACGGTAGGCAATCAGATCATGGAAGTGCTGCTCCAGCACCGCTCCTTGTCCCGAGCCGAGGCCCACGCGGCCGCGCTCGCGATGCTGCGCCGCGTCCAGATCCCTGCGGCGGAGGAGAGGCTCGACGTTTATCCACACCAGCTATCAGGTGGCATGCGACAGCGCGTGATGATCGCTATCGCGCTCGTCTGCCGCCCCGCTCTCCTGATCGCGGACGAGCCGACGACCGCCCTTGACGTCACGATCCAGAGCCAAATCCTGTCCCTGATCGATGAGCTGCGGGGGGAGCTCGGGACGGCGGTGCTGTTCATCACTCACAACCTCGCCGTTGTGGCCGAGATCGCTGACGAGATCGCCGTGATGTATGCTGGGCGCATCGTCGAACATGGCCGCCGTGAGGACCTCTTCGCGGATCCACAGCACCCCTATACACTGGCGCTTTTCGCCGCGATGCCGCGGGCTGGCGACATTGGGCGCCCACTTGCATCCATTGAGGGGCAGGTCCCGGCACCTGACGCGATGCCGCCCGGCTGCCGCTTCGCGCCGCGCTGCCCCTTCGCACTTGAACTCTGCCGCGAGGCTTATCCACCGCTGCGGGAGATCGCGCCCGGCCACCGAGTTGCCTGCTGGCGCGCGCCGGTCGAGGTGGCGGTGCCAAAGGAGCTTGGGGGAGATATGCGATGAGCAGCCCTCTGCTGACGATCGAGAATCTAACAAAGACTTAT
>JADDQD010000205.1 GCA_016781555.1 Pseudomonadota bacterium | reverse complement strand
GGGGCGGCATCCTCAACAAGATCGAAACGAAATGGGGAAGCACCAGCGTCAAGCTCTGGTGCGACCCGAGAATGGTCGCGCGCGTCGTGGCTTGGAAAGACAGCATGGCGGAGACGCCCCGGGCGGCCGACAACGCCATCACCGTTCTTCGTCATCTTCTGGAGTGGGCCCGCCTTCGCGGCCGAGTCACCACCAATGTCACCACTGGGATCCGCAATACGTACGGTGGCGGAGATCGCGCTGACATTGTTTGGACGTTTGAGGATCTTGAGCGGGCGGAACGTCATGCGAATCCGGCCGTCCTTGATGCAATCAAGCTCGCCTGCATGACTGGCCTTCGGCGCGCTGATCTCGCTGGGCTCGAATGGGATGACGTAAAGCACCAAGTCGGCGCGATTGTGCGTACAGCCGAGAAGTCTTCTCGTGGCAAACGGCGTAAGGCTATCGTACCCCTATATAGCAAACTGAAGATTTTCCTCGAAGAGCTTCAGGATCGCCCGCGCAAGGTTGGCGTGAAGACTGTGCTGGTTACCTCCGCCGGGGAGCCCTGGTCCGGCGATGGTCTCGGCAAGCGCGTTGCCGAGGTCGTGGAGCGCGCAGGGATTGTCCACGACGATGGCAGGCCTAAGCACCTCCACGATTGCCGCGGCACCTTCGCCACCCACCTCATAATGAGCGGCCTAACTGATCAGGAGACCGCCGATATTCTAGCGTGGTCGCCGGAGCGGGTGAGCCACATTCGCAAAGTCTATGTTGACCGGATGACCGTCGTCGTGGCACTTGCAGATCGCATTGATGGCTCAAGCGCTGCAAAACGCATTGCAAAACGCAGGGGGCCGCAGTCGTGAAAAACGGCAGAAATGCGGGTGTAGCTCAATGGCAGAGCAGAAGCTTCCCAAGCTTACGACGAGGGTTCGATTCCCTTCACCCGCTCCAGCCTAGCTTCACTTGCAAGCGATCTCGCCGCGCCTTCCCGCACATGTCGCGGCAGATGCAAGATCGCGCACAGCTCGCTTGGCCGCTCAGGCCAGCAAGCGGCTCGGGTCAAACGTCGATTCACTGCCGATCCGCTCGAAATTGGCCAGGAGCCAGTCTTCGGTCGTGCGCCAGCCGATGCCGTGCAGATGGGTGAGGAAGTCCCACTCGGCGTTGAGCTTGCTGGAAGCGCCTAAGCCCCTCAATTCGTCCTCGGCGGAAATGAGGTGGAGCAGCATGTCTTTGTAGCTCGCGCGGTTCAGCCCCTCTTCGTCGACCAGCCCTTTCAAAAGCACGATCGAGCGCAGATCCTTGATGAGGCTCGCGTTGAACGTGATCTCGTTCAATCGGTCGAGAATATCCTGCGCGCGCCGAGGCACGTCCGACCGGTGGATCGGATTGATCTGGACGATGATGAGGTCGTTCGCCTCTGATTCGTCGATCAAGGGGAAGAGAACGGGATTTCCCATGTAACCGCCGTCCCAATAGGCCTCGCCATCTATCTCAACCGCTTGATACAAGAATGGGAGGCAGGCGGAGGCCAGCACCGCGTCGGCAGTGACTTCATGCGTGCGAAAGACCTTGGCCTGCCCGGTGCGGACGTTCGTGGCAGCGATGAACAGCTTGAGGTTCGTGCACCTCCGTACAGCCTCGAAATCCACTTGGTCGACCAGCAGGCCGCGCAGCGGGTTGAGGTTCAGCGGGTTGAGATCGTAGGGCGAAAAGGTTCGGCTGATGAGATCGAACCAGCGGAACCCCGGCGAATGATCGATCGACCAGCGCCCGACCAGCATGTCGAGCGGCGTGCGCCGAAACGGGCTCGCCCGCGCCGCCCTGCTCACCGCTTTCCAGAACCGTTCAAGCGCGCGGCGGGCTTCTTCCGGGCCGCCGCGCGCGAAACCATCAGCAAGGACAACCGCGTTCATCGCACCCGCGCTTGTGCCGCTGATCCCTTCGATGCGGAGGCGCGGCTCGGCAAGGAGGCGATCGAGCACACCCCAGGTAAATGCGCCATGCGCACCGCCGCCCTGAAGCGCCAGTTCCACTGCCTTGGGTTCGGAGGCGGCCATTCCGCCCGCCGCTTACAACAAGCCCATCCGCTTCTACAGGAAGAAAGACCCGAGACCCGGCGGGAACCATGCCCGACCATTGATGCGTTCGCTTGTCGAGCCGCTCGCATCCTTTCTGCTGGAGATACCATGCCCCAAACGCTTTATCAGCTCCACGTCCAGCATCGCAGCGCCTGGACCTTCGAACCCGATCTGCGACCGTGGACGGAGCGGTTCTGATGCCAAGCGGCGGCGCAATCGCGATCTATTTCGCCGATCCCATGTGCTCCTGGTGCTGGGGCTTTGCGCCTTCGATCCGGGCGATCCGCGACCGTTATGGCCATGGACTTCCGATCCGGCTCGTCATGGGCGGATTACGCCCCGGAACGGACCAGCCGATGACCGAGGCTGCCAGGCAGGAGGTCAGGCACCATTGGGAGCATGTCCAGCAAGCCTCCGGGCAGCCGTTCGATTTCGGCTTTTTCGATCGCGAGACTTTTGTCTACGACACCGACCCTGCCGCGCGCGCCGTGGTGGCCGTGCGGCGCGAGGATCCGCTGCTGGAAGCATCCTTCTTCGACCGCGTCCAGCGCGCCTTCTACGCCGAAAATCAGGACGTCACCCAGCCTCAAACCCTCGCGGACCTGGCCGCGGAGCAGGGCCTCGACCGCGATCTGTTCCTCGCCCGCCTCGCCTCGGAGGAGGTCCGTCAGGAGACTTGGCAGGATTACCAGCTGTCCCAGCAAGCCGGCATCCGCGGCTTCCCGACGCTGCTGGTCGGACCAAACGCGGACGGTGCTTATGTCCTCGTCACCCACGGCTATCGCGGGCCCCGTGACTTGATGCCGGCACTGCAGGAGGTTGTGAAGCGGCTCCGTTCCGAAGCTGCGGGTGCTGCTTGACGGAGCTTTTCCGCTGCCGGGGGGCTCAGATCCCGTCCTTGACCACGCTCCGTCCACTTTGCTCCAGCCTGGCGGCAAGATCTGCGGCGCATGCTTCTAGCGTCGCAGCATCCGTGCTCCGGATCACGAAATTCGCGCCGACTCGGCCGTCGCGGAAAAAGGGATAGCTGCCCACTTGGCAGCCCGGATGCGCTCGCTCGGCTTCTTCGAGCAGATCCGCCACCTCGCTTTCGGCCGTCCAGCAACCGACCGTTTGCGAAAGGAGCGGCTTTCCGCCTTCGAGCTGCCCGGATAAGGCCTCCAGCATCAAGGTGGCGATGTGCGGCACACCGGCCAGAATGAAGATATTGCCGCAGCGAATGCCAGGAGCGCCCGACATCGGGTTTTCGATGAGCTCGGCGCCGTCCGGTACGCGCGCCATCCGGAGCCGCGCCTCGGTGAGCCCGCCGCGGCTCGCATAATGAGCCTCGAGCGCGGCGCGGGCCCGGGGATGCTCGACCACGCCGACGCCGAGCGCGTCGGCGATCGCGTCAACTGTGATGTCGTCATGCGTCGGCCCAATGCCCCCGGTGGTGAAAAGATAATCGCTCGCCTGCGCCAGCGCCGTCACGGCCTCTACGATGCGCTCCTTCACGTCCGGGACGATCCTGACCTCGCGGAGGCGGATCCCCTGAAGATTGAGCCAGGCGGCGATCTGGGCAACGTTTCGGTCCTGTGTGCGGCCGGAGAGTATCTCGTCCCCGATGATCACCAGCCCCGCAGTCCAGATCCGTTCGCCGTCCACCTTCGCTCCATTCCGCCTCACGGCGTCGATTGGCTCCGACGCTCCCGGGGAGGCTCGCTAGCCTCTAATTGCTGGCGGCGAGAAGGAAAGGCCCCGCTTCCAGCCTTTCGTTGTAGCTTAAGCCTTCAGCGTCTATATCTGCGCCATGATCGAATATCAGACCAGCGCCGAAGCGCCCGCCACGCGG
The DNA here is from genome assembly GCA_016781555.1 of Pseudomonadota bacterium. Taxonomy (GTDB): domain Bacteria; phylum Pseudomonadota; class Alphaproteobacteria; order Sphingomonadales; family Sphingomonadaceae; genus Allosphingosinicella. The sequence goes on along the minus strand of JADDQD010000205.1, from coordinate 2,432 downwards.
AGCGGCTCGATCAAGCTGCACGGGCCGGAAGGCTTTGCCGGGATGCGCGCCGCCGGCCGGCTCGCCGCCGAAATCCTCGACGCGCTCGTGCCCCATGTGGTGCCGGGCGTCACCACCCAGGAAATCGACGATATCGTCTACCGGATGTCGGTGGAGGCCGGGGGTATTCCGGCAACGCTCGGCTATCGCGGCTACACCAAGAGCTGCTGCACCTCTATAAACCACGTGGTCTGCCACGGCATCCCCGGCGACCGGGCGCTCAAGGACGGCGACATCGTCAACATCGACGTGACCCCGATCCTGAACGGCTGGCACGGCGACAGCAGCCGCATGTACCTGGTCGGCGACGTTCCCGTGAAGGCGCGCCGCCTCGTCGAAGTGACCTACGAGTGCCTGATGCTCGGGCTCGAACAGGCAAAGCCCGGCAACCATCTCGGCGATATCGCCCATGCGATCCAATCGCACGCCGAAAAGCATCGCTATGGGGTCGTCCGCGATTTCTGCGGCCACGGCCTCGGGCGGCTGTTCCACGATGCGCCCGAAGTCGTCCATGTCGGGCGCCCCGGCACCGGGCCGGAGCTTCGCCCCGGCATGTTCTTCACCGTCGAGCCGATGATCAATATCGGCAAATCCGCTTGCAAGGTGCTCGAGGACGGCTGGACCGCAGTCACCCGCGACCGCTCGCTTTCGGCGCAGTTCGAGCATTCGATCGGCATCACCGAAGAGGGATGCGAGATCTTCACCAAGAGCCCCAAGGGCCTCGACAAGCCGCCTTACTAGTGGCTCCCTTCGCACGCGTGGCCCTGATCGGGCTCGGTCTCATTGGCTCCTCCATCGCCCGCGCGGTGCGGGAACATATGCCGGGCGCCACTCTCACCGGCTACGATGCCGACGCCAAGGTGCGCGCCCGTGCGCGCGAGCTCGGCCTTCTCGACCAAGCCCCCTCCAGCGCAGCCGAAGCGGTCGCCGAAGCGGACCTCGTTATCCTGTGCGTCCCCGTCGGCGGGATGGATGCGGCTGCGGCCGAGATCGCGGCCGCTCTTCCTCCGGCAGCGATCGTGAGCGACGTCGGCTCTTCCAAGGCAAGCGTCGCGACGGCGCTCCGCCAGCGGCTGCCCGGGGCCCGCATCGTGCCCGCGCATCCCGTGGCAGGCACGGAGAATAGCGGACCAGACGCCGGCTTCGCGAGCCTGTTCCGCGGCCGCTGGTGCATACTGACACCGGACGAGGAGGCGGCTCCGGCCGATGTCGAGGCTGTCGCCGAATTCTGGCGTCAGCTCGGCGCCAAGGTCGAGATCATGGACGCAAAGCACCACGATCTCGTGCTCGCCGTCACCAGCCACCTCCCCCACCTGATCGCTTATACGATCGTCGGCACCGCCTCCGACCTCGAGGAGGTGACGGAAAGCGAGGTGATCAAATATTCTGCGGGGGGCTTTCGAGACTTCACCCGGATCGCCGCGTCAAACCCGACCATGTGGCGCGACATCTTCCTTGCCAACAAGGAAGCCGTGCTCGACATGCTTCAGCGCTTTCACGAGGATCTGACGATGCTCCAGCGGGCGATCCGCTGGGACGACGGCGACACCTTGTTCGAACTGTTCACGCGCACCCGCGCGATCCGCCGCGGGTTGGTCGAGCAAGGCCAGGACGTCGCCCGGCCCGACTTCGGGCGCTCGGAAGGCTGACCGCCTGGCGCGTCGCCCTTTCGACGGCCAGTCTCCTTCCATGTCCGCAATCCGGCGATTGCCGAGCTGTCGCCTGCGATGGCAGAAGGCAGCACATGACTCTCATCTCCCGCCTTTTCTTTGCCGCAGCCCTCCTCATCGCGTCCCCGGCCGAACCACGCGGCCTAGAAATGGCGATCACCGTTGACGATCTTCCCGTCCATGGCCCGCTTCCCCCGGGCGAGACGCGCCTCAGCGTCGCCCAGCAGATGCTTGCTGCGTTGAAGGCGGCGGCCGTGCCCGCCGTCTACGGTTTTGCGAACGGCACCCATGTCGAAAGCGAGCCGGAGAGCGAAGCGGTTCTCAAAGCCTGGCGGGGCGCCGGCTATCCACTGGGCAATCACACGTGGTCGCATCGAAGCCTCAACGACCTTTCCGCCGCCGACTACCAGGCGGACATCGTCCTGAACGAGCCGCTGCTCAGCCGACTTTCACCTCGGCAGAGCTGGCGCTGGTTCCGCTACCCGTTTCTTGCCGAAGGCGATGACCCGGCCAAACGTCAGGATGTGCGCCGATTTCTCGCGACGCGCGGCTATCGGATCGCCGCAGTGACGATGACTTACTGGGATTATGAGTGGAACGACGCCTACGCGCGCTGCCGGATAAGCGGCGACGAAGGCGCCCTCGCCCGCCTCGAAGAGGGATACCTCGATGCCGTAAAGTCAGGAATCGATCATTGGCGGCGGGTTTCCTGGGCCGTGCACG
>JADDQD010000143.1 GCA_016781555.1 Pseudomonadota bacterium | reverse complement strand
GCAGGTCAAGGATCTGAAGGACAAGAACATCGGCGTGGCGAACCTCGCCTCGGGAGCAATCCCCTCACTACGCGCGACGCTCACGGACGCTGGTCTCGACCCCAATAGCGCCGTCGGCCTTATTCCGGTCGGCAATGGTGCGCAGGCGGCTGCCGCGCTGAAGGCGAACCGGGTCCAGGCGCTCTCACTTTTTCGAGCTCAGCACGCAGTTATCGAGACGCTGGGCTTTAAATTCCGCTATTTCACCCGCGACGCGCCGAGCGCCGTCATTGTGGTCAACTCGAACTTCCTCAAGGACAATCGCGAAGCGGTAGTGAAGACGCTGCGCGGCATCGTCAAGGGCTCCACGTTTGCCCAGGCCAACCCTGAGGCCACCGTCCGTGAATTCTGGGGCCTCTTCGGCAAGCCGCAAGGCCTCTCCGAGGACGAGGCGATGCAGCGCCAGAAGCATGTCCTGACCTCCACTGCCCGCTTGTGGAAGGACTACCGAGACCCTTCTGTGAGGTGGGGCGAAATGAGCGCCGAACAGTGGGACAAGATGCAGAAGTTCCTCGTCGACCAGAAGCTGCTCGATAAGGCGGTCGCGAGCGATACCCTGTTCACCACCGAGCTGATCGACGATGTCAACAAGATCGATCTCGGGCCGGTGTTGAAGAAGGCCGGAGCCACCAAATGAGAAGAGTTCGGTGCGTCAAGGTGGAGGCCAACTGGAGGCGGCCAGCATGATCGGAACATCGGGGGCGCAGACGCTATCGCTCGAGCGCTCCCCCGAGACGGGACGCATCGCACTTACAGTCGACGACGTCAGCATGATCTTCGCGCGTGGTAACACGTCGGTCCACGCGCTCGACCGCATCTCGCTCGAGGTTAGAGACGGCGAATTCATCGCCGTCGTGGGTCCGTCCGGCTGTGGTAAATCCACCCTACTGAAGCTCGTGACGGGCCTACGCCCCCCAACTGGGGGCCGGCTGATCGTTTATGGGCGCGAGGTGACCAGGCCCCGAGGGGACGTGGGTATCGTCTTCCAGAGCCCGGTGCTCCTCCCATGGAGGACAATCCTGGAGAACGTCACCCTCCCAATTGACGTGCTCAAGCTCGATGCGGCCCGTGGCCGGGAGCGGGCGCGCGAGCTGTTGGCGCTCGTTGGACTCGCCGGGTTCGAGAAGTCCTACCCGAACGAACTATCGGGCGGCATGCAGCAGCGCGCCGCGATCGCCCGTGCGCTTGTCTACGATGCTCCCCTCCTCCTCATGGACGAGCCTTTTGGAGCGCTCGATGCGATGACGCGCGAGCAGATGAACCTCGAGCTCCAGCGTATCTGGAGCGCGAGTGGCAAGACTGTAGTCTTCATCACCCATTCAATTCCGGAAGCCGTTTTCCTCGCCGACCGGATTGTCGTGATGTCTGCTCGCCCCGGGCGGGTGCTCCGGACCCTGGACAATCCCCTCCCACGGATGCGTAGTCTGGACGATATGCTCCATCCAGAATTCGGGATGCTGGTCCGTGAGATCCGCGGACTTCTGGGAGGGCATGTCGCAGTAGGAGAAAGTCATGGCGGGCGTGTTGACTGGTGAAGGCGACCCCCGGGCTGCAAGCTCGGCGCTGCCGCGCTGGAACACTGTAGTACTCTGGTCCCGGTACGGACTTCCGCTTACCGTCTTCGTTGTCCTGATGGGGGCCTGGGAGGCCACGATCCGCTATTTCGAGGTTCCAGGCTATCTCGTGCCGCCGCCGTCCGCGATTGTGCGGGCGCTCTGGTCAGGGCTGATGAGTGGTCTTTACCTCACCCATGCTGTAGTGACCGCAACGGAGGCGCTGGTCGGGTTCGTCATCGGCAGCTGCCTCGGTCTGACAATAGGGATGATCGTGGTGGTCTTCCCAACTATGGAGCGGATTGTCTACCCCTACATCGTTGCCTTACAGACCGTGCCGAAAGTCGCGATCGCTCCTCTCATGGTGGTATGGTTCGGCTTTGGACTTACCTCCAAGATCCTTGTCGTAGGACTTGTTTCGCTGTTCCCGGTGCTAGTAAACGTGATCGCCGGGCTACGTGCCATTGATCAGGACCGGCTCGACCTACTCGGGGCACTGTCCGCTTCGCGCTGGCAGATCTTCCGCTACCTGCGCTTCCCAAACGCGCTTCCGTTCATTTTCGCCGGCCTGAACACAGCGATCGTGTTTGCCGTAATCGGCGCTATCGTCGGCGAGTTCGTCGGCGCTAACCAGGGAATTGGCTTCCTCATCCTCCAGGCGAACTACCAACTCGACATTGCCGGCGCGTTCTCGCTGTTCGTTATCCTTTCGATAATGGGCGTCTCGCTGCATGCGAGCCTGCGCTGGCTGCAGCGGCGCTGCGTATTTTGGATGGCGTCGAGCGAGCCAGTTGGCGGCGGGCACTGAGTCGGATGCAAGCTGACCTCGCCCTTCAGATCGACCCTGCCACGCTGGCCCCCCGCGATCTCGGCTTCCTTATGACGGGGCTTATCGTACCCCGACCGATTGCGTGGGTCTCAACCCTTGACGAGGCGGGTATACCGAACCTCGCACCGCACAGCTACTTCAATGCGGTATCGAGTGCGCCGCCGGTCCTGATGTTCTCGTCGACCCATTCGTCCCCGCACCGCCCCAACGGCCGCAAGGACACGCTCGTGAATATTGAGCGCACGCGAGAGTTCGTGGTCAACCTCGTCTCAGCAGACCTGCTTGGGCCGATGAACGAGACCTCGGCCGAGTTCCCGCCCGGCATAGATGAATTCGATGTTGTCGGCATAGAGAAGGCGCCTTCGTCGGTGGTACGTCCCCCTAGCGTAGCGAGATCACCAGTCACGTTAGAGTGTCGGCTCGAAAGGATCGTGCAGGTGGGAGATGCATCCGTCGTTTTCGGCGAGGTAGTCTGGTTCCGGCTGGACCGCCAGATCTGGGGCGATGGCCGAGTCAAGGCCGAGGCGCTCCAGCTCATGTGTCGCCTCGGGGGCGCGCTCTATGCGACGCTCGGACCAATCACGCACGTCCCGCGGCCGAGCGGCGCGGGGTACCGGTGACACGAAAATGGATGGAGGCATCGATGAAGGGTTGGCGTCTGAAGCTTCTCGGGTTTGCCGCACTAGTGGGCGCACTACTCCCGCTTTCCGTTTCTGCGCAACAGAAGCCGGTGAAGCTCTTCTCGTCGGCTGCCGTCGTCGAGGTCGATCAAGCGGCCCTTTTCCTTGGAAATCCTCTCGGCTTCTTTAGGCAGGAGGGGGTAGCGGTTGAGTTCGGCTCGGCCGCCGGGTCAGCGGCGACGCTCCAGCTCATTGCCTCCGGTCAGGTCGAGATGGGCCATCTCGGCATGGACGTGCTGATCCTTGGTAAGTCTAAGAACCCCGACCTGCCCGTGACAGCGGTCTACCTCCACTACCGAGGCAACATCTATGAGATTGTCGTCCCGGAGGACAGCGATGTTCGAGAGGTGAAGGACCTCGCCGGTAAGAACATCGGCGTCGCCAATTTGGCTTCGGGCGCCATTCCCTCACTGCGCGCGATGCTAACGGAGGCTGGGCTGAACCCGGATATTAGCGTGGGGCTCATCCCGGTCGGGATTGGCGCTCAGGCACTTGCATCGCTGCGGAGCGGACGCGTCCAGGCTTTGGCGCTCTTCCGCGCTCAGCACGCCGCGATCGAGGCGCTCGGGACCAAGTTCCGCTACTTCACACGGGAGGCGCCGAGCACTGTCATAGCGGTCAACACCCGCTTTCTGCGCGAACAGCCCCAGACCGTGGCAGCAGTCTTGCGGGGCATCGTCGCGGGGAGCGCGTTCGCGCAGGCGAACCCGGAGGCGACCGTACGTGAGCACTGGAAGCTTTTCACCAAACCGCAAGGGCTCTCTGACGAGGAGGCGTTGAGGAGGTCATCCCACGTTCTCTCACGCACGGCCGAATTGTGGAAGCAGATCAAGGATAAGGACGTAAAGTGGGGTAGCATGTCGGCCGCCGACTGGGATGGTATGCAGCAGTTCCTCATCTCGCAAAAGCTGCTCGACAAGCCGGTCCCGGCGGAGAACCTGTTCTCCAACGCTCTGATCGATCAGGTGAACGCGATCGACCTCGCTCCCGTCCTCCGGCTCGCCAATGAGAAAAAATGACGCTGACGTGGGGCGTCAGGCCTGAGACGAGCCTACGCGCTCCAGTCGCTCGCGACCTTCACCTCGCACAGCGACACTGTGTGCGAGCCGATCAAGAACGGCTTAACGGCGGCTAAAAAAGTTTCCCGATAGGCTGGCGAAGCCTCCCAGTCGCGGATGCTTTCTATGTCCTGCCAGAGCGTGATCGTAAACATGCTGTCGGGGTCATTGGTGTCCTGCGTGACCCATCGCGCCTTCAGTCCGGGAATAGGGATCGCGTTCAACTCACGATATTTTGCCTCGATGTCCGGCCAGGCGCCCGGCTGCGTCTTCCCCCAATAGATTCGAACGTACATACGCCCGCTCCTCTGATACATGACCCTTCGGCAGCGCGAGCTAACTAAACGAACTCGCGCCGTCCTGTGCCGTTTCGTATGGCCGGTTCGATGGCGGATCGCATCCGACAGAATTCCACCACCTGACGACCAACTGTCTCGAGCTGGAACCTGGACGACAGGTCAAGGCATTCGCCATTCTCTTCGAAGAGCGGGATCGACGTGTTGAGCGCCGCGCCGAGGGGGGTAGGCCAGCCTCGCAATGCATGCACAATCGAGCGCAGGGCCGCCAGTGTCTGGCCCGCGCCCTGCCACCCGCCGGCACAGGAGATAAGCCCGACCGCTACGCCATCCAGGTAGACGCGCGGCTCTGTGCGAAGGTCCTCGACATAGTCGAGAGCATTCTTGACCAGCCCTGAAATAGAGCCGTGATAGGATGGTGAGGCGATGATGAGGCCGCTGCAGGCCCGCAGTGCGTCGACGAGACGTCGCGCCTGAGGCGTTCGCTCCACCTCCCCCGGACTGTACATCGGCAGGATCAAGTCGGGACCAGCAATCATGACTGTCTCGGCCCCCTCCGCTGTCGCCGCCCTGAGACTGACCGCGAGAGCCCGTTCAGTGACAGAGCCGGCGCGCGTGGTCCCTCCAATGCCGAGTATCATCACTAAGCGTCCTTTGTGCCGTGGGCATGCCCAATTCAAGCACTAGCGAGCTAGCCGCGTGCCCGACAAGATGTCCAAGGCATAAGAGACATATATGCTATAACAGGATTGATGCGGAATGGCAGGTGGCTTGTGTTTGTGACAGGGGTGTCTGGAACCCGTGCCGTTCGAGGAGCCAGGGGCCTTGTCACGTTGGGGCCTTGCCTGTGCCCTGTTCGGGGTCGTAGCTGCCTAGCATGCTCCCGCTCTCGTACTCTGGCTATCGCTTCCCGCCTGACATCATCCAGCGTGCGGTCTGGATGTACCTGCGCTTTACCCTCAGCTTCCGAGATGTCGAGGAGCTCCTGGCCGAGCGCGGCATCCTGGTCACCTACGAGAGCATCCGTCGCTGGGTCCTCAGCTTCGGCCCGACAATCGCCCGCAGGCTGCGGGCCAGACGCCCCAAGCCGCATGGACGATGGCACTTGGATGAGATGGCGGTCCGCATTGGTGGCAAGCTGATGGGCTTTGTCAACTTGTTGGACGTGGCCGCGAGAAGCTGCGCATGAGCCCATGTCAGGCGGCGGCCCCGGCCGCATTGCGCCATGCCTCGAACGCCTCGGCTCGGAAGAGGCGGTAGGTACGAGCTGAGACGAGGTGACGAGTCACCGTGAATGTGTTGTAAGTGGCTGCATGCAAGGACAAGAACCGCTGGGCTGATCTGGGCGACTTGAAGCCTTGCAGCTTCCGCTCTCGTCGTCGCACCGGAACATGGGAGCTTTCCGCTCGGTTGTTGGCCCGCTTGCGCCGAGTATGAGGCGCCCTGGTCAGCTTCAGCTCGCGGAGCGCAGCCCCATAGGCGGGGCACTTATCCGTGACCCACTCGTCAGGAGACATGCCCTGCTTCTTCAGCAGCTTGCGCATGAGCTTGCGAGCCGCCCTCGTGTCGCGCTTGGCCTGGAGGAGCACGTCCAGGACCTCGCCTTCGGCATCCACCGTGCGCCACAGGTACATCAGCTTACCGCCAATCTGGACGCACATCTCATCGAGGTGCCATCGTCCATGCGGCTTCGGGCGTCTGGCCCGCAGCCTGCGGGCGATCACTGGGCCAAAGGTGACGACCCAGCGCCGGATACTCTCATAGGTGACCACGATGCCCCTCTCGGCCAGCAGTTCCTCGACATCTCGGAAGCTGAGCGTGAAGCGGAGATACATCCAGACCGCACGCTGGATGATGTCAGGCGGAAAACGGTAGCCAG
>JADDQD010000023.1:14842-17391 GCA_016781555.1 Pseudomonadota bacterium | reverse complement strand
CTTGAATCAGGCCCTTTTCCTAAGGTCTAGGCCGGCGGCCATCCGAGCGTTGCCTTTGCCCCCGCGAGGGTCCCCACTCGGTTTGGAGCCCCTCGCCTGGAGTGCTTTCTAGTCGGGCGGAATCACCTGACGGCTCGGAAAACACGGCGATCAAAGGTGAAATAGGCTCGTTCCCGTCAGCATGAACGGGAACGAGCCTAAGTCCTCGGCTGCGCTCGGGGCTCGGGTTCGATCGATTTCGAGACACTCAGCCGAGCGACGCCGACGCTGGGACCCGGGCGGCTGGCTCGCGGGTTCTCGCATCATGGCTTACTCTGCGACAACGCTCGAACTCGGACCCGAGCACTCGCTTCACATCGTAACGGCTGGCGAGGGGCGGGACATCGTTCTCCTCCACGGAGGCTTTGCCACGCACCAGGATTGGCTGACCGGCATGTTCCAGAGCCTGAGCGGGCTCGGCCGAACGATCGCGGTCGATCGGCCGGGGCACGGCCTCAGCCGCAGACCCCGTGGCGGCGGATCGCCCCGGGCTCAGGCCGCGCAGGTTCATGATGGACTGCGAGCTTTGGACGTCGAACGTCCGGTGCTCGTCGGGCACAGTCTGGGCGGACTCGTTGCCCTTGCCTATGCCGAGCAATTCCCCGACTCGGTTTCGCACCTGGTCCTTTGTCGGGCCGATCGCCTTTCCGGAACTCCGTCCGCTCGAGCACTCGATGTTTGCGCCGCGGGCAGCGCCGATCGTCGGCCCGCTGTGGGCGAGGATAATGGCCGGCACTTTCGATCGTGCGATGCTGGAGATCATGCATCGGGTGATGTTTGCTCCCGACAAACCGCCCGAGAACTGGAAGCGAACCTATCCCTGGGAAAGGATCCTCGACCCGGACGCCGCGGTGGCGAATGGCGAGGACTTTGCGGCCATCCATCCTCTTGCGCCCCACGCCAGAATAAACATTGAGAGCATCCAGACGCCGGCCCATGTGCTGAGCGGCATGGCCGATCTCATTGTGGAGGATTTGCGTCAGGCGGTGCCGCTGGCAAGGACGCTGCCGAATGCCCGCCACTCTCGGATCGAGGGGGTCGGCCACATGCTCCATCACAGCAGGCCTGACGCAGTGCTGAATGCGGTGCGGGAGGCGTTGGGCCGCTCGTCATGAGCCGATGCTTCTCAGCCGAGGCGATGCACGCCAGCTAAAAGGTTATCGTCACGTAGAGCGGTCGCGAACCTTGTCCCGTCGCGGTTGCAGTCCAGGAACCGGGTGTCCCGCTCACTTCGACCCCTGGATCGGCAGAAAGGATGGCGTCGCCCGGCGCCGTGACACGGAGGACGGCCTGCCCCTGGTCGCCCGTCGTCTCGAACGTCTCGAGCGAGCCGACGACGTTAGCTCCCACATTCATTTCCGAACTTCCCTGGACGGCACGCGCCGACGCGCCAGCGAACGCCGCGAGGAGCAGCATCGCGCCGAGCTTTAACCCGGAAGAGGAGGAATGAAGCCGCATCGAATAGCCCTAACCGTCTCTTAACCTTCCCATCGTAGTAACCACACCAACCAAGCTCAAACAGGGGAAACTCATGCCTTTTCCGAGTCGCTATCAAGCGCCTTCTTTAGTTGCTATTTCGTGTGCGGCGCTTGCCGTGATTTCCCCCAGTGCAGCATTTGCCGCGACCGAAACCAGCTCAATGGGTGTCAGCGCGACGGTGAGCGACAATTGCACGGTTTCCGCGTCTTCGGTGGCTTTTGGTAACGTCAACGTCCTCAGCACGAACGCTGCAAGCGCAACCGGCGGCATCACGGTGAAGTGCACCAACGGAACCAGTTGGTCGGCCACTGCAAGCGTCGGCAACGGATCGGGAGCGTCGGTGGACACCCGCAGGATGACGCATAACAGCGACTCGACCAAGACCCTGAACTACGTGCTCTACACCGACGCCGCTCGCACCACATTGTGGGGCAACGGCACGAGCGGCGCTCCAATATCAAGCGTCGGCACTGGGTCGGAACAACCGCGAACGATCTACGCAAGCGTGCCGACTGGACAGAATGACGCGGCCTTGGGTAGCTATTCCGATTCGGTTACTGTTACCGTAACTTACTAAACCGGGGGCGGGCATGAGCTTCGTTGGGGTCGGCCGCCAATCCTTGGTGGCAGCAATCGCTCTTGTCGCGCTGTGTCCGCTCGCCGCCTCTTCGGCGCTTGCAGGGACCTTTCAGGTCAGCCCCATCAACATAACGGTGCCGCACAATCGGCCGGTGGGGGCGATCACGGTCAAAAACGAAGCGGACGAGCCGGTTTCGATTCGGGTCGTCACTTACAAATGGACTCAGGAAAGCGGCAAAGACATCTACTCGGAAACGAGCGACATGCTGGCGTCGCCGCCGATCTTCACCCTTGGCCCGCGTGGGTCCCAACTGATCCGCGTCGGCCTCAGGAAAGCAGCAAGCGACGATGAGGTCGCGTACCGCGTCATCCTCGAGGAAATCCCCCGCCCGGCAGGTGAGACGGCAGGTATCCGCGTTTCGCTTCGGCTCAACCTCCCTTTTTACAAGCAG
>JADDQD010000023.1:0-14824 GCA_016781555.1 Pseudomonadota bacterium | reverse complement strand
AGTTGAAAAGCGCCGCCAACGTGGAGTGGTCGGCGGTGCGGAGCAAGGACGGGGCTTTGGAGCTGAAAGCAGCCAATGGCGGCACGCTTCACGACCAGATCAGCCGCATCGACTTGCAGGATGGCAAAGGTGCCCGGACCACGCTGGTCGACCGAGCCGGCGTGGTGCTTCCGGGCAGCACGCGGATCTGGAGTGCCAGCACCAAAGCCGACTTTGCGGCCGGCAAGCCGCTGAAGTTGATCTTGGTGAAGCCGGGCGGCGAAGAAACGGCTGAGGCCCTTGTGCAGGACCAGCCTTAACGGCCTCCTCTTGGCGGCTGCTTCGGCAGCCTTGGCCATCGCGCAGCCTGCGGTGGCGCAAGTGGGCGATGCCCCGAAGCTGAGCCCCGTGCTGCTCGAAGTCAGCTTGAACGGAATTGCGCAGGAGGTGGCCGCCCTTGTGCGCGATCCCACCGGAAGAATTTATGCCCCTCGAGCAGCTTTCCACTCCTGGCGGCTGCGGCTCCCGCAGCAGCCTTCCTTGGTCTTCGAGGGCGAAGACTATTACCTGCTGAGCGAGCTTGTGGGCGTCAGAACCGCCGAAGACTCGGCAAATCAGCGGCTCAGCATCGAAGCCGCGGCCGAAGCCTTTCAATCCAGCACCGTTTCGCTAGCCCCAAGCAGGAAAGTCGCTGCACAGGCTGAAAGCTTCGGCGCCTATCTGAACTACGATCTTCTTGCCGAGAAGAGCGGGAGCCAGAAGAGCTTGGGTGGCGCGTTCGAAGCCGTGCTTTTCACATCCAGGGGCGTGGCGGCGGCAACGGCCGTGGCACGGATTGGCGACCAATCGCGCTTGACGCGGCTCGATACCAGCTGGACGTTCGACAGTCCGGAGCGAATGAGCTCTCTCCGGATCGGTGACAGCTTCACACGCGGTGGCACCGGCGGGGCGCCGCTTCGATTTGGCGGCATCCAGCTGGCAAGAAATTTCGCGACGCAGCCAGGTTTCCTGACCCTGCCCTTGCCCTCCGTTTCAGGCAGTGCAGCGGCTCCTTCAGTGGTCGATGTCTTCGTCAACAACGCACTAGCCAGCCAGCGTGAAGTGGCGGCGGGGCCGTTTAGGCTTGACGAGCTGCCCGTGATCAGCGGCTCCGGCGACGTTCGGCTGATCGTGCGCGACGCGCTCGGGCGCGAAAGCATCACCACCCAATCCTACTACGCCGCGCCTCAGCTTCTTCGGAAGAAGCTACACGACTTTTCCTATGAACTGGGCTTCCTCAGGGAAAATTATGGTGGTGCAGGCGATTCCTACGGCGCGCTGGCCGTTTCAGCCACGCATCGCTACGGCTTTACCGACGATTTCACCGGCGAGCTGCACCTCGAGGCGACGCGGAGCAAACAGGTTCTCGGGCTGGGCGCCGACCTATTGCAGTCCCGCCTCGGCGTTTTCAGCGCTTCAGTGGCAGCAAGCAAAACCAGGCACCATAAGGGGGGCCTGGTTGCATTGGGCTTCGATCGGCAGGCAGACGGATTTTCGATCGGCGCGCGGGGCGAGTTGACGAGCCGTCACTATAGCTATGTCGGCCTGCCCGAAGGGCAATCCGCTCCTTTCAAGACGCTGCAGGCTTTTGCCGGACTTCCGACCGGCTTCGGGAGTATCAGCGCTAGCTATCTGCTGCGGGATGGCCGGGCGGAACCGAGTTTTCAAGCCGTCGGGGCGAGCGCTTCGTTCCGGCTCGGCTGGATCGGCAGCGTGCAGCTGACCGCCCAGCACGTCGTGGCTGGTGAGAGAAGCACGCGATTGGGCTTGTTCCTGACGCGGCCGCTTGGCTTCAACCGCAGCGCGAGTAGTTCGGTCGAACTTGGCTCGGGCAGACGCTCAGGGACTGCCGGGCTCCAACAAAGCCTTCCGGTCGGGAGCGGGTTTGGCTACCGCGCCTCCGCCTCGGACGGGGACTTCCGGCGCATCGATGGCTGGGTCGGTTACCAGGGCTCCCGCGGGCTGTACGAAGCCGAGTTGACGCGCTCGAGCGGGCAGACGGGCCTCCGGGCCGGGACTTCCGGAACGGTGGGGCTGATGGGCGGCGCTGTGTTTGCGTCCCGCAGGCTGACGGACAGCTTTGCCCAGGTCCGCGTGGACGGCGTTGAAGGCGTGCGCGTTTACGCCAACAACCATCTCGTCGGCCGCACCAACCAGGCAGGCATCGTGCTCGTGCCGCGCCTCCAGGCCTATGATGCCAATGAGATCCGGATCGAGCCTGCGGATGTTCCGTTCGAATTCTCGCTATCGGAAGCAGAGCGCACTGTTCGGCCCCATCTGCGCAGCGGTGTGGTGGTTCGGTTCGGCTCCGCAAAGGTGGCCGGCGGATTGATCAAGCTGGTGGGTGAAGACGGCGTTCCCCTGCCGGCCGGAGCGACGCTCACCAACCTTCAATCGATGGAGAGCTTCGTTGTTGCCCCTGGCGGCGAAGCGTATGTGACTGGCCTTGCGGCGTCCAACCCAATGCGGCTTGCTTGGGGCGATCGAAGCTGCGATTTCACCCTGCCGTTTCGGAAGGGCGACACAGCCGAGCAACGCCTTGGTACCTTCACGTGCAAGCAATCGCGGGCGCTCCAACCATTGAAGCTCACTGAGGTTCTCCGCGAGGAGCCCTGAATCAATATTCAACCGTTACCTGGACGGCATCGCTATAGCTGCCCGCGCGGACATTCTGGCTGCCTGGAATGCGGCCATAAACCGGCAGGCTTTGGTTGCTGCCGTTGCCGGTGCCGTCGAGCTTGGCACCAAGCCCCGTACCGTCGCCCCACGCGCTGGTCCGGGCCGCGTCCTTGAACAATTGGTAATTCAGAAAACTTCCGCCCGGGCCGGCCAGACGCCGCGATCCGCCGCTCAGATTTTGGCCGCCATCCACGCTCACTCTGTAGGCGCTCCCGCTCGAGCAGTTGACAGTGATGACGGCTGAGCTGTCCAGGCTTGTGCTCGGAGTGTAACTCCCAAAACCCAGCGTGGAGGCGGACAAGGCGCAGGTTGCCGCCACGCTGCCGCTGATCGCGGCGGTGCCGGTCGCCATCGTTGCGCCACCCTTTCTGAGAATCAGCGTCAGGGTGTCGAAGTAAGACCCGTAGCTCGGGTTCTGGCCCGACCCGACCCTGCCGTACATGGTGACGCTCCTGGTTTGTGTTTCGCCCAGCGAGAAGTCGAAAGCGATTTCCAGGCGGTTCGCGCCGTCACACCAGGCGGTGGTGCGGCTGCTGTTCTGATAGATCTGGTAACCGAGAGCCGCGCTCCCGTTCTTCATCACCCTGGATGAGCAGGACCCGCTATTGCCCCCGACGAGACTCAGGCTGAGCGTATCTGTGCCTTTCCCGGCGCACGTCACCGATATTGTGCCGAGCCCGTCCACGGCCGCCTTGCTGACCGTGTCGTAGGGAGAAAAGGCGACGCCGCTACTCGTGATCGAGCAGGACGTGGCCACAGCTTCTGCCCTGTAGGGGCCGATTGCAGCGGAAAGCAGCAATGCGAGCGCAAGGACGCATGCCCTTACCGGAATGCGCAGCCAGGGGCCCAAATTAGCTGCCGGGTCGTTCCACCTTGCCACGGTCGCGAGGCCTTCAACCGTTGCTTCGTTGGCGCTGAATATGCCGTTCGAATGCCGCAAGCGTTTCCGGGCTGACATGATGCTCCATGCCTTCGGCATCGGCATGAGCGGTCTCCTCGCTGACGCCGATCGCGAGCAGGAACTTGACCACGAGGTCGTGGCGGCTTCGCGACCATTCGGCCAGCCGGCGGCCGGCGTCGCTCAGGAAGATCGAGCGATAGGGCTTGCTCACCACCAGCCCGTCGCGCTGCAGTCGACCGATCGTCTTGATGACGGTGGCGTGGCTGACGCCGAGCCTGCGCGCGATGTCCACGGCGCGCGCCTCGCCGCCGCTGTCGATGAGGTCGGCGATGAGCTCGACATAATCTTCGGCGATTTCGGTTCTGCGCGCGCGGCGTGTCTGGCAGAAATTCGCCACCTGCTGATCAGGCGCAGGGATGCGGCCTCCGTCGCGCGCGCCGTCGCCTTCCTCTGCCATGTTAATCACGCAATCGGCCTCCCCACACTTCACCCCCAAACCGAACCTAGCGGAGGCGGGTTTCAAAGGAAACCATTGCGAGCAAATGTAGCCATGGCTACAACCTGCAGCCGACGCATCAGCGATTTTCGGCGCCCTCACCCTTTGGGTGGCCGAGCGGAGACAGCATGAACGGGTGGTGGAAAAACGCAGTGTCGCGCCGGCTTTTCCTGGCCGGAGGCGCTCTGCTCGGCGGAGCGACGCGACTCGGGGCGCCCGCCGCCAATGCGCAGCCGCCGTCGCGCGGGTCCGCCGGGGCGGCCGAAGCCGATGATCACGGCAAGCATGACGGAATGATCACCCCGGGCGAGGTCGATCACGCGCGCAACGGCTTCGATCCGCACCAGATCCTGACCGATTGGGACACGGGCAAGGTGTCGCGGCTGCCCGACGGACGGACCTTGCGTGAGTTCGAGATGACGGCCGAGGACAAGGAAATCGAGATCGCTCCCGGCCTCATGTTTCCGGCCTGGACCTACAATGGGCGCGTCCCGGGCCCAAGCTTGCGCGTGAGCGAAGGCGACAGGGTGCGAATTCGCTTCCAGAACTTTGGATCGCACCCGCACTCGATCCACTTCCATGGCATTCACTCGGCGAGGATGGACGGTGTGCCCGGCGCGGGGAACGTGCTTCCGGGGGGCGAGTTCGTGTACGAGTTCGATGCGTTGCCGTTCGGCTGCCACCTATACCATTGCCATTCGGTGCCGCTGAAGCGGCACATACACAAGGGGCTTTACGGCGCTTTCATCATCGATCCCGACCCGGGCCGCCGCGGCGAGGAGCAGGAGGCAGCGCGCTCGCGTGTGCTGGGAACGCCCGAAAATGCGCGGTGGCAGGAATTCGTCCTGGTGATGAATGCGTTCGACACCAATTTCGACGAGGAGAACGAAGTCTACGCGGTGAACACCGTTGCGCACGCTTACACCAAACGTCCCATCGTCATCGCGCGTGATCGGCCGGTGCGGCTTTACCTCATCAACGTCACCGAATTCGATCCGCTGAACTCGCTCCATCTCCACGCGAATTTCTTCGATTATTACGATCACGGCACCACTCTGACACCGACGCTCAAGACCATCGACACGGTGATGCAGATCCAGGGGCAGCGGGGGATTCTCGAGTTCAGCTTCAAGGATCATGAGCCCGGCCGCTACATGTTTCACGCCCACCAGTCAGAGTTCGCCGAGCTTGGCTGGATGAGCGTGTTCGAGGTGAGGGCATGAGCCGCCCGATCCTCCTGGCGGTGTTGCCAATCCTGCTGATCCTGGTCATCGCCGCCGCGTTTCTGGCAAGCGATCCGCTGCGGACCTACACGGGCGCGGTTCCCCCGGTTGAAACGCTGACGGTTGAACGCACCGTGCTCGACGAACACGGTATCGGCGTACGTGTGCGCGCGGGCGGCTCGGAACCGGTCAAAATCGTTCAAGTGCAGGTCGACGGCGCTTATTGGACGTTCCGCCAGGACCCGGCGGGCCCGCTCGGCCGGATGGGCACCGCCTGGCTCAACATTCCCTATCCGTGGGTGGCGGGAGAAGCTCACAATCTGAGCTTCGTCACCGGCACCGGCGCCTTGTTCGAGCACAGCATCGAGGTGGCAACGCCGACTCCGGATCTCAGCGCCAATCGGCTCATTTTCTTTGCGCTGATCGGCCTCTTCGTCGGCGTGGTCCCGATCGCCCTTGGCATGATGTTCTACCCTGCGCTCCGCGCCAGCGGCCCGGTGGCGTTCGAATTCGCCTTGGCGATCACGATCGGGCTGCTCGCGTTTCTGCTCGTCGACACGCTCGCCGAGGGGCTGGAGTTTGCCGATGAAGCCGCGCCCGAATTCGAAGGGCCGGCGCTTGTCTGGATCCCGGCCGCGCTGAGCTTTGCGGCATTGATGGCGATCGGGCGGCGCAAGGGCAGAGCTTTGAGCGGCGTCGGTCTTGCAACTGCCATCGCCCTCGGCATCGGCTTGCACAATCTGGGCGAAGGGCTCGCCATCGGCGCTGCCTTTGCAACCGGCGCAGCGGCGCTGGGCTCGTTCCTGGTGATCGGATTCACCTTGCACAACATCACGGAGGGGATCGGCATTGCGGCGCCGATGCTGGCCGAAAAACCGCGCTTCCAGACGTTCGTTTGGCTGGTTGCCCTTGCAGGCCTTCCGGCCGTTGCGGGCATCTGGATCGGGAGCTTCGCTTTTGCCGCACATTGGGCGGCGCTTGCACTCGGCGTTGGGGCGGGAGCCATCCTGCAGGTGATCGTGGAAGTCGGTGCTTATCTCGCCCGCGCTGCCCGCGCTGACGGACGGTCCTGGACGTCGCGCACCACGTTCGCGGGCGTCACCCTCGGCACCGTCACCATGTACGCAACCGCCATGCTGGTTCAGGTCTGAGCCTTTCGGCAGATACTCCCCGACTCACCCGGTTCGGGCTGAGCCTCTCGAAGCCTCTCATCTGCAGCTGCAGGCGAACAGAAAAGCAGCGCGTTCGAGGCTGCCGTCCCAAGCTGACTTCGAGCGGCGCAGAGCGCGTCGATCTGAAGCGATTGTGCTGCGTAACCAAGGGCAGGGGGGGCAAACACCCACACCTGCTGCAGGGTCCCGGCCACTCCAAAAGTGGCAAGATTGTCCCACTACGGGCCGCAAGCGCTAAGAAAAAAGAAACGTTTTGAGGGGAGTGGCGGGGTCATGTATGGTGACCACCAGGCCCAGTTGATTGGCCGCGTAAACAGTCCCGGACCGGGGGAAGTCATGCAAGCTGCGCCACGCACGCGTAAGGCGACGGATGTACCGCCCTGGCCGCTCGATCATGAGAGGCAAGTGAAGATGGATAATGCGGAAAGGCGCGACAGCGCGGAGGTCAATCAGGTGTCGGTCATCGGTGCCGACATCACCATCACGGGGAACATCGAGGCGACGGTCGATCTGCATATCGAGGGCCGGGTGCACGGCGACGTTCGCTGCGCCACGTTGATCCTGGGCGAGAATAGCTCGGTCAACGGCAGCATCACTGCCGAACGCGTCCGCGTTTCCGGCACCGTGGAAGGCGCGATCGACACCAAGGATCTTGCCGTTGAAGCAACGGCTCGCGTCACGGGCGACATTCTTTATCACCGGCTTCGGGTCGCGAACGGCGCGATTTTGGAGGGCCAGATCCGGCGCAGGCCAATCGAGGATGTTGGCAGCGAAGCGCACAGGCTGAAACTGGTCGAGCCGGCGCACGATCCGAAGCCGTCGGCCGTTTACATCGAATAGTGATCGGCCGAGCAAGGAGCAAGGAGAGCGGGCTTGGCAGCACGAGCGCCTAATGTCGTGGTTGAGCACAAGACCATCCGGGAAACGCTGCAGGAGATGGAGGAACTCCTTTGCGGAGTCGCGAAGTCAAGTTCTGCACCGAGGGCGGACGCGGTTCGCTACACGAATGGCCGTTCGGCTCTCCTGGAAAGCGAGCTTCGCTCTGCATTGCCAGGCTTCCTTGTTCAATGCACCTCGATCAACAAGTTCCACGACTTCATGAACCTCTACGATTCGCGAAGGGAGGCACGCATCTCCTTCATTGCTGCCTCGCTCGCCAATGCCTGGGCCTTGCTCGAATCCCGGCGCGTCTATGACGTGTTCGGCGAACCCGAGTTCTGACGCCATGCACGCGCAACAAACGAGGCGTCCGCCGGTGGAACTGGTGCAGTTAATTCCTGACTGCGCCGAGGTCGTTTCTTGAGCCGCGACCAACATCACCGCGCCAGCGGCCTTTGTGCGATGGGCTGGCACAGACCCGATCCGGTCGCGCACTGGAACGATGGCTATTATTTCACCAGGTGTCTGCGCTGTGGCGAGGATCTGGTGCGAACGGCTTATTCCGGGTGGCAGGTGCCCAAAGGCTATAAGGTCGTGTGGCAGGGCAAGCCGCCGCCCGGCAAGCCCTCGGCTGATCTGGTGCCTGCAGAGCAGGAGCCCGCCGCGGCACCCGCAGCAGCATCCGGTCCGGCCGCGATGAGAGGGCGCCTCCGACACCTCAACGCAGAAACGCTCGACCATGTGCCGCCGAGACCCACGCCGGCGCGCAGTGACGAGGTGGCCGCTCCTCCGGCCGCCGCGCACGCTGCTTCCGATCTGGATCATGGGCCCAGCCCAGTTGCGCAGCCGATTGCCTATGCCTCTCGCGAAGTGGCGCGCAACGATGATGCCGGCGATCTGAACGGCTCCGCGACCAAGACCAAGGCGGAGCTTCCCGTAATGGCGCTCATCCGCGAGATCAAAGACAGCAAGGAAAGCGGCGGAGGGCTGCCTGCCGAGCGGAGCGAGGGTGAAAGCGGGATAAGCGGAGGTTACCAGCCCGGCGCCGAAGGGAGTGCTGACGAGGAGGCGGCGGCTCAGGCGAAGACCCAGTCAGAGGCTGCCGGGCCGATACCCTTTCCGGAACCCGATGTCATTGCGCAGCCTCAGCAGCCCGCTGAGGCTGAAGCGGCTATGGGTGCAGAGGCAGGGCTCCAACCGACGGCGGAGCCGGAGGCCGAGCCTGAGCTGCAGGCCCAGCCTTTCGTATCAGCGCCGCCCGCCGAAGAAGAGCAGCCCCAGGCCCCCGAGTTCGAGCCTCGCAAGGAACTCAACTCCACCGAGGAACAGGGCGAGCTTCCCGGCATCACTTCTTCCGACAGCGCGCCCCCGCAGCCGGCGGTCGAGATGCGCGAAGCGGACGCCCCCGAATCCGAGCAGCGCGACCCGCGGCAAGGCGAGCTCCGCGAATTGGATGCTCCCGAAGTCGAGCAACCCGGGCAGCTGCAAGGGGAGTTCCACCAAGCGGATGCTCCTCAGAACCAGCAGCGCGAGGACCCGCGAAGCAGCCCAGCCGATGACGAAGCTGCGGCCGAGCAGCGGCCAGAGGCGGCGGAAACCGTAACATCAGAATTGGCACCGGGCCCCCACCCTGACGGCACAGAAGTGGAAGAGCCGGCGCCGAATCAGTCCTCCCTGTTCGATGATTTCATGGAGGAGGATCCGAACACCGACGCGTGGACCGATCTTGCGTCGACCCCGCTTCCGGAACGCCCGCAGCCTTCGCCACCCCCGCCGGAACAAGCGCCGCCGGAACCAGCGCCGCAGCTCGGGCAGCCGGCAGCGGCAGCTGGGCTCGTAGATCCCGTCGATCGGCATGAGGAAACAGCCTCTGCACCCGAGGTTGAGGAAACCCGGTCCGCCGAACCCGTGCCGCGGATCCAGCAAGAAGGCGACAGGACTGCGCACCTGGCTTCGCCCGCACCGCCTCCCTCCGAACAGCCTGCAACGGTGAACGAGAGCTCCATGCTGCCGAACGTGTCCAATCTGGCGCACGGCAGCGATTCGCCTCTTGAGGAGAGCGGGGGCGATGACGTCATCGAGGTTTATCGCGGCCTCAAAATAGCGCCGGGTAACGCAGAGCAGGTTAGCCAGGCCGACTTCATGGAAGAAACGCCTTCGATGGCGGAAAGCGCCGGTGGGGCTAAGCAGGCGCGCTGGTGGGTGGCCGGTCCGGTTGCCGGCTCGCTTGCGGTTCTGGTGCTGGTGGCATTCTTTTCCGGAGGACGGGGGCCCGACCCCGCCATCGGCAGCGGCGCCTCCCGTTCCGCAATGAGCGCTCCGGCGGCTGGGGAGGCAGCACCGCTGCCGGCGAGCCGCCAAGCCGACGCCGAGTCGCCGCTCGCGCAAGCGGCCGTCGAGCAGCCGATCCCGGAGGTTGCCGAGCCGGCCCAGCAACGGGAGACCGCCTTTGTCGCGGCGAGCTTCCTTCAATGCCGTTCGGCCCCGGTCAGGCAGGCGCCTGCCGTGCGGAAGCTGGCGCGCGGCGATACGATCGAAGTTCTGACCCGGATCCCGGAATGGGCGAGCGTCTCCCATCGCGGGCGGCAATGCTGGGTCTCCGACCGCTTCATTTCGCCGGTGGAGCCGCTTTAGACTCGCTCCCGTTCATGCTGAACGGGGAGCGGCCTACTTGCCCTTGCTAGCCGCACCAGCCGTCAGGTGATCCCGCCTGATCAGAAAGTACTCCAAAGCAACTTGCGTGAAATCGGGATGAGTGTCTTTTCCGTTCGGGCTGAGCTTGTGAGGGATCTCATGAAAGTAGTACTTTCATGGGTACCCGTTGAAGCCCTTTTTGCCGCCTGACGGGATGGAAGGACAGCCCCCGACGCCGCCTGCGGTGTCGCTCAGGACAGGCTTCGACAGGCTCAGGGCGAACCGGTCAAATTTAGCGCAGCCTGCTCTAAAGATCCCCTGAAACAGCCGTAACCTGCTGGAGCGCTTGCCAAGCGTCAGCAGATCGGCATGGTAGCGCTAACGTATGCTGGTTGTGGGGAGCTGGTTCATGAAAAAGGTGCGCTTCGCTTTTCTGGCGGGTCTCGGGGCATTGGCCGCCACCTCGACGACCTTCGTCAGCGCTGAAGTTGCGGCGCCGGGTCCGCTGCTCCTCGCCGACATCTTCAAGGACCAGGCCGTGTTCCAGCGGGACCGGCCGATTGCCGTCTGGGGCCGCGCCTTGCCGGGGGAGAGGGTGACGATCGAATTTGTCGGCAGCACCACCGTGGCCCGCGCCGACCGGAGCGGCCGCTGGACGGCCGAGCTTCCCGCCCGTCCGGCCGGCGGACCTTTCCAGCTCGTCGCCTCGACGGCGCGCGGCGCGCGTGAGACGTTGCGGGACATATTGGTCGGCGACGTGTGGCTCTGCTCCGGGCAGTCGAACATGGAGCTCGACGTCAGCCGCGCGCAGAACGCTCCGGCCGAGATTGGGGGAGCCGCCGACAACCAGATGCGGCTGCTGACCGTGGGTCACGATACCGGCTTCACCCCGCTGCAATCTTTCAGGACGCCGGTGCGCTGGCAAACGGCAAGCCCCGCCTCGGTCGCGGATTTTTCGGCCGCCTGCTATTTCATGGCGCGCGAGCTTCGCGCCACGCAGAAGGTGCCGATCGGCCTCATCGATGCTTCCTGGGGCGGCACTGCGATCGACGCCTGGCGCAGCGAAGCCGCCATCGAACGTGGCGGCGGGCTCGCCGACCGGCTCGAGGTGCTTCGCGCCTACCGCGTCGACCCCGTCGCAGGAAACAGGCGCTGGGGCGCCTTGTGGGAGCGCTGGTGGCGCGAGCGGAGCGGGGACAGGCCCGGCACAGAGCCGTGGCAGCCCTCCGCAGCCGGGCCGGAGTGGAAGCCGGTGCCGCGCCTTTCCAACTGGGAATCTTGGGGCGATCCTGCCATGGCCAATTTCAATGGATTGGTGTGGTACCGGACCAGTGTCACGCTCACGCCTGAGCAGGCTTCGCAACCGGCGACGCTCGACATTGGCTGGGCGGACGATCTCGACCAGAGCTGGGTCAACGGCGTTGCGGTCGGCAACACTTACGGGCCCAATGCCAGCCGCGCCTACACGCTTCCTGCCGGAACGCTGAAGCCGGGCGAGAACCACCTCGTGGTGAGCGTGCTCGACACTTACGGCGCCGGCGGCCTGATGGGTCCGGAAGAGCTTCGCAAAATCCAGTTCGCCGACGGCAGCTCGGTGCCGCTCGGTTCGCGCTGGATGTATCGCGTGGTGCCGGCAGCTGTCGGCTGGCCTCCGCGCGCCCCTTGGGAAAGCAATGCCGGCCTATCGCTCATCTACAACGGCATGATCGCCCCGCTGGGCCGCTATGGGCTGCGCGGCGTCGCGTGGTACCAGGGCGAGTCCGACGCCGGCCCGGCCCGCGGCTATGCGGGCAAGCTGGCCAGCATGATGGCGGACTGGCGCGGCCAGTTCGGCAAGCCCGATCTCCCATTCCTGGTGGTTCAGCTCGCCGGCTGGGGCCCATCGCCCGCTAAGCCCCAGGAAAGCGGCTTCGCGATGGTGCGCGACGAGCAGCGCCGTGCGGTGGCGGCCGATCCCAACGCGGCGCTTGCGGTCGCGATCGACCTCGGCGACCGCCGCTACATTCACCCGGCCAACAAGCAGGATGTCGGGCTGCGCCTCGCGCGCGGCGCCCGCCGCGTCGCCTACGGGGAAGCAATCAATCCGTCCGGCCCGGAAGCCGTGGCGGCGCGCCGGAGCGGCGACAGCATCAGCGTCCAGTTCAGGAACGTCGATGGCGCGCTGCTGACCTACAATACGGATCAGGCGATCGGCTTCGAACTGTGCGGCGACGAGACCGGCAGCTGCCGCTTCGTTCCCGCTACGGTTCAGGCCAGCTCGGTCACCATCCCCGCCGGAAGCGGTCCTGCCACCCGCGTCCGCTTCTGCTGGGGCGACAGCCCGGTCTGCAACCTCTACGACCGCGCCGGCCTTCCGGCGGGACCGTTCGAGCTTGCCGTGACGCGCTAGCCGTCGACGATCCGCCCTGGATCGCCGCGGCGCTAACGCGCCTCGCGATGACGCTGCTCTCTTCGTTGAACCTGCTTCGGCGACGCTGCGCCGTGCGGATGTTTAGAGGAGAAGTCGTCACTCCCTCACCGTCATTGCGAGCGAAGCGAAGCAATCCATAAGGTCTTGAAGGCGGGAACTGCAGCATCGAAGAGCAGCCGTCAGTCCCCACCCATGTCACCAGGACGCGCCTGCGCGCGGCGTTCTACGCTCCCGCGCAGCGATTCCAGCCGGGCCCGCGCACGAAGCGGCCGGGAGTGGCGCCGGTATGCTCGCCGTCGCGGAGCACCGGCACCCCATTGACCAAGACGTGACGCATCCCGACCGAATATTGGTGCGGATTCTCATAGGTCGCTCGGTCGGTGACGGTGGCGGGATCGAAAATGGCGAGATCGGCGAAAAAGCCGAGCCGCAGCCGCCCACGATCGGCGATGCCGAGGTTGGAGGCGGGAAGGGCGGTGAGCTTGCGCACCGCTTCGCCGAGCGGCAGGAGCCTCTCGTCACGCACGTAGCGCCCAAGCAGCCGCGCGAAATTGCCGTAGGTGCGCGGATGAACTGGGGTGGCCGTGAACGGAAGCTCGGTCGCAATCGCGCCCGCGTCCGATCCGAAACTCACCCAGGCCTGCACCAGGCCTTTGCGCACATTGGCTTCGGACATGCCATGAAACATGGTCGACACGCGGCTATTGTCCTCGACCACCAGATCGATGGCCGTCTCCTCGACGCTCTTCCCGCGCAGCGCCGCGATTTCGGGAAGCCTTTTGCCGGCATAGACGCGAAGCGCCGGGTTCCTGAACCCGATCGGCTGCACCGTGGTCCAGTCGCGCTGCGAAGTGTTGCGCAGTTCCTCGGCGACCCGCGCACGCACCTCCGGCTGCTTCAGCCGCCCCACCATCGCATCGTGGCCACCTTCGCGCACCCAGACCGGAAGCGTGCTGTCGAGCCCCGTACCGGACGCCGTGTAAAGATACATGTCGGCAGTGACTGGAAGTCCCGCCGTGCGTGCTGCCTCGATCCTTGCGATGGCGGCATCCATCAGCGGCCAATTGGGCTCGCCGGCCGCCTTCAGATGGTAGGCTTCGACCCGCGCGCCCGAGCGGCGGCCGATCTCGATCAGCTCGTCGATCGAAGTGAGGAGCTGGCCGCCCTCGTTCCGGATGTGGCTGATATACATCCCGCCGCAGCGTCCCGCTTCGCTCGCGAGCGCGACTAGCTCGTCGGTCTCGGCAAAGGTGGCCGGCACGTAAATGAGCGAGGAGCCGACCCCCATCGCGCCTTCGTTCATCGCGCTTCGCACCAGCCCGCGCATGCGCCCCAACTGTTCCGGCGTCGGGTCGACATCGCCCTGACCTAGCTCGTGGATCCGGACGGTGGTCGCGCCGACGAACGAAGCGACGTTGGGGCTGACGCCCTTTTTCTCCAGCGCGCTGAGATATTCGCCGAGGGTCGTCCACTCGATCGGATATCTGAGCTCGCCTTGCCGTCCCTGCTGCGCCGCCTTCATGGCCGGGTTGACGGGACCCATCGAATTGCCTTCGCCCATCACTTCCAAGGTCACGCCCTGGCGGATGTCGCTTTGCCCGCGCCCGTCCCGGATCAGCGTCTCATTGGCCCAGCTCAGCATATTGATGAAGCCGGGCGCCACCGCGAGCCCGCGCGCGTCGACGGAGGTCTTCGCCGCGCCATCGAGCCGCGGCCCCACGAATGCGATCCGGTCGCCGCGTATGCCGACATCGCCCCGATAGCCGGGGCCGCCGCTGCCGTCGTAGATCGTCCCGCCGCGTATCACCACGTCATAGGCGGGAGGAGCGGGCGTTGTAGCGCAGCCGGCAAGAAGAAGGGCAAGCGCCACAGCGGCGGAGCGGAACGGGCGGCGCATTTCGGATCCTCCAAAGGGGCGGCAGCAAACTAGCCAAGTTCAACTGATGCGCAACCGCCTCACCGTTCAAGGGTGATGCGCAACCGGCTCACCGTTCGGGCTGAGCCTGTCGAAGCCCTCCCGTTCCCACGCCTGCAAATTTTCTTCTGCGATGTCCCTGAACCAACCGCCCGGGTAACCGCCGCGATCCCTTGCCTTTGACGCCTCCGCGCACCATCTCGCCGGGGCCCGCGTTGACCCTTCGCGCGCTCTCCTATAGCCTGGGAACACATCGGGAACAGATATGCTGACTCATCTCTCCGTCCGCGGCGCGCGCGAGCACAATCTGAAGGGCGTCGACATCGACATCCCGCGCGAAACGCTGACGGTGATCACCGGCCTGTCGGGCTCCGGCAAGTCGAGCCTCGCCTTCGACACCATCTACGCCGAAGGGCAGCGCCGCTACGTCGAGTCGCTGTCCGCTTATGCGCGACAGTTCCTGGAGATGATGCAAAAGCCGGACGTCGATCATATCG
>JADDQD010000057.1 GCA_016781555.1 Pseudomonadota bacterium | reverse complement strand
GTGCGAAGCGAAGCGCATCGGGACTCAGGACAAGGCGATGGCGCAGCGGATCTGATTGCCGCACGTCTTCAAACCAGCTTCTGAACGCCCGACGGGACCCCGGTTTGCGCCGCAGTAGCTCGCCCCCGCTGCGTGTTGCTACATCCGGACGCAAAGAACGTCCGTGCTCTTTCCGCCCGAACCGGTGCTCTACCGGAACATAAGGCTCCACCGGTGCAAAAAGCTGGATCCGAAACATCATGCGGGAGTTTTCCTTGCGGTCCCGCAGATACTCTGAGCCTGCGGGACCGCCCCAACGCCCGGCTTTCGCTAAGACAGCGGCCTCAGCGGCGGCTCGCCTCAGCGCTTCACACGCAAATGCAAATGCATGCAACCAACTCGCTCATTGCGTTGTTCGCCGCGCAGTTTTGCTTTTTTTTGGCGTACGGGGCGGGGTGCTGTGAATCGTAAGTCGGACACGGAGCAGCGGCTCCGCGATATCGAGAACGCGCAAGGCGAACTTCAAAAGAGCATCGAACAAAGTCGGGACCTCGCTGCCCGATCGCAGCGCTTGCTCGATCAGCACAAGCTGAAACTTCAGCGGGACGCCCAATCGCCCTCGGAAATGAGCCTTTAGCTTATCTGGCGGGGTCCCGTCGCGCTCAATGCGGCGCCAAAGCGCCCGCTCTTCGACACTGTTCGATCCACGCTCGTGCGCGCGGCGCGAGGTCGGCGGGAAGCCGATCGATGTCGAACTCGGCCACAGCCTCGATCTCGATTGACGGTTTCGGGCGGTACTCGACGTCGCGCAGAACGAACACCGTTCCGGCGCTCCGGTCTTTTGAACACAAGATGCTGCTGCATTGGGCGGTGAGCGGTCATTCCGATCTCTTCGCTCAACTCCCGCAGAACAGCCTCTTCAACGCTTTCGCCTTTCTTTATGCCTCCGCCCGGAGCTCGCCAGCCATGCGCATAGGTGAGCTTTACCAAGACCAATTTCCCGGTGCGGGTGAGAGCGATTGCATGGACGCCGGCTGGCCTCCCGGTAAACCGCCACACAAATTTCCGGACCCGCTGCATCGCGCCAAGGGCCAGGCCGAGAATATTGTTCTTCATGGCGATGCTCGTTTGGCTGTGGGGGAAATGCTTACACCCGGAGCACGGGTCACACTATCCCCGCGCACCTCCCGTGCCCGAAACCATCCGTGCGTGCATAAGGCCGCCTTGGATCTGATGGACCCTCGGTGCTTAACTACGTCCACGTCCACGGGAGCACATCGACAATCCGATTAGCGCGCGCTCGACATGGCCGTAGCGGACCCAGTTACATCAGAATCACACCAAGTCTCGTCGGAGGCCAAAACGCGCGGAAAAGATTGCCAAAGTCGATCTACCCTGGCGAGCGTCAACCTGCCAGCTGCTCGGAAAGATCTACGGCGGAGCCGGAGCTGAGGTTCAAACCTGCGTCGAATTCCTGATTTGTGCCGATCGTCAGCTCGTTCGAGTGGCTGCTCGTCTCGCCTTCGGCGTCGGTGTACGAGATCTCGGTCTCATTCTCGATGGTGAACTCAACATCGACTTCAACCTCGGCACTTGCCGACGCCTCACTGCTGCTCGACTGCTCGCCGCGCTCGGCGCTTGATTGCTCCTGGGTCCTCTCTGCCTCGCTAGTATCGGAGCGCTCCTCAGCGCCAGCGTCCCGATCGCCGGACTGCTCGGCGCCGGCTGGAGAGCCCGCCTCGTCTTCGCCACGGTCGAACATCCGATCGCCCAAGGCTTCGCCGCGGGCGGCGGCGGACGTCTCGTCTTCAGCCGCTTCGAAAACCTTGCTCAACAGGCCGGCCATTCGGGCTTCCTTTCACTCATTCCTCGCGCATGCTCCGGCTCATCGCATCGCCGAGCGGTGCGACGAGATAGTCCCAAAGCGTGCGCTCCTTGGTCTTGATGTTGACGTTCGCCGGGATGCCGGGCTGGAGCGCGAGCCCTGTGCTCGCCGCCGCGGCGGGATCATTCAACACGATCTGAGCGCGGTAATGGCCCGGGCCGCCCTTCGGATCTTCGACCCGAGCCGGCGACAGCGTGACGACGCGGCCCTTGAAGCTCGATTCTCCACGAGGATTGACGGTGGTGAAGCGCACCGTCGCCTCGGCCCCGACCCGCACATCGTCGATGTCCTCGGGCTTGACGCGCGCTTCAACGATCAGCGTCCGGCCCGTGGGCACGATTTCCATCAGCGTTCGGCCGCCATTTACGACCATACCCGGTCCGACCTGAGCCACGCCGGCGACACGGCCGGCGGCCGGCGCGCGCAACAGGTCACGATCCGCATAATAGCGCGAGATGTCGAGCTGCGGATTGACCTGAGCGAGCTGCTCCTGGACTGAATTGAGTTCGCTGACGAGCGCGAGCATCTGGGCATCGCGCGTCCGGCGGCGGTTGATCTCCGCCTCCTCGATCTGGGCCCCGCCGGCGATGCTGTCGGCCTGAAGCTGTGCAATGCTGCGCTCCAGTGCGCGCACCGTGGTCTTGCGCGCAAAGCCCTTCGCATAGAGCTGCTGAATTCCGTCGAGCTCATCATTGACGAGCGCAAGTTGGCGGACGGAGGAATCGCGCTTCGCGCGCGCGACGGCGAGCTGCGTCTCGGTGAGGCTACGGTCGGCCTGGAGGATTGCCCTGTGGCGTTGGAACAAGGCAAGTTGCGCGCCCATTGCGGCGGCCGCGGTCGGATCGGCGGAGCGGCTGGCGAGGTCAGGCGGGAAGACGAGGCGGTCGAGCCCGTCCCGCTCCGCCGCCAGACGGGCTTCAGCGGCGCGGAGCACGTCGCGCCGCGCCTGAGCCTGACGGAGCTGCGCGCCCGAGCGTACGCCGTTCAAGCGCACCAGCGGCTGCCCGGCGCGGACCTGCTGCCCCTCGTGCACCAGCAGTTCGGAGACGAGCCCGGTCCCGACCGGCTGGATCGCGACGCGTTGCCCGCTGACCGAAACTTCGCCCTCGGCCACCGCGGCACCCGACAGCGGCGCCAACATGGCGAAGGCAAAGAACAGCCCGAAAAAGAGGATGGCGCCGATGACGCCGACCCGCACCGTTGAGCGCGCATCGTCGAGCGGCGCTGCGTCGAGCCGGTCGCGCATATAGCGCTGGAGAAGCCGCCGCGTCAGGCCAAGGCGGCGGGGTGTGCCCCCGCCTCCACCGCCGCCGAAGGAGAAGAAATCCTGCTTCATCTCAGACCTCCGTCGGCTCGGGCGCGATCGAGCGCACGACCTCGGTGCGGACCTTGCGGAAGACTCGGGCCCGGGGTCCGTCGAGCTGGAGATCACCCTTGTTGAGCACGACCACGCGATCGACGTGGGCGATCGGATTGAGGCGGTGCGCGATGAGGATGATCGTCGAACCTTCCTTCTTGAGCGTGGCCAGCGCGGCGGCCAATGCCTCCTCGCCATCAGCGTCGAGATGCGCGTTGGGTTCGTCGAGCACGACCAGGCGCGGCGAGCCGAACATGGCCCGGGCAAGACCGATCCGCTGGCGCTGGCCGCCCGAAAGGCCGGCGCCCCCTTCGTGGACCTTGGTGTCATAGCCCTCGGGCAGGTCGAGGATCATCTCGTGCGCGTTGGCGCGGATCGCAGCGATGACGACGTCATTGTCGTCCGCTGTCGTGAAGCGGGCGATGTTGTCGCGGATCGTGCCGGGGAAAAGCCCAACGGACTGGGGGAGGTACCCCACATAGCGGGCGAGGTTCTCGGACGTCCAATGGCGGCCCTCGATGCCGCCGATTGTAACTCTACCACTGGTGGGTGAAGTCACGGCGGTGATGAGGCGGGCGAGGCAGCTCTTGCCCGCTCCTGACGGACCGACGATCCCGACCGCCTCGCCGGCAGCAATGTGAAGATCGATGTCTTTCAACGCCGGGCGCTTCGAGTTGGGCGGCGTGTAGCTGACGCCTTTGAGGTCGATCTCGATGTCGCGATCCGGAAGCTTCACCTTGGTGGACTTTGGGGGCGCCTGGACAAGGGCCTTCTGCACGCGGCGTCCGGCGGCGATCGCGTTCGAGATCTGGCGCCAGCCCGAAACCGCGGTTTCAAGCGGAGCCAGCGCCCGGCCGAGCAGCAGATTGGCCGCGAAGATGGCGGCAGGCAGCAGGTCGCCGCGAATGGCGAGCCAGCCGCCGACGCCGATCATCGCGCTCTGCAAGGCAAGTCGAAGGGCACGAATCATCGCAGACGCGGTGGCGTTGCGGTCGCTTGCTTCCGCCTGCCGCCGAACCATGGTCTCGCGGTCGGTGTGCCAACGCACGGAAAGCGCGTCTTCCATGCCCATGGCGCGCACCGGACCTGCGTGCCGCGCGACCGCATCCGTGAATTGGTAGCTACGGTTCTGCGCTCCGACCGCGATCTTCGCGCTCTCGCGCGTGGTTCGATCGTTCCAGAGGCCCAGCATCAGAAGACCGATCGCACCGGCCGTGGCGATCCCGCCGAGCAACGGATGGATCAGGAAGAGTACGAGCAGGAAAAGCGGCATCCAAGGCACATCGAAGAAGAATTGCGCTCCCTGGCCGGCGAGAGCGGTTCGAAACTGATCGAGATCCCGCAATGTCTGCGCATTGCGGTAGACGGCGCCGTTCTTCGGGGCGAGGTCGATGATCGCCTGGAAAACCCGGTGCGCGAGTATGCGATCGAGCCGCGCCGCCGCGCGGATCAGGATGCGGGCGCGGACCGCGTCGAACACGGCCATGGTCGCCAAAGCCAGCAGCAAGGCGACGCTTAAGCTGACGAGCGTCTCCACGCTCCCGCTCGGAACGACGCGGCCATAGACCTGGAGCAGGTAGATGGGCGCGGCAAGGAACAGCAGGTTCACGCCGCCGCTGAAGGCTGCCGCGGCCCAGAGCAGGCGCTTGCACTGGCGCAGCGCGCCCGCAAATTCGTCACCGAGCTCGAGTTCGGCCGAGCGCGCGGCGCTGTCGATCGCAATGGCTTCGGCCGCGGCTTCGGCGGCAAGCTCCTGCGCTTCCTTGACGTCGCTGGGCGTCACCCGCCCACGAAAGATCCCCTTGTTCATCGTGCGTCCTTCATCCGAGGCCGTCCAGCAGGTCCGACGGTGCAGGAGGCGGGGGTGGCGCCGGAACGGTCACCACGCCGCCGGCGGGCTGGTCGTCACCATTGTCTTCAGCAGGGGCGTTGGCCTCTGGCGGCCCGGCGGCGAGCGCGTCCAGCATCGCGTTGGCAGGATCCTCTGCCGCGCCGGCCTCGTTGCCGCCTTCCGCGACCGGGAGGACATCGGACGCCGTGACGAGGCTGACCAGAGTGGCAACGCCCGCGACCGGGTCGCTGCCGAGAAGGTCGTGCACGTCATCGTAAGCGGGATCGGGGGCCGGGCCGGCCGGTGCAAGCGTCGCGAACACGCCCGTCGCCGCCTCGGAACCGCCTGCCGCGATGTCGGCCACCGGGGGGATCGGCGCAGGCGGCACCGAGGCAGCCAGCGGCGTGAGGACTGCGTCGGCGGGGGCTAGCGCAGTCTCCGCAGCGGGAGCGAGTAAGCTCGTGGCCGCTTCGACCGGTCCGTCGAGAAGCTGTTCTGCGAAAGGAACCGCGGTTCCCTCAAGTTCGGCGGCTGCGGCCGCGAGGTCCGCCTCGGGGCTGAGGAGCGGCTCGATCCCGGTGACAAGCTGTCCGGCATCGCCGATCGGCGACTCGGCTGACGGTGCTGTGACCCGAACCGTCGGCACACCGTCGGTAGCCTCGGTGGGAGCGAAGGGATCCGGCGCTGCAGCCTGCGCAAGCGGTGCTTGAAGGCTGATCGCGTCGCTCGGCGAGGTCAGCGCACTTGGCTGGGGACCCGGTGCGGCCGCCAAGCTAGGATCGGAAAAGGGAACGGCCGCGCCGGCAGGCGCGGGAGGAGCAGCGTTGGCGGAGGTCAGGGATCCCGTCCCGGGGGCGAAGTCGAAGGGGACCGTGGCCGAACCTGCCTCGGCTGCGTCGGCGGAGCCCATCGTGCCGTTGACCGACTGGGCTGCGCCTGCAAGCGATAAAAGCGGCGGGGCCGGGGCCAGGGAAGGAGAAGTGTTATCCCCACCGGATGCGGCTTCTTGAGAAGCTCCGGCGGCTGCAGGGTCTTGGTCTGTGGGCCTGGAGACAAGTTGCTGGGGGGCCTGAGCATCCTCCCCGGCCGATCCGCTGCCGGCAGGCCTCAACGAGAAAGCGGGATCGGGCTGCGCGCCGAAGAGGCTGAAATCATTG
>JADDQD010000069.1 GCA_016781555.1 Pseudomonadota bacterium | reverse complement strand
GACTGCGCTAGCCAAAGCCAATACAATACCGTCCGGCTCGATCAGGAGGGCCAACATGATTCCGCCCCCGAGGACACCGAGGAACGGGCGCAGCCGCATGCGACTGATCGGGTCCTCTGGGCCCAGGAGGCCACGGAGCGAGATCAGCGCGCCAAAGCCCAGGAGGAGCCAGGACAGGCCATAGGGCATGTAGCCGGCCGACATCCGCCGCGCCGTACCGAGCGGGAGTTCGGCTCCCAGGAAGAGCCCCGCGCCTCCGAAGCCGGCCAAGAGCAACCCGGCTCCGACGTTACGCCGCATGACTCTGAGCAGCACGGTGCCTCCCTCCAGCGGGGCCGACGCCCTGCACGGTCGATCCGTTCCCGGACGACCGGCCGTAGGATCGGCTCACAAGTCGCAGGGAAAGCGTAACAGCACGGTGCATCGCTGACAATTCAGGGGCCATGATCCGGGTGCCGTAGTCCCGAGGTTGGCTTGGCCTTCACCCTGGGAGCAAAGTCGGTACATTAGGGACTCGGATTTGCGGATCGGATGACGGAACAAGCCCTTGGCCCCACGTCTGGACCATATTGGCATCGTGTCACTAAACCTCGGCGCGATCGCCGCGGCCTACACGGCGATGGGCTTCAATCTGACGCCTGAGCAGCGGCAATCCGGGTCTGTGCGTCCAGGGACTCCCCCGGCGCAATGGGGCTCCGCCAATCACTGCGCCATGCTCGCCGAGGGCTATATCGAGCTTCTCAGCGTGGTCGACCC
Source organism: Pseudomonadota bacterium (assembly GCA_016781555.1). Lineage (GTDB taxonomy): Bacteria > Pseudomonadota > Alphaproteobacteria > Sphingomonadales > Sphingomonadaceae > Allosphingosinicella. The sequence continues at coordinate 5,649 of JADDQD010000069.1, read as the reverse complement.
CTCTCTCTACGACAACCAGATCGGCAGCCTTCTCGCTCACGGGCCCGGTGCGCACATCCTCGCACTGGAGACTCCTGACGCCGAAGCGGAGATCGCGCGGCTCCGGGCCGTGGGAGTCGGGGACCTGCGGATCCATCCGTTGCAGCGCCCGCACCGTACGCCTTCGGGTGAGGGCATCGCCGGCTTCAAGCGCGTCCCGCTGCCGACGCATACGCTTCACAGCGGTCGAGTCCAGTTCGTCGAGCACGAGAGTCGCTCACTGCTCTGGGATCCTGGCCTTCTCCTTCACCCCAACCAGGCGTGTGCTCTAGCGGAGGTCATGCTGCGAGTGCATGAACCAGCATGTGTCGCGGTGGCTTACTCTCGCCTATTAGGCACAGATGCGCGCCCTGATAGGGGTGTTTTCGTTGTACCGCTCTCTCGTAGCCGCCTCGTTATTGCTCGCCCCGAGAGTGTCCTCGACCGCCTTGGAGGGGTGGAGGTGCCGCCTGGCCCTGACTTTGTGTCATTCACCATTAGAACGGCCGATAGGAACATGGCGCTCAGGAAGATCCTGGACGCCCAAGGTGTGCAGTTTATCAGTCACCGGGGGGATGTTATTGTTGAACCAGCATTCGCTTGTGGCGTCGCAGTCGTGTTCACCGCCGATTAGGGCGCGTCTGCAAAGGGGTTTAAGGTCCTGAACTGGGACACCATCTTTAGGGTGTGAGACGCTACGAGTTGACGGACGAGCAATGGCAGCGCTTGGCGCCCTTGCTGCCCCCGCAGCGGCCACGGACCGGCCGCCCTAATCACGACCACCGCACCATCATCAACGGCATCCTGTGGGTACTGCGCACGGGCGCACCCTGGGCTGACCTGCCGGAGCGTTATGGCCCTGCCGGAACAGTCTCGAGCCGGTTCTACCGCTGGCGTGAGGCCGGCCTCTGGCAACGCGTGTTCGGGGCCCTGCAGGCCCAAGCAGATGCTGCAGGCTTACTCGACTGGGATCTGCACTTCGTGGATGCGAGCGTGGTGCGCGCTCATCAGCACGCCGCCGGCGCCCGCCGGACTGGCGCCATCGGGGGGTGAGCCCTCGGACGAGGCGCTGGGCCGCTCGCGCGGGGGCTTCTCGACCAAGATCCACGTGCGAGCCGAGGGGCACGGCAAGCCCATGACCTTTCACCTGACCGGCGGCGAGCGCCACGACAGCACGGCTCTTCCTGTCCTGCTCGATACGGGTGCCGTCCGCCGCAAGCGGGGCCGTCCACGTCTGCGGCCTCGGCGGGTGGCGGGCGACAAGGCCTTTGCGGGCCAGCCCTCCCGCACGCACCTGCGCTTGCGCGGCATCTGGGCGGTGATACCCACCAAGAGCAACCAGCCCCGCCGACGAAGCTTCGACCGGGAGGCCTATCGGGCGCGCAATCGGGTGGAGCGGCTCTTCAACCGCTTGAAGCAGTTCCGCCGCATCGCCACTCGGTACGAGAAGCGCGCCCAGAACTACCTCGCTATGCTCCACATTGCTGCAATCATGCTCTGGCTGTAGCACTTTGCAGACGCGCCGTAGCATCATCATCCGACGCCCCTAACACCCAGCGCTCCCATGCCTACCATCAGGGAGGCGGAATTGAAGCAGAGGGCCGGATGGGTAGTCTGTCAGACGCGGGCTCCCGGTTTTAGAGCTCCTGAATCTGAAAAGCTCTCGATATTCTCTTCGGCCGCTGCTTCCAGCCACTTGCCATGGTCGTATCAGTAAGAGCGGGTGCGGAGGAGGTACTGGGGGTACCGGCGGTACTCGAAGGGAAAATTTAGGCACGAGGAGGTACTGATCAGGAGAACAGGTGGTACTGGTCCCCTCCAGCCCACCTGTTGGGCCTACCCCGATAAACCCTCTTCCTTGTGCAGTACCAACAGTACCCCTGGTACGCCCTGCTCGCCCTTGGGTGCCGCTGATGAACCTCCCTCCGAAAATACCGCGCTCCTCCGGAGGTGACTGTGCCCAGCGGCACCTGATGCGGCGACGGGCGGTTCGCTGCACACCAAACCAGAGCCTACTGCGTCATCCAGCGAGCAATCCAGAGCCGATCAACAGTGTCTCTTGACGGGACCCGCGAGCCATAATCAACATAGAACTTTACCGCTCTGGAGGGCGCCTATGCTCGGGATGTTCACGCACAAAAAAGTCGCTGTCCTTACCATACTCGCAGCCTTCGCAACCGGCCCCTCGAGCGCTCAGCAGCAGGCGCCTGCGCGCGGTAACCATGATTGGGCGCCTCCGGCACCCAAGGGGAAACATCATAACCTCCCTGCATCGCTGGAAACCGTCCAATGGGGCTGGCTCGACCCGAGGGAAAAGCCAAAGCTCGAGATCAACTCCGGCGACACGGTCTCGATCGAGACCATGATGCATTCCCACGATAAAGTTCAACCTGGCCTGTCGATCGAACAGGCTATCGAGCTGCGCAAGGCGAATCCAGGTGGCGGCCCGCACTCAATGACCGGGCCCATTCACGTCAACGGCGCAGAGCCAGGCGACGTGCTCGAAATCCGCATCCTGAAGATCGAGCCGAAGCCATGGGCGGTGAATTTCAACTTGCCCGGCAAGGAGTTCCCCACCATCGGCGTACTCGCGTCGGAGATGCCGGAGGGCCACATCAAATTCTTCCCCATCGACCTGCAGAAGCGCACAATCGAGTTCAAGCCCGGGATCACGGTCGACCTGCAGCCATTCCCCGGCACTTTGGCAGTAGGGATCGATCCGGGTGATCCGGCTCCCCGGAAGGGCGGGGTCAAGGATGATCCACTTGCGCCAGTCTCAACGCTCCGTCCATGGAAGAACGCCTCTAACATGGACATCAACGAGTTGCAGGAAGGGACGACGCTATTCGTCCCGGTGTTTCTCAGCGGAGGCCTGATCTGGACAGGCGACTCGCACTGCCGCCAGGGTAACGGTGAGGTAAACCTCACTGCACTCGAGTGCTCCTACAAGGAGATCCAGATTCAGCCGATCGTGCGCAAAGATATGAAGCTGACCTGGCCCTTCATCGAGACACGTACTCACTGGATCACGACCGGCTTCAACGAAGATCTCGACGTGGCCATGACCAACGCTGTGCGCGAAGCCGTCGACTGGCTGTCGAACCAAAAGATGGTGCCGATGAACCGCTACGAAGCCTATGCTCTCGTTTCGATGGTTGGCGACTGTCGCGTCTCTCAGGTCGTGGATGTCCGGAAAGGGGTGCATTGCATGATTCCGAAGTCCATCTTTACCGAGCTGAAGAAGCCTTGATCCGCATCCTCATCTTGGCGCTTGCTGGGCTGCTTGCGGCGGTGCCAAGACCTGCATCATCGCAAGAGAAGGTCCAGGTCATCACAACCTCGGCCGATCTCCAATCTCTGGTGGTCTCTGTGGGCGGAGACCGCGTTGAGGTCGAGAGCCTGATAGCACCTGAGCAGGACCCACATTCGATTGAGGTGAAGCCAGTACAACTCGCGAGGCTGCGCCGCGCCTCGCTCGTCGTGAAGATCGGGCTCGATCATGAGCCGTGGCTCGCCCGCATAACCGGCTCTCAGGCTGCAGTTCTGGATGCCTCCAAGTCTGTGAGATTACTCCAGACGGAAACTCCACGGCTCCGCGCTGAGCGCAGAGCACATGTTCATGCATACGGTAACACACACTATTGGCTTGACCCCTATAACGCACGGCCGATCACTGCATCGATTCTAGAGGCGCTTGTGAAGCTGCGCCCGGCCGACAAGCAGCTGTTCGAGGCGAACCGGGACGCATTCCTCTCGCGACTCGATGAGAAAATAAGAGAGTGGGAAGCGGCGCTCAGGCCATACCGTGGAACAAGAGCTGTCGTCGTGCACGATACCTGGCCATATTTTGCTGAGCGGTTCGGGCTCCAGATCGTAGCCGCAGCGGAACCGCACCCGGGTATCCCGCCCTCCCCAGCTGAACTCGCGATGCTTTTCACGCGAATGCAGGAAACCGGAGTCCGTCTGCTGATTGCTGATCCTCACGCCAGTCCAGCTTTAGTCCGTCAAATTGCGGAGAAAAGTGGAGCAAATCCTGTCACGTTGCTCCCTTCGGGAGTCGACTACATCCGCCTATTCGAGGAAAATGTGAAGCGGTTGACTGCCGCTCTGCGGACGATCTGAAACAGATGTTCGAGTTACTGTTATGGCCGCTTATGGCTGGTCTCGTTCTTACGAGCATCCATGCCTACTTCGGCCTGCATGTGCTGGCGCGAGGTGTCGTGTTTGTCGACCTGTCTCTCGCACAGGTCGCGGCGCTAGGTCTCACGACCGCTATTCTCGCTGGGCACTCCGTCCAAAGCGAAGCGGGGTACTGGTACGCCCTCGCCTTTGCGGTTGGTGGCGCAGTGCTTTTTGCATTGGCACGCCCGTACGAGAGGGTGCTGCAGCAGGAAGCGGTAATCGGCATCGTCTATGCGGTGTCCGCCTCACTGGGTGTGTTAGCTCTCGATCGCGCGCCACAGGGAGCGGAATACATAAAGCAGCTCCTCATTGGCTCGATCCTAACGGTGACGCCGCAGGAAGTAGGCCATCTCGCTCTCCTTTACGGTGCTATAGGACTCGTACATTTCTTTATCCGTAGGCCTCTGGTCGAGGTGTCTTTCAAGCTGCAGCTCGCTGCGGAACAGAATCGGAAGACCTTTCTGTGGGATGTTGTCTTCTATGGCTCATTCGCTTTGGTCGTGACTTCATCAGTGCGCATTGCCGGGGTTTTGCTGGTCTTCAGCTATCTTATTGTTCCAGCTGCCCTAGCGGGCCTGTTTACGACAGGTCTAGGTTCGCGCCTTGCATTGGCATGGGTGATAGGTGGCACACTCACTGCCGTAGGGCTCTACGCCTCATGGACCTGGGATTTGCCAACCGGCCCGGCGATCGTGACAGCCTTTGGGGCGGCCATGGGACTTGTAGCTCTTGGGTTTGCAGCAAGGAGGCTCACATGGAGAAAAGTTGGGTTGTCTGTGTGTGCCTTGTCGACTCTGTCTGGGGTCTTGCTTGTGCTGTTCCCGAAGATGGACCAACCTTGGCTTGATGCTCTTGAGAACCTCGTGCCTCCCGCCCACACGGCCTTCCTGGAACCATCAGAGCGCTATACGAGGGACGCTGTTCTTGAGTCCATTGAACAATCCCGGGCGGAGCTTACGCGCTTGCGGCTGTTGGAGCAGGATGTCCGCTGGGGTCGGGTCGAAATGGAGCCGGAGAGAGCGGAGCGGCTTCGGCAGTACCTTGCTGGGCGCGGTGAAATCTCGGCGGGTGACCAGCTGGTGCTGCAGCACCTTCGCGCCAAGGCGCGTGAGCGTCAGCGCTTCGGCATTGGATTGCCACTGCTGCTACTAGGAGGAGGTGGGATTTTCATCCTCAGACGTCGCGCAGTATCGCGCGTATCGGTTATTCGACGGAGGCAGCTATTGAACAGGTTATGAATGAAGGGAGGGTCACCCTTCACCCTGTTGGCTCCTTGATCTACACCCCGGCTACAGCCGCTGATCAGGAGTGACCGAGAGCCGGATGTTGACGCCGACTTGGTCGTCTACGCTTCGGTGCATGGGGCCAATTACAATCACTAGAGGACGGGGGTACCAGTGGAACTGGGGTACTCAAAGGAGAATCACTCAGCACAGGGAGGTACCGACG
>JADDQD010000262.1 GCA_016781555.1 Pseudomonadota bacterium | reverse complement strand
GTACAAAGGACGATTGTACCTCCGTACCAGAGCGCGATGAACGGCAAGGAGTCATCAGTACAGTGAAGGGCATAGCCCATAGCGCTTACGCCACCCGCCACAAGCCCGATGAACGCGCCCGTCCGTCCCAAATCGGTGGGCGCTGCTAATCGCCTGACCGTCCTGATCATCGTGACGAAAGGCAAGACGGCGATTGTCGGGATGGAGACAAGGCACTCGAGCCACATGTCGCCGACAATCATCGTGTCCCAATGGGAGCTTGGCGCAGAAGCGAGACTGATAGACGCCAGGAGCACGATCGCCGCAAAGGGCAAGGCAGCCAAAGTGGGGTTCACCTTCCACTCCCCACCAGGCCGCACCAGATTTGCCATGAATACAAATGCGACCGCTACGACGCCCGCTGTGAAGACAAGCTTCAGGGCGAGAAACGCGAAAGCCTCTGCATTGTTCAGATCCGGGCGCACTCCCAGCGTGAGAATGACGGCTATCAGCGCACCCAGGGTGCCAGCTGCCATTGCGCCATAGAGGTTTCGCGCGAGCTGGCGCCGCCCGACAGGCTCGACGTTTGTGCTCAGTATGTTGATCAATTCATCTGTTTTCACGACTTCTTTCCCTGTGCAATCGCCGCTGCCATGGCCTTCAGGCCCCGATGCACACTCACCTTGATTGCTGATTCCGACATCCCGCATCGAGCTGCTGCCTCGGCCACGCTTAACCCTTCGAGCTTTACGTAGCGGATCGCCCGCCGCATCTTCTCAGGAAGCTGAGCCAGAAGGCCGTTGAGATCGACGGTACTTTCCGCACCGGCATAGTCATCCTCCCCGATGATCTCACTTGCGTTCTCAAGCGGGACATCTGCGATGCTGGCTTTGGTTCGGCGAAGGTGATCAATGAGCTTGTAGCGCGCAATAGCGTGCACCCAAGGCGTAAACGGTTCGCCGGGATCGTAGGTCTGCCGACGGGTATGGACCGCCATGAGCGCCTCTTGCACCAGATCCTCCGCTTCCGCTGCACTCCTGCCGATGCACGCGAGCTTGTTCCTGTAGTATGCCCGAAGATGACGGCTCAGCCGCTCCAGCAAAGCTCGATGCGCGGAGTCGTCACCATCTAGGCTGGCCGTCATCAAAGCCCGCAGGTCCGCTTCGTTCGCTATCATCGGGCGAGTACCTATGAGTTCGGAGGTCTCGGCCATTCGGTTACACCCACACTCCTCGCCGTCTCGAGGCGGCGGTTATCTCGGCCGGTGCTCAGCTGAAAGACGAGCCACTTGTTCCTTCAGGAATGCCACAACCTCAGGGGAATCCCACTCTGCCGGGCCAACTAGGCGGCCGATTTCGCGCCCTTTTCCGTCAACGAGGAGACTGATCGGCAGGCCGAAGCCGCTCACATCTCGCAGAACCTTTCCCGAGGAATCCAGGTACACGGGAAGGCGTTCAATACCCGTGTCGCGATAAAACCGGCGAACTGGCTCCGCCCCCGCCCGATCAATCGATAAGGCAACCACCTCGAACTCCAGCCCGCCGATGGCCGCCTGAAGACGATCGAGAGCTGGCATCTCCTTGCGGCAGGGCGCACACCAAGTCGCCCAGACGTTGAGAAGCACAACCTTTTCTTTGAACTCGGCCAGGCTGCGCGGGCGGCCGCCTTGATCCGTAAAGTGCACCTCCGGCAGAGGCCGTGGCTCGGGATGCAGGACAAAATCGTTGGACCCTCCGCGGCTCCAAGAGGGGCCACAGCCAAGAGACTCCAGAGAAGTACAAGGGCCAATCTCATGGGCTGCTCCAAACTTCAGGCTGGCTCCCCATGAGAGTGGCGACTGGAGCATCAGGAAAGAGAACCTGACCTGCTTCTAGCCGCCGCTCTGCTGGGGATCGGGTTAGATCGGCTTTTATTCGACTGTGTAGACCTTGGGCGTTGGATCGTCTGCAATTTCGAACATTGTGAACGGCTCCATGTTACGACCCCCCATCCCGGGCGAACCCATCGGCATTCCAGGCAATGAGATGCCTTTCAGCCGGGGACGCTCGGCGAGAAGTTTCGTAAGCGTCTTCAGCGGCACATGACCCTCAACGACCTAATTGTCGATGAGGGTCGTATGACAGCCCTCAAGATCCGCTGGGACGCCGTATTCCCGCTTGATGAAGGGAAGGTCGTGGGTGGCTACGACCTTCACCTCAAAGCCGTTCTCGCGCTGATAAGCGGCGTATTCTTCGCAGCAGCTGCACTGAGGGTTCTTGTAGAGTGTGGCTTGTTTGGCAGTCTCTGCTGCAAGCGTCGGGGTGCCGAGAGCAAGCAGCGCAGCAAGGATCGTCGTTTGAGCAAAGCGCATTTGAACCTCCATTAACTTGACGTTAGAGAACTCGAACCGCTCCCATCATCCCGCCCGCCTGGTGCTCGAGCACGTGGCAGTGGACCATCCAGTCACCAGCATTGTCGGCCACGAAGGCAATCTCGACCCGCTCGCGAGGAGCAACGAGAACAGTGTCCTGCCACTCGCGGTGGGGCGTCGGCTGGCCATTTCGGCTCAGCACCCAGAAGGTGTGGCCATGGAGATGCATCGGGTGCCACCAGGCAGTCTCGTTCGTAACCGCTAAGATGTGAGAGCTGCCACGCTCCATCATCGCCATGGGCTCATGCACGTGACCCACCGCAGCAACCCCATTGATGGCCCACACCAGCCCTTGGCGCGTCATCGCCCGAAGATCCACCACCTCGCCGTGAATGCGCGCCGCAGTCATCATTCCCATCATGCCGCCCTGAAGCACGACCTCATGACGTTGGGCCGCGGCTAGGTCGGGCTCAGCCACAGGATTAGGCGCGAGGTTCACCGGCCGGTCCGGTGGCGCATCGCGCAACGGGGTATCGGCGTAAACAAGGTCGAGGAGGCGGTACTCCAGACCCTTGTAGAAGCTGTCGACCACCTTGAAGCGACTTCCAGGCCTTGCCACCATGTCGAGGACGAGATCGACCCGCATGGCCGGTCCAAGAACGATCCGGCCTCCTGGCTCATGCGGAGGAACCGGATGTCCGTCGAGAGCTACCACTTGCGGCCGGTGACCCTCAAAGGTCAGCCCGAAAACGCGAGCATTCGCGGCATTCACGAGCCGGAGCCGGATCCGCTCGCCCGAGCGGGCTCCGAAGACGTCGCTTACGACACCATTGACTGTTACGGTATTGCCAATACGGCCGGCATGGCTGACGTCGTGCAGGTTCCCAAAATCGTCACTGATCGATGCATCCTTGCGAAGGCGCCAATCGCCAAGCATCCACGTCACGTCACGGTCGACCGGTAGGGGCTCCCGCTCCTCAACGATGAGCGGCCCGTAAAGACCTCGCCCCACTTGGGCGAAGCTCCTCCGGTGCGGGTGGTACCAAAAGGTGCCAGCGTCCAGACACTCGAACTCGTAACTGAAGGTCTCGCCGGGTCCAACAGGCGGCTGCGTGAGGTGAGGCACACCATCCATGGCGTTGGGGACGCGCACTCCATGCCAGTGAACTGTCGTGTCCTCAGACAGACGGTTGTCGAGGACAATGCGGACGCGCTCGCCCTGTCGCACCCGGATCTCTGGTCCGGGCACCTGTCCATTGTAGGCCCAGACCGGGGTCGCAGGGTGCGGGGCTCCCACCAGAGACATCTCACCCGTTCCCGCAACGAGGCGAAACTCCTTTACCCCTGAGGCGAGAGCTTGGCCGTCGCCGGCAAGGCGGTCGCAAGGGCTAGCCCGGCACTACCGGCCATGAATGACCGACGGCTCAGCGCCGGTCCGAACGCTTCTGTCATGGATCTTGTCCTGCAAGTTCGTGAGCTTGGGCGCCCCGTCATACGAGGACGCCAAAGGACCGCGCCGGCGTCAGCCTGGAACGCGGCGTTAGGCACCGCCCCTGGTGGCATGCCTCAACAACTCAGGACAAACGTTTTGGCGGAAAGGGGTCCGGAGGGCCATGGAGCCCGGCGCCGCAGACCAAGAGGGTCGGTCGAGGGTGCGCCGTCTCGAGCTGCTCAACCACGAGCGGCATAGGGAGAACAGCGACAACGCCAGCGCACATAGCGCTGCATGCAGGACCTGCTTCGCTATCCTCATCCTCGCACAGATCACAATTGTCAGGCATCGGCTGGTCGATGGCAGCCGCGGGCATCATCGCGTCCATATGTGCCGCCTGCACGCCATGCGCCACCACACCCATCACGAGCATGAGTGTGAGCAATAGGACGCTCAAGCGGCGGACGGAGCGTAGGAGCATGCGGCACAATGTAGGGCTTGTGCGAGGATCCGCAAACCCGGAGGGACCGGATCCCCTCCGGAGTAGAGCTTGGCGGTTCATACGTGCCCCCCTGGCTGCGAAGCGACGAGGGGCGGGCAGCCCACCGGCAAAGTTGCCTCTGCCTTCGCAAGGGGCTGCCCTATGGGCGGTACGCGCTGAAGGAGAAACAAGGTTGACCATGGGCCTCAGCTCAGCACCGAGCTTTGCCGCACTTGCGAGTGTTTGCGATCACCTCTTTGAGAGGCTCCGCTCCGACAGCGCCGGCGATCATCTCGTCGCCCACAATGAAGGCTGGCGTGCCGGTCACGTCAAGCTTGTCTCCTAAAGTGACATTCTCTTCAAGCGCGGCTTTGATGCCGGGCGCCGCCACATCCTTTTCCAGGCGGGCCATATCGAGCCCCATCTCGCGCGCGACGGCCCTTGCTCTCTCGCCGTTCACCCGCCCACGGATCTCCATCAGCTTTGTGTGATACTCGAGAAGTCTCTCGGGCTTGAGCTGCTGCCGAGCCGCCAAGGCAACCTGGCTCGCCTCCACCGAATCCGGGCCAAGCACAGGGAAGTCCTTGAGCACAACACGCAGCTTCGGATCGGCCGCGATGAGAGCTTTCACATCCGCCATTGCCTTCTTGCAATACGGGCAGTTGTAGTCGAGGAATTCAACTAAAGTCACATCGCCTTGTGGGTTTCCGGCCACATAGTCTATAGCAGAGTTTAGAAGTTTGCCCCGCTCAGAACGAAGAGTTTCAATCTGCAAGGCCTTCTGCCGTTCCTCATTTCGGCGCTCGAGTTCGGCGATTGCTTCCTGCAGGACTTCCGGATTCTTCAGGAGATACTCGCGCACAATCTCGCCGATCGCTTGACGCTGATCGGGGCTGAAGCTGGATGGCTGAGCCAATGTATACGAGGGCAGCAGAAGTGCTGCAAGGAGTATGGCGCGAGCTGTAGCCGAGTTAATGATCACCAAAGCCAGTCCTCCTGTAGTCAGTGACCAGCGGAGAGGTTCTAGTCCTGTTCGCCGGCTCCAAACAAGCAAAGAAAAGCATGTCTGCCGGAAGGAGCCGCGCCCCAAAGCGGGAGCTTCCAGAACTTGCGTTGCGGTGGTGCTGCTCCAATGAGCAGGATGACATATGCCCGCTCCTGAGAATGGAGTTCGGATCGATAACAGCAGCGGTTACAGGATCACGAATTCGTGAACGGAAGGCGAGGCTTGAGCTTTCTTTCGAGCGCTGGCGGTGGTTTCCACTGTTTGAGAGTGGCCGGTACCGCGGCAGGCAAGATCATGCAGAATCACTGCCACTCCAGATGGCCATGCAACCCGGGACCGGGAGGATCTCAGGAGCGAGGCCGCTTGCAGCCGACCAGCAGGACCTGCCAGCAATGCCTGCGGCGGACAGCGCCTCGATGGGCACCGGCCATTTAGCAAGCTCACACACCGCTGATCGATGTAACCGAATCTGTCGTGACTGCGAACTGGTCTGGTAGGTGGGAGCACCGGCGCGGTCCCACATGTGCTAACAGCTTTTTGGCGCGCCCTCCAATTTGAAAGAGGTTCGACCATGCACCAGACGTCTCCTGAGCTGAGCTCCTGTATCGAGGACTGCCTGCGCTGCTATCGGACCTGCCTTGGGGCAAGCATGGGGCACTGCCTTGAGGCGGGCGGCAAGCACGTCGAACCGAACCATTTCCGCCTGATGATGGCCTGCGCCGAGATCTGCCGAACCGCGGCGCACTTTATGATCATCGGATCCAAGCACCACCGTCACGTCTGCGCAGAGTGCGCCGAGATTTGCGAGGAATGCGCGCGCGACTGTGAGCGGGTCGGTGAAATGCAGGACTGCGTTGAGGCTTGCCGCCGCTGCGCTGAGAGCTGCCGGAGCATGATTGCCTCT
>JADDQD010000259.1 GCA_016781555.1 Pseudomonadota bacterium | reverse complement strand
CCCTCCCGACGAACCGCCGCAAGTCTTGTCGAGATCGAAGGGGTTGCGCGTCGGGCCGTAGAGCTTGTTGTTGGTGTTGCCGCCGGCGCCGAATTCTGGGCTGTTGGTCTTGCCGATCACGATCGCTCCGGCCCGCCGGCTTGCAGCGACCACATGCTCGTCCCGCTCCGGGACGTGGTCCTTGTAGAGGAGCGAACCGTAGGCCGTGACGATCCCCTCCGTATCGGCGAGATCCTTGATCCCGATGGGGAGGCCGTGGAGCGGCCCGAGTTCATCGCCGCGCATGACGGCGTCCTCAGCGGCGCAGGCCTCCTGTCGGGCCCGGTCGTAGGCGCGCACCACCATAGCGTTGACGCTAGGATCGGCGGCTTCGATCTGCGCAATGCAGGATTCGAGCAGTTCGACCGGCGAGAGCCGCTTCTGTCCGATCAGGCGGCGCGCTTCGGCAGCGTCGAGGTCACAGGGGCGTGTCATGGTTCCGGTCTCGATCACGAAGGGAGGTGGCGGTCAGCGCCGCAGCGTCTCGGCAAGGCGGGGGAAGACCCGCACGCCCGTGCGGATGCCGTTGAAGAATCCGGCCAGATCCATGCTCTCGTCGGGAGCGTGATTGGCTTGGTCGTGCGTGGCGTGGGGGACTACGAAGCAGGGCTGCTCCAGGATGTCCGTGAACACGTAGTTCGGACCGGCGCCACCGATGCCCGGGAACACGATCGGCTCGGAGCCGTAGGCGTCGCGGAGCGCTCCCGTGATGACGGGGAGCGCCGGATGGTCGATCGGAGTCCGCGATGGGATGATCTCGTTGTGGCCTTCGATTTCGATGTCCTGAAAGCCGTGCCGGTCCAGATGCGCCCTGAGCTTGCAGCAGATGTCGTCGGGCTTCTGGTTCGGCACGAGGCGCATGTCGATCTTGGCCTTAGCGACCGAGGGCAGCACGGTCTTGGAGCCCGGCCCGGTATAGCCGCTGATCAGCCCTGCGATGTTGCAGGTCGGTTCCGAGATCAGGTTGAAGTAGTAGCCGTCCTCGACGCGACCTGGGAGCAGCGCCTCGACGCCGAAAAACTCGCGCAACGCGCCCTCGTCGCAGGGGATCTGCGCGATCGTCTCGCGCTCCAGGTTCGTGAGCGGCCTGACGTCGTCGTAGAAGCCCTCGATGGCGATGCGGTTGTCGGACGTCTTGAGGGTGTTGAGCGCCCAGACGAGACGCCAGGCCGCGCTCGGCACGCCGGTCGCCCTCATGGAATGCTGGTCGATCCGCGCGCCGCGCGCGGTCAGCTCCACATAGGCCATGCCCTTGAGGCCCAGGATGACCATGGGTCGGCCGGATTCGTGGATATGGCTGTCGGAGAAATAGGCGATGTCGGCGGAGAGCATCTCCTTGTGCTCGCGCGCGAAGGGCGCGAGGTTGGGACTGCCGATCTCCTCTTCCCCCTCGTAGAGAAACTTTAACCCGACCGGCAGGTCGCCGAACACCGCGCGGAGCGTCTCGACCGTCTTGATGTAGATGAAGATCTGCGCCTTGTTGTCGGACGTGCCGCGGCCATAGATCTTGCCGTTGCGGATCTGGGGCTCGAACGGGGGCGTGGTCCAGAGCTCCAGAGGCTCCGGGGGCTGGACGTCGTAATGGCCGTAGACCAGCACGGTCGGTGCGCCGGGTTTCGGAATTTCACCATACACGACCGGGTGCCGCGACGTCGGCATCACGCGGGTGTCGATACCGACGTCGCGCATCAGGTTGCAGAGAAGGGCGGCGCACTCGCCCATGCCCTCGTCGCGTGTCGAGATGCTGGGCTGCCGCAGGAAGACGAACAGCTCTTCGAGAAAACGGTCGCGGTTGGCCTCGATATATTCATCGAGGCGCGATTCCAGGTCTGTCATGGGCCGTCGGCGCTCCGCTGTCTGTCAGGAATAGGGGCGAGCCGCAGCCCGACCGGTGGGGAGATGGGACATGGGCGATCAGCGCTCCGCCATCTTGGGGTCGAGGGCGACCCGCAGCCCGTCCTGCAGGAAGTTCAAGCCCAGTACCAGAAGCACGATGGCGGCGCCGGGGAACACCACGACGTGAGGCGCAATCAGCATGTAGTTGCGCCCGTTGGCCAGCATGGCGCCCCATTCCGGCGACGGAGACTGCGCGCCGAGACCGAGAAAGCTGAGGCTAGAGGCCGTGAGGATCGCCATCGCAACCCGGAGTGCCGCCATGACCCACAACGTGCTGGCGATGTTGGGCAAGAGGTGACGCACGATGATCCGGATGTGCGACATCCCCCCGGCGCGGCAGGCCTCGATATAGGGCTCCTCCTTCACCGAGAGGGTGGAGCCGCGCGCAAGCCGGGCGAAGATCGGGATCGTGTAGACCGCGACCGCGATCATGGCGTTGATGAGGCTGGGACCTAAGATGCTCACGATCACGATGGCGAGGAGCACGCCCGGGAAGGCGAGCATGATGTCGATCAGGCGCATGATCACCGTATCGGTGCGCCCACCCACATAGCCGGATATCACGCCGACGGGGACGCCCACTGCCATGGCGAGGGCGACCGAGAAGAGCCCTTCGGCGAGCGACAGCCGGGCGCCGTAGAGCACCCGGGCTAGGATATCCCGGCCGAGTTCGTCGGTGCCGAATGGATGCTCCCAGGTCGGCGGCGCCAGCATGCCCACAAGATCATTGGCGTAAGGATCGTGCGGTGCGAGCACGGGCGCGAAGATCGCGGCCAGGACGAAGAAGAGGACAAGGCCGGCCCCTGGAAGAGCCAGCCGCGATTTTCTGAGCTGCCGCCAGACGCGCTGCCCCCGGGTGCGCGGAGCCGGATCGTCGTCGCTCGCGAGCTGCGGCGGCAGCGGGATGGCCTCCGAATGCAGATGGAATGGAAACTCTTGGGCTTTCGTGGTCATTTCAGCTCGATCCTCGGATCAAGGACGCGGTAGACCAAATCGGTGAGCAGGTTCACGACCACGAACGTGACGGCCAGGAGCAGCACGGAGGCCTGCACCACGGGGAAGTCGCGGGCGCTGATCGACTGCACGATCAGCCGACCGATGCCGGGCCAGGCGAACACCGTCTCGGTGACGACGGCACCGCCGAGGAGATATCCCATCTGGAGGCCCGTGACGGTCGCGACGGGGATCAGCGCATTGCGCACGGCGTGGCGATTGACCACCACCAGCTCGCTCAGTCCCTTGGCGCGGGCGGTCCGGACGTAATCCTGGTTGAGGACCTCGACGAGGCTGGAGCGCGTGACCCGCGAAATCACCGCGGCATTCGGAATCGCGAGCGTCACCGCCGGGAGCACCATGTGCTGCCATGTCCCGCTGCCCGTGAGCGGCAGCCAGCCGAGATACACCGAGAAGGTCAGCATCAGGAGGAGGCCGAGAAAGAAGGTCGGCACCGAGATGCCGAGCAGCGACACCGCAAGAACCGCATTGTCGATCCAGGTGCCCCGGTAGACGGCCGTGACGATGCCGGTCGCGATCCCGAGCAGCGTTCCGATCACGACGGCGGCGAGCCCGAGGGCCAGCGTGTTGCCGTAGCGAAAGCCGATTTCCTGGAGCACGGGACGTCCGGTTCGGAAGCTCTGTCCGAAATCGCCCGTCAGGGCGTTCGCCACGAAGGTGAGGTATTGAATCGGGAGCGAGCGGTCGAGCCCGAGCGCCCGGCGTACGTTCTCGACGTCCTGCGGCGTCGCTTCCATGCCGGCGACGAGACGGGCCGGATCGCCGGGGATCAGGTGGATCATCAGAAAGACGGCCACGGAGACGCCAAAGATCACGGGAATGAGATGGGTCAGCCGCCGCGCCAGGAAGGTCAGCATCGACGCGATCCCGGGTCAGGAGCGGCGGGAGCGCACGCGCCCTCCCGCCTCGCCGGAGGGATCACTGCAGCCACGCCCTGGCGAACACGACATTCTCGTTCGGCAGAACCTCGACGCCGCGCACGTTCGCCTTCTGCCCGAAGAGCTGGTTCTCGTAGAAGAGGACCACCCAGGGATAGTCGTCGTAGGTGTGCTGCAGAACCTTGCGTAGCACCTCCTTGCGCGCAGCCGGATCGACGGTGGAGCGTTGCTCCAGGATGAGCTTGTCGACTTCGGGATTGTTATAATTGCCGTAGTTGCCGCTGCCCTTGCTCTGAGTCGTAATCGCAAGGGTGAAGTCGAGGTCGCCCGTCGGGCTGCCCTTGCCGAGGAGGAAGAATGGGATCTTGGTCTTGTCGTTCAGCATCGCCTGGTAGGCGCCCCATTCCGGCGTCTGCAGGTTCACCTTGATGCCGACCTTGGCGAGCTGAGCCTGGATCGCTTCACCGAGCTGGCGGTCATTGATGTAGCGTCCGGTCGGCACGTAGAAATCGACCGTAAGCCCGTTCGGGTAGCCGGCCTCCGCCAGGAGCGCCTTCGCCTTGGCAGGATCATAGGGGTAAGGCGGGAACTCCGTTGCACCGGGGATGACCGGCGATTCCAATCCGCCGCCGGCGGTGCCGATCTTGTTCATCACGCCTTCGAGTAGCGCCTTGGTGTCGATTGCCAATGCTACGGCCTGGCGGACCTTCGGGTTGTCGAAGGGCTTCATGGTGACGTTCATGCCCGCATAGATCGTGCGGAAGCCCGTCTTCTCGATAACCTGGACGTTCGGCGCCCCCCGGAGGCGGTTGACCATCACGGGCGGCACGTTGGAGATCATGTCGGCCTGGCCGGCGAGCAGCATCAGGACGCGTGCGCTGTCCTCGGGCACCACGGCGATCTCGATGCTGTCGAGCTTCGTCTTTTCGCCCCAGTAATCGGGGTTGCGGACGAGGGTCATCTTCTCGCCGGGCGTCCAGCTCCCGAGCTTGAACGGACCGGTGCCCGCAGGCGCCTTGCTGTAGTCGTTGTTGAGCGCCTTGCCGGCGTTCGGACTGATGATCGCGAGGTTGTAGGCGGAAAGCTGGGCCAGCAGCGGCGCGAAGACGGACTTCGTCTTGATCGCGACGGTCATGTCATCGACCGCCGTCACGGATTCGATCGCGGCGGTGGAGCTACGCCGGGGCGACTTTGTGGCGTCGGCGTTGATGCGGTCGAAGGTGAACTTCACGGCGGATGCGTTGAGCGGCGCCCCGCCGTGGAATTTGACGCCATTGCGCAGCTTGAAGGTCCAGGTGAGCTTGTCGTCCGAGACCGTCCAGCTCTCCGCCAGCGCGCCCTTTATCTCACCCTTCTCGTCCGGGTAGACCAGGGTCTCGTGGAGCTGCATCACGATGCGCGCGGTCGGGATGTCCGTGACGAATTGCGGATCGAGCGTCTGGGCGTCGGTTCCCGTCGCGTACCGGAGGGTTCCGCCCTGCTTCGGGGCCTGCGCCGTCGCGGGCATCGGACCAGCGGCGCTCAATCCGAGCGTCACCGCGAACAGCCGCAAGAAGTGCCGCCGGGCTAAGTGGGACAGCATCATCGCCTCCTTCAGTGAGATGGGGACCGGAACGAGCCGGCCTTGTCTTCGGTCACGCTGCGCACGGGCGGCCGGGGATAATCGGCCTCCTCTTTCATTGCACCGGGGAATTGGTGCCGAACGTCGGCGGGCTCGTCCTCCGTGATGCCATACAGGTGGCAGGCCACGCGGCGGCCGCCCGGGAGCGTCTGCACGGCCGGACGAACGGAGCTGCAAACGTCCATCCGCGCCGGACAGCGCGTGTGGAAGGGGCAGCCGCTCGGCGGATTCATCGGGCTCGGGACCTCCCCTTGCACGCGGCTCCAATTTCGCGGCGCGCGGGGATCGAGGGACGGGACCGAGCGCAGCAGGATCTCCGTGTAGGGGTGCTTCGGCGAAGCGTAGATCTCGCTGGCGCTCGCGAGTTCGACGATGCGGCCGAGATACATCACAGCGACCTCGTCGCTCATGTGCTCCACGACCGCGAGATCGTGGGCGATCATGATGAAGGAGATCCCGAACTCCTCCTGGATCTCCTGCATCAGGTTCATGACGCTGGCCTGAACGGAGACATCGAGCGCCGAAAGGGGCTCGTCGGCGATGATGAGCTTGGGCTCCAGAATGAGCGCCCGTGCGATGCCGATGCGTTGCCGCTGGCCGCCGCTGAACTCGTGCGGATAGCGGCTCGCCATCTCGGGCCTGAGACCCACCCGCCGCAGGGTCGTCATCACCCGGTCCAGACGTTCGTCGGGCGTGCCGATCCCGTGGACGACCAGGTTTTCCTCGATGATCTCGCGAACCGAGAGGCGCGGGTTAAGCGACGCGTAGGGGTCCTGGAAGATGAACTGCATGTTGCGGCGCAGAGCCCGCATCTCCGCAGGAGACGCGACGGCAAGTTCTCTGCCTTCGAAACGCACCGAGCCGGAATCCGGCTCGATCAGGCGCAGGATCAGGCGACCGGCCGTGGACTTGCCGCAGCCGCTCTCGCCCACGAGGCCGAGCGTGCGGCCCCTGCCGACTTCGAGGTCGAGCCCGTCGACGGCGCGGAC
>JADDQD010000079.1:7656-17652 GCA_016781555.1 Pseudomonadota bacterium | reverse complement strand
AGGACCAGAGCTGCAGCGAGTGCGCAAAATGACGGTATGTTCATGAATTCAAATCCTCAGCATGGCCTCCGCCGGGCGAGAGACGCTCCACGTATAGTGGATGTTTGTGGTCCTGCCAGCACCGGGGAGCTTCCCTTCCGAGCCTTTCGTTGACGCCGCTCCCGTGCAATAGCTCGGCCGCTCCAACACTGGGAACCAGCAGTTCATGAAGCTCGGCCTTTCTTCCTTCGCACTGGCGCTTGCCGCCAGCAATCTGTCCCTTCCAATTGCAGCGCAGACACCCCCAGCGGGAAAGCCGGCCGAGAAGGAAATCGCACAGCCGGCACGCGAGCCGAACGTGTCGGTGACGCGGCACAGCGGGATTTTTGGCGGGCAGCGGGTTAGCTACACTGCCACCGCCGGCGAGACATTCCTTCAGGCGGAGGACGGCACCCCGCGCGCCGCGATCTTCTCAATTTCCTACGTCAAGGAGCCGCGGGACCCAAGTCGGCCGATCACCTTTCTGTTCAACGGCGGCCCGGGATCGGGTTCGTTGTGGTTGCACATGGGCGCTTTTGGCCCGAAGCGCGTTGCGATACCGTCCGACGCGCGGGACGACGGAGCGCCGCCTTTCCCGCTTCTCGATAATTCGGATTCGCTGCTCGACGTGACCGACATCGTTTTCATCGATCCGGTGGGAACGGGCTTCAGCCATGCGCTGGGAAAGACCGAGGCCAAGGAATTTTACGGCGTCACCAAGGATGCGGAGTCGGTCGCGCAGTTCATCCGCCTCTGGCTCAACAACAATGGACGCTGGAACTCACCGAAATATCTTGGCGGTGAGAGCTATGGCACGACCCGCTCAGCCGCCGTGCTGAACCAGCTGGAGGGAACCTACAACGACGTTGCGCTGAACGGTGTAATCCTCATCTCGACGGTTCTCGATTTCGGGGCTGGGGCGGATACACCTGGCAATGAGATGACGCACATCCTGAACCTGCCATCGATGGCTGCGACGGCGCTTTACCACGGCAAGGCCCAGGGCTCCTCGATCGGAGCCTTCGTCGAGGAAGCGCGGCGATTTGCCACCGGCGCTTATGCGGCAGCCTTGCTCAAGGGGAGCAGGCTCGGTGCGGAAGAACGTGCGGCGGTTCGGCGCGAGCTTGCGCGTTTCACCGGGCTATCCGAGGCTTATCTCGAGCAAGCCGATCTTCGGGTCGCGCCTGCGCGCTTCTACAAGGAACTACTTCGTGACCGGGGCCTCACCATCGGCCGGCTCGACAGCCGATATACGGGCCGCGACTATGACAATGCCGGCGAGACGCCGGACAACGATCCGAGCTTCTACGGCATCGATGCGGGCTACACGGCCGCCATCAACACGCAGCTGCGCGACAACCTCAAGTTCAAGAGCGACCGGAGCTACGTCACGATCGGCAGTCTCGGCAGCCAATGGGATTGGCGGCTCGGTGGCGGCCGCGACAATGACGTCTATGTCAACGTAACACCCTATATCGGCCGGGCTTTGCGTGAGAATAGCGGCCTCAGGGTGTTCGTTGGCCAAGGCTATTACGATTTTGCGACGCCTTTTTTCGCAGCTGAATATGCGCTCACCCGAACCGGCATCCCGACCGAGCGCGTCGAATATCAATATTATGGTTCGGGGCACATGATGTACGTCCGCGATGAGGATCGAGCGAAGCTGAGCCGCGACATCCGCAACTTCATCCGGCGCCGCTGAGCGGTGCAGTCCCTCGTGACCGCGGAATGGCTGACGGGCGAGCTCGGCGCGCCTGGTCTCAAGGTAATTGACGCAACGATCTTCCTGCCGGGGTCGGGGCGCGATGCACGTGCAGAATATGAGGCGGAGCACATTCCCGGCGCCGTGTTCATGGACCTGGACGAGATCGTCGACAGCGCTAATGCGGCGCCTCACATGCTGCCGCCGGCGCACAAATTCGCGAGCAGGATGCAGTCGCTGGGGCTTGGCGATGGGAATCGCTTCGTCGTTTACGACAACTCGCCGTTGCACAGCGCCGCGCGCGCATGGTGGATGTTGAAAATCTTCGGTGCGCACTATGTGGCGATCCTCGATGGCGGGTTTGGGAAATGGAAAGCCGAAGCGCAACCGATCGAAAGCGGAAAGCCGCAAGTTCGGCACGGTCACTTCACCCCGATGGTCGACGCGGACGCGGTGGCCGACAAAGCTTTCGTCAGGAGTCTGATTGGCCTCGGGTCGCATGAGCTGGTTGACGCGCGCGGGCCCGGCCGCTTCGCGGGGGACGACCCCGAACCCCGACCAGGGGTGGTGCCGGGCCACATCCCAGGCGCCAGAAACCTGCCGCAGACCGAGCTCTTCCATCCGGACAACAGCTGGAAGCGCGGCGATGAGCTCCGCGCTGCTTTCGACGCGGCGGGAGTGGATTTGTTTAAGCCAATGGTGACGACGTGCGGCTCGGGCGTGACGGCAGCGGTGCTGCTGTTTGGAGCGCACCTCCTCGGCAAAGACGACGTAAAGCTGTACGACGGCAGCTGGTCCGAATGGGGTGCCGATCCTGAAACGCCAAAAGCGAAAGGAAGCGCATGACCGCGGAGCCGAAGCGCACTGACACGAAGCTTGTTTCGGGTGGCCGGGGCAAAGGCTATGCCGGCCGGGTCGTTAACCCGCCCGTCTGGCGCGCCTCCACCATTTTATTCGACACAGTCGCCGAATTGCGTGCAGCCCATGCACCGGAGGACGGCCGCTTCTATTACGGTCGCTACGGCACTCCCACGCAATGGTCGCTCGCCGAAGCGCTGACCGACCTCGAGCCCGGCGCCGCCGGAACGCGCCTCTTCCCATCGGGGGTGGCAGCAATCTCGGTAGCGCTGATGGCAGTGCTGCGCCCCGGTGACGAACTCCTCATGGTCGACAGCGCTTACGCACCAACGCGCACCTTCTGCGATGGTTTTCTAAAGCGCTTCGGCGTCACCACCCGCTACTATGATCCGCTGATAGGCGCCGGCATCAAGGATCTGCTGACCGAGAAGACCCGCGCCATCTTCCTCGAAAGCCCCGGTTCGCTGACCTTCGAGGTGCAGGACGTACCCGCAATCTGCAGTGTCGCGAGGGCGCGGGGCATCGTGACTCTGCTCGACAACACTTGGGCGACGCCGATCTTCTTTCCGGCCATGGCGGCGGGCATCGACATCTCGATCCTCGCTTGCACGAAATATGTGGTCGGACATTCGGATGTGATGCTGGGGTCCGTCACCACGACCGACCAGCATTGGCGCGCCTTGTGCGACACGAGCCGCACGCTCGGGCAGCATGTCAGTCCGGATGATGCTTATCTTGCGGCGCGCGGGCTTAGAACGCTTGGCGTGCGTCTCGGGCAGCACCAAGCGAGCGCGCTCAGGATCGCGCAATGGCTCAAGGATCAGCCGCAGGTGGCAAAGGTGCTTCACCCTGCCTTGGTCGATTGTCCAGGCCACGAACATTGGGTGCGCGACTTCAAGGGCGCGTCCGGCCTGTTCTCCTTCGTCCTAAGGAGGGGCGGAGAAGCCGAGCGCGCCCGCTTCGTCGATCAATTGAAGCACTTCGGTATCGGCTACAGCTGGGGCGGGTTTGAAAGCCTCGCCCTTCCCGTTGATCCGCACCGATTCCGGAGCGTTACTGAAAGGACGGAGGAAGGACCGATGGTGCGGCTTCACATTGGCCTCGAGGATCCGGATGATCTGATCGCCGACCTCGCTTATGGCCTAAGCGCTTGCGAGGAGGCTGCGTGAACCGGTGGGTCGCTGGTGTGCCGTTCGAAGCGCCGACTTATCCGGAGCTCGTGTCGGCTGGCGCAGCCATTGTCGTTGTCCTTCTATCCTGGGGCATCGCCCTGGTCGGGGGCCGACGATTCGGTACTCGCCTGGGGGCGCTTTGGGAGCAGCACGCAGGCGCGCGAAGCGAAGGCATTGCCGAGCGGATGGTCGATCTCGTTCGACATTCAATTGCGGCTCTCATCATCGCAATTGCACTGAAAGCCGAACCGTGGCCTGATCTTTCCGAGCTGATCCTGGGCTTCGCGCTGGCAAGCTGGGTCGCGGTCCTCGTGATGGAGTTCATCCAGGGACTCCATATGCCACGCTGGGTAGCGATGCTGCTCGCGGCGTTCGCGTTCGTGGCATTGTTTTCGGACGTGATCGACGGACTGAAGCCGGTCACGGACGTGCTGGACCAAGTTGGCTTCACGCTCGGCAACACACGCTTCTCGCTGCTCAGCCTCATCCAGATCGGCGTCACCCTCCTCGTGCTGTTTGCCGCCGTGCGCCTCGCGAGCCGCGTCATCAACCAGTCGATCAAGCGATCCAAGGGCCTGGATGCCACTCAGCAGCTTCTCACCCAGAAGCTGGCCGGGATCGGGCTGCTCGTCGCAGCCTTTTTTATCGCGATCGACATTGCAGGGATCGACCTTACCGCACTGGCTGTCTTTTCCGGTGCCTTTGGTCTTGCGGTGGGCTTTGGTCTCCAGAAGACCTTCGGCAATCTCATCGCCGGAATCATCCTGCTGATGGATCGATCGATCAAGCCAGGCGACGTGATCGTGGTCGGGGAAAGCTTCGGCCACGTCACCAAGATCGGCGTCCGTGCCGTCTCGATCGTCACTCGCGATGGCAAGGAGCACTTGATTCCGAACGAGAATCTGATGACCCAGGAGGTCGAGAACTGGTCCTATTCAAGCACCAATGTCCGCGTCCATATTCCGGTTGGAGTGGCATATAGCTGCGACATTCAGCTAGCGCAGAAGCTGATGATCGAAGCGGCCATCGGACCCGCGCGCGTTCTGAAGACGCCAAAGCCGACGGTTTGGCTGCGCGGCTTCGGTGAAAGCTCGGTGGACCACGAAATCCTCGTCTGGATCAAGGATCCAGAGGCTGGTGTCGGCAACGTTCAGTCGGAAATCCTCAACCGGCTTTGGGTGCTGTTCCAGGAAAATGGGATCGAAATCCCGTTCCCGCAGAGGGATCTACGTGTCAAAGAATGGCCGGCGCCGCCGCCTCCGCCGGCAACGGCCTAGCGCTGTTACAGCGGTCTGGATGGGCGGCGCCCACCGCCTTGTGTAGCTAAAGCGGTAGCAGCGCCAGCAAGTCTTCAAGCGTGCTGTTGAGCTCGTTCGCCAGCCGCCCAGCAGCAGCGCTGGAGCGCTGCTCGCCGGCGTGGAGGAGCGCCTCAATCGCCGCCGCGGACCACGAGGCAGTTTCCGCAGCAAGTGCGTCGAAGCGCCGCTGCACGATCGGAAGTGCATTTCCGTATACGCTGGATAGATCGGCAATTTCGGAAAGGCTGGTCTCGCTTCCGCTCGGTGGTGAGCTGCGGCCGGCGAGTTCGTTCACGAGCACCAGCACCTGGCGAAGCTGCGCGACCTGGCTGCCCGCATCGATGGGCACGCGCGTGTAGTGGCCATGGTTTTGGTGGGTCATTGCGCGCCGATTTAGCGCCTCCCCGCTAAGGAAGAGCTAATGCGCGCCGCGGGATTGCGGCACGGCGAGGCATAGGGCAGGGGCGTCGGAATAAATTCCAGAGGAACATCAGAATGAAGTTGCCTTTAGCTTTGGCGGTACTTGGCCTCGCCTGCAGTGCGGCGCCTGCGCTGGCGCAGGAAGACACCGAAACCGAAGTACCGGGCGGCGGCGGCCTTTCGATCAGCGGAGAAGCAAACCTTCTTTCCGACTTCCGATTCCGGGGGATATCTCGTTCCGACCGCGATCTGGCTGCGCAGGGAGCGCTCACCGTGTCCACACCGGGCGGCTTCTATGTAGGGGGTCGTGCGACAAGCCTCAGGGACACAGGCGGCCTCGGAGTGGCGCAGCTCGACCTTTATGCCGGCTACAGCGCCGATCTCGGCTTGGGCACCTCGGTGGACGCGGGTCTCATGTATTTTTATTTTCCGGATGGGGAGGGCGAGGCCGATTACTTTGAGCCCTATGCGTCGATCTCGCATCAGCTGGGGCCGGTGCAGGGGACCCTTGGCGCCAAATATGCATGGGAGCAGGACGCACTTGGCGGGGAGGACCTGCTCTACCTGTTCGGAGAGCTCGAAGCGGGCATTCCGCTGACGCCGGTCACGATCACGGCCCAAGCTGGGCGCCAGGACGCGGGATCTTTTGGCGATTATTGGACTTGGTCTTTGGGCGGCCGAGCCGCCCTCGGCCCGTTCCAGGCCGGCCTGCGCTACGTCGACACGGACCTCGCTAACGTCCGCAATGCTGAGGCCGGCCTGGTCCTGTCGCTCGGGATTCGCTTCTAGAGCGTTAGGTCAGGTTGGGTGGCCCTTGTGAGGAGCGAAGCGACGCGGCACTCCGGTTCACAGCCCGGGCTTGATTGCTTCGCTGCGCTCACAATGACGTCGAGGTTCAACCCGAATATTTCCGCCTCTAACCACCGGCATGGGCAGCGGCACCGCTTATTGCGGCGTAGACGTGCGCGCTTCGCGGCCGTCGCCTTCGGGCACGGCGAGGATCGTCGCTGTGGTCGCGCCCTTGTCCACCACATTGGTGTTTGGATCGCCAACCACGGAACGCGCGCCCGGAGCAGCGTTTCCAGCTTCCGCCTCCCGCAGCACCTGCTGTTCCGCCACACTGCGCGGCGCTGGTCCGCCGAACAGAGCCTGGATTGCCTGGGTACGAACGTCGGTGGCCGGAGTTGCCTCGCCGGCGCGCGGCGGAGTTAGTGCGAAGTCAGGCGGAACGACCAGCGGCGCATTGCGGGCGACCGCAAATTCGTCGGGGGTGTTGCGGCCGGACAGGCCGCCACCGCTCGCGCACCCCGCAACGAGCAGGGTTGCCGCAGGGACGGCCAAAGCCACTTTCACGAAACGCATGGTCAAACTTCCTTCCGAGGCTTCCGGTCGCGCGTCAGCAGCGCCCGGACAAGCAATAACAGAACGCCGATGGTAATGGCAGCATCGGCGACATTGAAGATCAAAAATGGCCGCCAGTCACCGAAGTGGAGATCGGCAAAATCCACCACGTAGCCGAAGCGTATCCGGTCCACGATGTTACCCAGAGCGCCGCCAAGGACAAAGGCCAAGGCGATAGCGTCCTGGCGGTTGCGCTCACGCCACAGCCAAAAGGCCACGCCAATGGAAATGGCCGCCGTCAGTGCGACCAGCAGCCACCGGCCCGTCTCGCTGTCGGCGGTGAGGAAACCCATTGAGACGCCACGATTTTCTACCCATCGCAGATCGAAGATGTTGAGGAGCCTGATTTCGCCTCGTGCCTGCAACTCGAGCGGAGAAGTGACCACCCACTTGGTCAGCTGGTCGAACAGGAAAATAAGGCCTGCAATAGCGAAGGCCAGGACACGGTTGTTCCGTTCGCGCGCCGTCATGCGCGACGGGGCCGCAGCACGAGCCTTGGCAGTTGAATCAGCCATTCACAACGTCCTCGCAGCGGGCGCAAAGCGCCCCGTCTTCCCGAACTTCCGGCAGGTGACGCCAGCAGCGCTCGCACTTTGCATGGTCCGTACGCGAAATGGCAACGCTGTCGATGTCGCCGCTGGAGGCGGTAAGTTCCGAAACGATGCAGATTTCGTCGAAAGGAACCGACGCCACCGCCGCCTTGGCCTGCTGGTCAGCAAGCTCGAGCGCGACCGCTGCTTCAAGGCTGGAGCGAATGACCTTGTCGCGCCGGTGTGGTTCGATCGCCTCCGTCACGCGCGCACGGACTGCGCGAACCGCTTCCCACCGGCTGCCGAGCGCATCGTCGCGCCAGCTTGTTTCAATCTGTGGCCAAGTCTCGAGGTGCACCGAATCTGCGTCGGGATAGCGGCTGGCCCAGACTTCCTCCGCAGTGAAGCAAAGGATCGGGCTCGCCCATCGGACGAGCGCGTGAAACACCGTATCCAGCACCGTTCGGTACGCCCGCCGCTTGGGCGACGAGCGCGCGTCGCAATAGAGGCTGTCCTTGCGGATATCGAAGAAGAAGGCGGAAAGGTCGTCGTTCGCAAATCCCGTCAGAAGTCGGGAGTAGCGGTTGAACTCGTACCCTTCCGCAGCCGACCGCAATTCCGCGTCGAGCTCGGCGAGCCGGTGCAGAACCCACCTCTCGAGCTCCGGCATCTCGCCCGCTGGCAGACGCTCTTGGTCGCTGAAGTCGCTGAGTGCGCCGAGCAGATAACGGAAGGTGTTGCGCAGCTTCCTATAGGCGTCGGAGGTCCCGGCGAGAACTTCCTTGCCGATCCGAACGTCCTCGAAGAAATCGGTCGAGGCGACCCAAAGCCGCAGGATGTCGGCACCATTGTCATGGATGATCGCGAGCGGGTCGACCACGTTGCCGACGCTCTTCGACATCTTTCTGCCCTGCTGGTCGAGAGCAAAGCCGTGCGTCAGCACCGCTTCGAAAGGCGCGCGCCCGCGCGTGCCGCAGCTTTCGAGCAATGATGACTGGAACCAGCCGCGATGCTGATCCGAGCCTTCGACGTAAAGGTCCGCTCTTACCTTTTCGCCGTAGTGCGCCTCGACGACGTAGGCGTGCGTCGAGCCGGAGTCGAACCACACGTCGAGAATGTCACTGACGGGCTCATAATCTTCAAGCTTGTAGCCGTTGCCGAGCAGCGCCTGATGATCCGCCTTGAACCAGGCGTCTGCACCGCCCTCATGAAAGGCGCGGATGATCCGCGAGTTGATCGCCGGGTCGCGCAAATATTCGCCATTCTTCCGGTTCACGTAGAGCGCAATCGGCACACCCCAGGCGCGCTGGCGGCTGATCACCCAATCGGGCCGCCCTTCGACCATCGAGCGAATGCGGTTCTTCGACCGCTCCGGAACCCACTGCGTGTCCTCAATCGCCTGGAGGGCCGCCCCGCGAAGCGTCCGTTCCCCTGCATCCATCGGGATGAACCATTGGGGCGTGCAGCGGAAGATGATCTTCGCTTTTGACCTCCAGCTGTGAGGGTAGCTGTGTCGGAAATCGGCGGTCGCGGCGAGCAGCGCGCCCGCCCCTCGAAGGTCAGAGCAGATCGGCCCGTCCGGCGCGTTGAACTTGCCGTTGATGACGGAGCCCTGCCCCCCGAGCCATTCCCAATCCTCCCGATAGCGGCCGTCGCCGGTAACGGCGAATACAGGATCGATGGCGTGGGCTTTGCAGAGCAGGAAGTCGTCCTCGCCATGGTCGGGCGACATGTGCACGAGGCCCGTGCCGGCATCGGTCGTAACAAAATCACCCGGGAGGAGGGGGCGCGGCTTGCCGTAAAAGCCGCCGAGATGGTGCATCGGATGTCGGGCGACGGCACCAGCCAATTCTGAGCCGCTCACACGCCTTATCTCGGTGATGGAGCCGAGCAGCCGGGCTTCAACGGACTTCTGCAATTGCTGAGCAATCAGGATCCTTCGGGCAGGTGCGCCTGTCTGGGCTTCTGCTGGGTGGAAGTCGGCTAGAACGTACTCCAATTCAGGGCCGTACGCGATCGCTTGGTTGACCGGGATCGTCCAGGGAGTTGTCGTCCAGATGACGGCCTGCGCGCCGACCAGTTCCTGCAGCGGGCTTTCGACGATCTCGAAAGCCACATCGATCTGGGTGGAGGTGACCTCCTCATATTCCACCTCCGCTTCTGCAAGCGCCGTTCTTTCGACGGGCGACCACATGACCGGTTTGGCGCCTCGGTAAAGCTGGCCCGATTCAGCGAATTTAAGGAGTTCCTCGACGATCTTGGCTTCCGCCATGTACGCCATGGTGAGGTAGGGATTTTCCCACTCCCCCATGACCCCGAGCCGCTGGAACTGTTCGCGCTGAACGCCGACCCAGCGGTCGGCATAGGCCCGGCATTCGGCGCGGAACTGGTCCTTCGGGACCCCGTCCTTGTCCATCTTCTTCTTGCGATAGGCTTCCTCGATTTTCCACTCGATCGGAAGCCCGTGACAATCCCAGCCGGGTACGTAAGGCGCGTCCTTGCCCATCAGCGACTGAGAGCGAACGACGATGTCCTTCAGGATCTTGTTCATCGCATGGCCCATGTGGATGTCGCCATTGGCATAAGGCGGGCCATCG
>JADDQD010000079.1:0-7568 GCA_016781555.1 Pseudomonadota bacterium | reverse complement strand
CCTTTTGCGCAAGGCCGGCTTTCATTGGGAAATCGGTCTTCGGCAGGAAGACCGTCTCGCGGTAATCGGGTTTTTCGGACATTGGGCGGGGACTTAGCCGTGGCGGCGGCGGGCGTCTAGCGCTGGAGCGCGCGCCCCACATTATAGATATCTTCGACCCAGAGATAGCCGCGAAAATTGCGCGGCACATCGGCAAGCTGTTCGGGGCGCTCGATCCCGACCAGAGCTTCCTTGTTGTTGAAGTCTCGGATCAGGATGACCCGCGCTTTCACCTTCGCCATTCGGTCTAGGA
This sequence comes from Pseudomonadota bacterium, assembly GCA_016781555.1. Classification (GTDB taxonomy): domain Bacteria; phylum Pseudomonadota; class Alphaproteobacteria; order Sphingomonadales; family Sphingomonadaceae; genus Allosphingosinicella. The sequence goes on along the minus strand of JADDQD010000079.1, from coordinate 7,276 downwards.
AGCGATTGGGCCAGCCCCAAACGGCCCACTGATAGTTGAGCGGGATTGCAACGGTCGCACCCCGGCAGCTTTCCGGCGTCAAGCCGGTCCAGCCCCAATTCAAGTAGTCGGCGAGGCAAGTCTTGGATGCTGCCAAGCTCCAAACCGAGGACTGCGGCGCAAGCTGGCCCATCCGGGCAAGCACCTTTTCCGGGCCGTGAAAGGCGATCTTTTCGTCGAGCCGCGTTCCGGCGCGCTTGAATGCGGCGGCGAGGGCGTCAGCATCGCTCGGATCCCGCGTTTTGAAGTGGAAGATAAGCTGCTGCCCCGACACTGCCTGCAAAACTTCTTCGATCGTAGCCATTGCCCCGACGCGGCCCCGCAGCGGGTAGGTTTTTCCGCCGTCGGCCGTGTAGCCATAGCCGACGTCGAGCGCCTTCAATTCGGCCACGCTGTGGTCGCGCACCCGGCCCCTGCCGTTGGTGCGGCACTCCAGCCTCGCGTCTTCGAAGGCCACGCTTCGTCCGTCCTTCGTCTGCTGAACACCCACTTCAACGGCATCGGCGCGAACATAATAGGCCTGCTTGATCGCCGGGACGGTGTTCTCGATGTAGTGGTGCTCCGGGGGCCTGATGCGCGTGGCGGTGCAATCGTCGCGCCCAAGTCTCTCGCGCGAGAATTGCTGAGAAACGCCCCGGTGCGCCACGAGAAGCAGCTTCCCGTTTGGTTTTGGAGCCAGCCAGGACGCGTTGAGGAGCGACAGGGCCATCGCAAGAACCGCGATCCCGATGCCCAGCATCTTCCATTTGCTCAACCGAGCCTCATTCGAGCTTCGGCACAATCGGAATCCATCTGCGCCTTCAGCGCATCGATGCTGTCGAACTTCGCTTCAGGCCGGAGAAAGGAGATGAGTTCGACCTCGATCGTCTGCTCATAAAGATCACCGGAGAAATCGAAAAAATAAGGCTCAAGCAGCTCCTTGGCAGGGTCGAAGGTCGGGCGGATCCCGAGATTGGCAGCGCCCGCGAGGACGTGTCCATCCCGAAGTCGGCCGCGGACGGCATAAATGCCGAAGCGCGGGCGCAGATAATTGCCGAGGCTGAGATTCGCCGTCGGATAGCCGATCGTCCGACCTCTTTTGTCGCCGTGCTCGACAACGCCTTCGATTGCGAAAGGCCGGGTGAGGAGCCGGGTGGCGTCTTCGCAATGGCCTGTCTGAAGCGCCTCACGGATGAGACTGGACGAGACGGGGGTTCCGTCCGCCTCGACAGGCGCGACGGAGTCGACCGAAAAGCCATGCTCCAGCCCAAGCTGCTTCAGCACCTCGACATTGCCGCAGCGGCCTCTGCCGAAGGTGAAATCTTCTCCGGTGACCACGCCCGCGACGCCGATCAGACGGAGGAGACGCTCAGATACAAACTGCTTTGCGCTGAGCGAGGCGAGGCCGCCGTCGAACCGGAAGACCAGCATCGCATCGGCGCCGGCCGCCGCGAACATTCGCTCGCGTTGGTCAAGCGTGGTCAGCCTGAAAGGGGCCGTTTCGGGCCGGAAGAAGCGCACCGGATGCGGATCAAAGGTGGCGACGAGAACCGGCCGGCCTTCGCTGCGCCCGCGTGAAACGGCGCGGCCAACCACCGCCTGATGCCCCTTGTGAAAGCCATCGAAATTACCGAGCGCGACGATGCCCCCGCGCAAGCGCTCCGGAACCGCCGAGCCGCCGTCCAGCCGCTCCATGGCGGCCGTATAGGAAAGCCCTGTGCAAAAATCCATTCGCGCTCACCGCACCAGGGTGGGCGAGCCTGCCGCTGCGCAGCGGCGGTAGATTGCGATCAGCGAGGCTCCAGCCGAACGAAGCTGAAGGCGGGCTGCCCATCCTGTGCGGGATGGTGTTCGCGTGAGGCTTCGACCCAACGCTCCGGATCGGGCGCCGGCATCAGCGTCTCTCCCTCCACTTCAGCATGAATTTCGGTCAGCTCGATCCTGCTTGCAAGCGGAAGCAGGTGAGCGAAGATTTCTGCGCCGCCGATGACGCTGATCCTGCTTGCGGCCGCCTTGGCAAGGGCGGCTTCGACGGAATGCACAACCTCCGCGCCTTCAGCCGTCCATTCCCTGTCTCGCGTGACCACGATGTGCCGCCGCCCGGGAAGAAGCCTGGGCAGGCTTTCAAAAGTCTTTCGGCCCATGATCATCGGCGTGCCGGTGGTGATCTGCTTGAAGCGCTTCAGATCCGCCGGCACATGCCAGGGGAGGGTGCCGTCTCTGCCGATGACTCCATTGTCGGCGCGGGCAACCACAATGACGATTTCGGCGTCGGTCACACCGCGACCGGGGCGGAAATGTGGGGGTGGGGATCGTAGCCTGTGATCTGGAAATCCTCGTATTGATATTGGTCGATCGCGTCGGGCCTGCGCTTGACGATGAGTTCCGGGAGCGGGCGATGCTCGCGGCTGAGCTGCAGGCGCGCCTGATCGAGATGGTTCAAATAAAGGTGACAGTCGCCGCCCGTCCAAACGAAGGTACCCGCCTCCAGCCCGCATTGCTGCGCAAGCATGTGCGTCAACAGTGCGTAGCTAGCGATATTGAAGGGGACGCCCAGGAACACGTCCGCGCTCCTCTGGTAGAGCTGAAGGTGGAGCTTGCCTCCGGCAACCTGCGTCTGGAACAGGCAGTGGCAGGGAGCGAGCGCCATCCGGTCGGTTTCGGCCGGGTTCCACGCCGAGACGATCTGCCGCCGCGAGGCAGGGTTCTTGTTAATCTGATTGATAAGAAGCGCGATCTGGTCGATGCGGCGTCCGTCCGGCGCTTCCCATGTACGCCATTGCTTCCCGTAGACAGGGCCAAGATCGCCATTCTCGTCCGCCCACTCGTCCCATATGCTGACCTTGTTCTCCTTAAGATAGCGGACGTTGGTGTCTCCGTTCAGGAACCAAAGCAGCTCAATGATGATGGAGCGCAGATGAAGCTTCTTGGTGGTGACGAGTGGGAACCCTTGCCCAAGATCGAAGCGCATCTGATGGCCGAAGACGGAAAGGGTGCCGACTCCGGTTCGGTCCTTTTGCTCGACTCCTTCGGAGAGGATTCGGGAGATGAGGTCGTGATAGGCTTGCATCGAACCGCTTATGGCTGGTCGCAGGGGGCTTTCCAAGTCGGGGACTGCGTCGGTGCTGGACCGGACCCTGTTCGCGCGGCCAGCGGTTCTAGATGCTTGAAGCTATCGGGCTTCGACCGAAACCACTGCAACGAATCGGATGCCAGCCTAGACAGGACAGGCCCTGATTTGAGCGGGTTCGGGGCGGGCACCGCGGGGCTCGAATTGGGCGAAGTAGCTTTCGCTCTCGGGTAGGCGCTCGAACCGGGTAAGCTCGTACCCGACCGCCGAGAATTCGCAGACAAGCAGCTTGGGCGGGGTGCCGTGCCGATCCGTGGTGCGGTCAGCGTCGACGACCGCGACGCTTCCGCCCCGCTTCAGGGCGGGGCGGAGGTTCCACAGAAATTCGCTCGGACGCTCGATCTCGTGGTACATGTGTATCAGGAACACGCGGTCGAACGAATTGCCAGGAAGCTTGGGATCGTTGGGCTCACCGAGTTTCACCGCGACATTGTCGAGTTGCTCGCGCTGCACGCGCCGGGCAAGATTGTCACGCGTTGCGGGTACGATATCCTGGGCCAGGACCCGACCCTCCTCGCCCACCAAAGGTGCCAACCGCACGGTATAATAGCCCTCGCCTGCGCCGATGTCGGCGACCGACATTCCGGGAGCGACCCCGGCGAGCTTCACCACCGTCTCGAATTCACCAACGCTGTCGCGCGCATCTTCGTTCGAGTAGCGGGGGGAGACAATCGGCGCGACCGGCCGAGCCGGATCAGGGAAACGAGGGGGTTCCGCTGCTTTCTCGCACCCGGACAGGGTGATGCCAACCAGGATGAGCAGCCGCTTGCCAGAACGCATGGGTCCGGGACCAGCCACCCTCAGTGGCGGGCTAGTCCACATCTTCGACTTCGACTTGCTCGCCGCTCACCTTCTGCGACAGCGCCGCGGCCATGAACCGGTCAAGATCTCCATCGAGCACGTCGGAGGGGGAGGGCGAGGTAACGCCCGTGCGCAAATCCTTCACGAGCTGGTAAGGCTGGAGCACGTAAGAGCGGATCTGGTGGCCCCATCCGATATCGGTCTTGGCCGCATGCTGGGCGCTGGCCTCGGCTTCGCGCTTTTGAAGTTCCGCCTCGTAAAGCCGTGCCTTCAGCATCTTCATCGCTTCGGCGCGATTCTTGTGCTGCGAGCGCTGGTTCTGGCAGGCCACCACGATTCCGGTGGGAAGATGCGTGATTCGAACCGCGCTATCAGTAGTGTTGATGTGCTGGCCGCCGGCGCCCGATGCTCGATAGGTGTCGATGCGCAAATCCCCTTCGTTGACCTCGACTTCGATATTGTCATCGATCACGGGGTAAACCCAGACGCTCGAAAAGCTGGTGTGCCGCCTTGCGTTCGAATCGTAGGGGCTGATGCGCACGAGCCGGTGGACCCCGCTTTCCGTCTTTGCGTAACCATAAGCGTTCTCGCCTTTGACGAGCAAGGTCGCCGACTTGATCCCAGCCTGCTCGCCGGAATGATAATCGACCAGTTCCACCTTCATGCCGTGCCGCTCCGCCCAGCGTGTATACATGCGCTGAAGCATCTCGGCCCAATCCTGGCTTTCGGTTCCACCCGCGCCAGCATTCACTTCGATGTAAGTGTCGTTGGCGTCGGCCTCGCCCGCGAGAAGCGCGGCAACCTTGTCCTTCTCGGCGCGCTCGGCAAGCGTTCTCAAGGAAGCTACCGCCTCGTCGACCAGCGCATCGTCGCCTTCGGCTTCGGCCATGTCGATGAGTTCGATCGTGTCTTCGAGCTCCTGCCCGATGGCTTTGGTTGCACCAATGGCTTCGTCCAAGCGACGTCGCTCGCGCATCACTTCCTGTGCGGCCTTGGCATCATTCCACAAAGCGGGGTCTTCAACACGCGCGTTAAGCTCGTCGAGGCGGCGTAGCGCACGGTCCCAATCGAGGAAACGGCGCAGAAGACCGATCGCGGACCTGATCTGGTCGACATAGGCTTGCGCTTCGGCGCGCATGTTTAACTCCGAGACAAGTGCCCCGGTGGAAGCCGGGGGTTTGATGGTGGCTCCGGCCGAGCCTTAGCCGGACGAGGGCCTTAACGTGAATGGGCCCTAGAGCAGTTCCACGAAAAGTAGGAACCGGTTTTTGGTTGGAAGTGCTCGAGGGCGAGAAAACCTAGTAAATTCCGCCCTCTCTCTGTACAAAATCGCTTTCTTCGCGTGCTTCCCGCCGCTGCGGAGCAGAGGCCCGCTTTGGCTTTGCCCGTGGCAGCGCGGATGCACTGCTTGCCAGTTGTTCGCGGCGGATTGAACGGCGCGGCTCGCTCTCAGGCTTGAATGCTTCCCAGATTACTGCGGCTTTAGGGTCGTCCGTCGGCGGCCAGGTGCCGAATACCTTTCGGCCAGAACGGCGGTCGATCCGGACCATGCGCACGCCAGTAGGCGCGCGGAACGGCACCACAGGCATGTCCTTGAACGCGGTCTGGGCGAACTGCTTGAAGATCGGGGCGGCGAGGGTGCCGCCCTGGGCATAACCGCCCATCGGGCGGGGCTGGTCGAAACCCATATAGACGCCGGCAACAATGTCGGCCGATCCGCCGATGAACCAGACGTTCGTGGGGCCGCTCGTGGTGCCGGTCTTTCCGAATAGCGGTCGGCCAAGATCCCGAAGCACCTGCGCCGTGCCGCGCAGAACAACGCCCTCGAGGATGTGGACCATCTGGTAGGCTGTCATGGGATCCAGGATCTGCTTGGTACGCAGCGGCGGGCGCGGCATCGGCCTTCCATCCCAGTCGCGCATGTTGCAGCCCTCACAGGGGCGCCGGTCGGCCCGGTAGACGATCTTGCCGTTTCGGTCCTGGATATAATCGAGCAGCGTAGGCTTCAGCTCCTTGCCGTTGTTGGCAAGCATCGCGAACGCATTAGTCATCTTGAGCACGGTGGTGTCGCCGGCGCCGAGAGAGATGGAAAGGTAGCTGGGATAGTCACCAACATCCATTCGCTTGGCCAACCTCACTACCTTGTCCATGCCGGTCTGATTGGCGGCGCGAACAGTCATGAGGTTCCGCGATTGTTCGATGCCCCAGCGCATCGTTTGTGGCCCTGCATTGCCGCCGGAGAAGTTGCGGAAGCATTTGCTGCCCAGCGCCGCCGACTGGAACACACAGAACGACCCATCCACGATGATGGACGCGGGAGTCATGCCGTTGTCGAGAGCGGCCGAATAGACGATTGGCTTGAAGGTCGAGCCGGGCTGGCGCAGCGCCTGAGTGGCGCGGTTGAACGAGCCTCCGCGCACGTCGAAACCGCCCTGCATGGCGAGAATGCGTCCGGTTGCCACTTCTTCCACGACCAGACCCCCCGAGACCTCGGGTACCGAGCGCAAGCTATAGACGTCGCCTTCGCGCTTAACTGCGATGATCATGCCCGGCCGGAGGAAATCGAATGCGGCCGTTTGCGTGCCTCGCTTGGGCATGGAAGCAGCGTAGCTCGGCAGTGTGCCGGTGGTTCCGTCCGTGAAACCGATGGTGACGGCTCCCCCGTCCCTTGAGATCACCACAGCCGATCGCCAGTCTTCGTAGCCGACGCCATAGTCAGCGATGGCGAGCTGGCTCCGCCAATCGCGCGACATGTCGATGCTGAGGCCGGGGTCACGCCAGCCCCGCCCTCGATCGTAGCGCATCAGCCCGTCGCGAAGCGCCGTCTCGGCAGCCTTCTGCTTTACGCCGTCGTAGGAGGTGCGCACCCAAAGCCCGCCGGTGTAAACACCGTGAGGCCCGGTTTTATCGTCCGCGCCATATTTCTCGACCAGCTGGCGGCGCACTTCCTCCATGAAGTAGCCCCCGACATTGACGACGCTGTTTCTGGGGCCGCGGACTGTATCAAGCGGCTGCGCCTCAGCCGCTGCCCGATCGGCAGCGGTGATGAACCCGTTCCGCTCCATCTCGCCAAGCACCCAATTTCGGCGTGCGATCGCGCGGCTCGCAAAGCGCTCCGGACGATAGTTGCTCGGCGCCTTTGGGAGAACCGCTAGATAAGCGGCCTCGTGGAGGTCGAGCTGTTCGACGTCCTTGTCGAAATAGGCACGGGCAGCTGCCTGCACGCCGTACGCGTTGCGGCCGAGGAAGATCTGGTTGAGGTAAAGCTCAAGGATCTGTTCCTTCGACAAGACGTTCTCGATCCGGCGCGCGAGAAATGCTTCCTTG
>JADDQD010000150.1:6741-17634 GCA_016781555.1 Pseudomonadota bacterium | reverse complement strand
CTTCTGGGCGCCATGTTGAGCCTCGCGGCCTACCTCCTTGGCTGGCTTCGTTTCCGCTACGGCCTTGGGGCAGACGATATCGTGATCGAAAGCGGCGTGTTTCAGCGCCAACGCCGCACCATCCCATTTGATCGGATCCAGGACATCGACATAGAGCGGCCGCTTCTCGCGCGGCTGTTCGGAACAGCCAAGGTGAAGATCGAGACCGGGGGGGCAGGCAAGAACGAGGGTAGCCTCGACGCGATCAGCCTCAGCGAAGCCCATCGATTGAGGGACGTCATTCGCCGGGGCGCGCCGACATCCGATGATGGGCCAATTCACATGCCGTTGTCCCCGGCCGAGGAGCCTATTCTCTTTCAGATGAACTTGCCGCGCTTGCTGCTGGCCGGGCTGTTCAACTTCTCGCTCGTATTCCTGGCGATCATCGGCGGCGCGCTTCAATATCTTCAGCCTGTGATCGAAAAACGTGTCGGCGATCCGGAAAAGTGGATCATGCCGAGTACCGAGCTTGCTGCCGCTGCAGGCCTCTACCTGACCCTGGCCTTGCTTGGCATCGTCATTTTCCTGGGTGTGCTGACCGGAGTTTTCCGCACGGTGGCGCGCGATTATCGCTTCCAATTGTCGCGAACGCCCACCGGTTTGCGCCGGCGGAGGGGCCTCTTCACCCTTTCCGAGGTGATCATGCCGCTGCGGCGGATCCAGCTTGCGCTCATCAGGTCGGGCTGGCTACGCAGACGCCTCAGCTGGTACGCGCTTGAGCTTCAAACCCTCAGTGCCGATGCACAGCAGAGCGGCCATCAGGCGGCGGCGCCATTCGCCCGCATCGATGAGATCACCCCGATCCTCGCTGAAGCCGGACTCGCAGAGCTACCGTCGGATGAGTCCTACATCCATGTATCCCGGCGCTCGATCACGCGCCGGTGTCTCGGCCACCTTCTTCCGCTAAGCCTGATTGCTGCCGCCTTCGCTCCGGTGTGGCCGCTGGCGCTCCTCCTTCTGGTGCCGCTCGCCCTCGCCGCGGCGGCAGTGGTGCTGCAATGGCGGCGGCATCGCTACGCACTGACGCCGAGTGCGCTGCACGTGGCCGAGGGACTGCTACAGCCGCGGCTTTGGATCGTGCCGTATGAAAATAGCCAGTCGGTCAGTCTCACGCGCTCGCCACTTCAGCGACGGCTTGGGCTTGCCAGCCTCACGCTGGACACGGCGGGCGCATCGATCTTCCGCTACCCCGTGATCCGCGACGTTGAAGCGCAGGAGGCAGAAGCGATCGCGGCGCACCTCATCGAGCAATACCACGCGAGGAGGCGCGCTCCGAGGCAGCACGCAATGGAGCAGCCCGACAGCGCGCAACTTCACCAGTTTAGGTGATCGATCCCGTGAATAAGCGCGCCGCCGAGCCAGCCCTGGATCAGCAATGCCACGGTGACGACCGCAAGGAGAACGACCATCGCCCGGCTGTTGGCCGATGACGGACGGCGCCAGGCCCAGGCGGCGATCGCCGCGCCGGCCAGACCCAGAACGGTTCCTATCCAGCGGTGCCACCCGAGCAGTGGATCCTTGTCGGTGAGCTCAAAGCCGGCGTTGAACCAGCCGAGCAGAGCTGCCGCCGCTGCCGCCGCCCCGCCGACGACGATGAGCGAGCGGATGAGGTCAACAGCGTCGCCCCGCCGCCGGGCAAAGATCAGCGCCACGCAGGCAACCGGGAACAGGGCCAGCGGAAAATGGACTAGAAACGGGTGCGTGCGGCCGAGCCAGTCGATCAGCCGGGCATGCCAGGGGCGTGCGGCCTCGGCCTCCAGCGCGGCGAGATCCTCCTTCACCGCTTCATGCACGACCGGCGACATTGGATGGGCCACGGCGGCATTGGCGCGTAGTTGAGCGGCCTCTTCAGCTTTTGCTGCTGCCGCCGCCTCGGCCATCTTCTTCTGATGGTCCTTGTGCGCCGCCGCGGGAGCGAAGGCACTGGCTGCGAGCAGCAGCGCGAGGATGAGACGGGTCAAAACCAAGTTCGAAGGCCCACAAGAAAGCTCCAGCCGCCGGCTTCTTCGCCGGCTGTGCGACGGAAATCGGCAGTGTCGCCGAAAGCCCGCTCATACTCGATTCCGACATAAGGCGCGAATTCCGGGCGGACTTCGTAGCGAAGTCGCGCCCCAAGCTCGGCCGTGGAGAGGCCCGATCCGATCCCGATCTCCGGCACGTCCTGGAGTGCAAGATCGAATTCCAGGCGCGGCTGGAGGATCAGCTTCTGCGTGAGGCGAAGATCATATTCGCCTTCGAATCTCGCCGACGCGTCACCCCTGTCGGACACGAATGCTGCGCCATCGACTTCGAACCAATAAGGTGCCAGCCCCTGAATGCCGAGCACAAGATAGGCCCGTTCCGGATCGGGCCTGAAATCGTATCGCACGCCTGCCTGCAAGTCGAACCAGGGGTCGATGGCCCGGCTCCAAAGCGCCTGGACCTCGGCATCTTCGGGGGCGCGGCCAAATTCGCCTTCACCTTCCGTTTTCAGCCACAACTTGTTGATGTCGCCGCCGTACCAGGCCTGGCCGTCCCATGAATAGCCGTCGCGCCCGCTGCCTGTCTTCGCCTCGAGCTGGTCGACCAGAACCTTGTAGGTGGTAAGGGCGCCATGCTCCTTGCGCAGTTCCTCGCGGGCCTGTGCCATTCGGGCAGGTCCGTAAACCAGGTCGGCAGCGTGATCGGGCCCGCTGAAGGCGCCCGCAGGAGGCGGAGCGACTGGCGGAGCCTCCGGTGTGGACGCCGTCGCGTGCCCGGCGTGGGGATCCGACGCCTCCGCCATCGTCTGCCCGGCTTGAGGATCCGCCCCTGGCGGCATGGTGTGACCGGCATGGGGATCGGCGGGTTGCGCCGCGCTGTGGCCGGCGTGCGGATCGGGCCCTTGCGGCGTGCCATGCGCGGCATGCGGGTCAGCGGTCGTCGGCATCTGATGGCCGGCATGCGGATCCGCGGCGGGCTTTGCCGCGGGAGCGGACTCCATGCGGTGGCCCGCGTGCGGATCGGCCGCGGGCGCGGCGGATCGTCGGCGGACAGGCTTTGGAGTTGCTTTCCTGATCGGAGCCTTCGCCGCGGCCTGTTTTTTGCTTTGTCCCGCGGGCCGTGCCGCTGCCTTTCTTCTGGCTGGAGGCTTTGGCGCTGCGGCTTTGGGGGCGGCTTTAGGCTTCGGTTTTGCCTTTGGTGTGGGCATGCTGTGCCCGGGCATGTGATGCCCATGATGCTGCGCCAGCGCCGGAACTGAAAGCGAGCTTGCGGCAAGCAGGATCAGCAGACGCTTCATGCCGCTTTTCCCTTCAGCGGCCGCACCTTCACCACCCGCATCATGCCTGCGTGCATGTGATAGAGGAGGTGGCAGTGGAACGCCCAGTCCCCAGGCGCGTCCGCCGTCATGTCAAAGCTGACCTTACCGCCGGGCATGACCATCACCGTGTGCTTCACCGGGTGGTTGCCCGCATGGCCGTTCACGACTTCGAAGAAATGGCCGTGGATGTGCATCGGGTGGGTCATCATGGTGTCGTTGATCATGGTGACGCGCACGCGCTCGTTCAGCTCGAACCGGATTGGCTCCGGATTCTCGCTGAACTTCTGCCCGTCGATGGACCACATGAAGCGCTCCATGTTGCCGGTCAGGTGGATCTCGATACTTCGGCTCGGGGCGCGCTTGTCGGGATTGGGTACAAGCGAGACGAGGTCGCGATAGGTCAGCACCTTATGGCCAACATCCTCGAGGCCGATCCCGGGGTCACCGGTGCGGTCGACCGGATTAGGCGCGATCATGTCGACGCCAATGCCAACCGGGAAGGAGACCTTGGATGCATCACGCATGTCCATGTCCGAATGGTCCATGGCGGGTGCCGATGCGCCGCTTGCCGGCGCCCCCGCACCATGATCCATACCGCCGTGAGCCATTCCGCCGTGGCTCATTCCGCCGTGGCTCATTCCGCCGCCGCCATGGCCGCCCATGCCCATGTCCTTCATGCTGAGCGTGGGGCGTTCCCTCAGCGGTGGCACAAGCGCGGTCATTCCCATGCGCGGGGCGAGTGTTGCTCGGGCCATGCCCGATCGATCGATCGTCTCCGCGACAAAGGTGAAAGCGCGATCGTCGCTCGGTTGAACAATGACGTCGTAAGTTTCAGCGTTGCCGATCTGGAACTCTTGGACGCTGATCGGCCGCACGTTCTGACCATCGGAGGCAATCACGGTCATTGGAAGGCCCGGTATGCGGATGTTGAAGATTGTTTGCGCGGCCGCGTTTATGATCCTGAGGCGCACGCGCTCGCCGGGCCGAAACAGGCCGGTCCAATTCTCCTCAGGGCCGTGACCGTTGATGAGAAACGTGTAGGCCGCTTCCGTGACATCGGAAATGTCGGTCGGATCCATCCGCATGCGGGCGAACATCAGCCGCTCCTCCTGCGTCATCTCGTCCTGACGGCGCCCAAGCAGCGTCTGCTTCTGCCGGTTGAAGAAGCCGCCCTCCTGCTTCAGCCTGGATATGATCTGGTGCGAGTGAAAGAAGCTCCAGTCGCTGAGCACGATCACATGCTCGCGGTCATAGGCGATCGGGTCGGCCCCCTTGGGGTCGATGATCATCGGACCGTAATGGCCCATCTGTTCCTGCAGCCCCGAATGGCTGTGGTACCAGTAAGTGCCGGATTGGACGATCGGGAACTGATAGGTGAACTTTCCCCGCGCCGGGATGCCCGGGAAGCTGACGCCCGGAACGCCGTCCATTTCGAATGGAACGAGGAGACCGTGCCAGTGGATGGAGGTGTCCTCGTCAAGCTCGTTCAGCACGGTTAGCCGAAAATTCTGCCCTTCGCGCAGCCGGATGAGCGGCGCAGGAAGCACACCGTTGAGCGTGATGGCATGGCCGGTCCGTCCACCCACGGCGAAGGGGCTGTGGCCGACCCGGAGGGTGAGATCCTCTCCGGAAAGTGTCGGCATATCGGGTGCGAGCCCCGGGCTGCCGCTCTGCGCCCAGACTGGAAAGAGACTGTGGAGGCCAAGGCCGAACCCGCCGAGCACTGCCCCGCGGAGCAGCGTGCGCCGCCCAATGGTCAAATCATGTTGCATTGTTTTTCCCTAGGGAACGCCGGATGAACGGCGGCCGAAACCTATGCGCCGGAGGCGGTAACATGGTGCCGCCTCCGCCAAGGGGTTAGTGCTTCATCTCATGGCCGGAATGCTGCTCGCGGCCCTTCTGGCCACCCTTGCTGCAGCACCCCATCTTTTTGCCTTCTTTGCCAGCTTTGTCGCAGCACTTCATTGCCATGCCATCGCCGCCTTTGCCCTCGCAGCAGCCTTTATGCTCCTTCCCATGGTCCATGCCCTGGTGCTGGTCAGGCTTGCCTTGCTGCTGCGCCGATTGCGCGTTGGCGGCGGCGGGGATAGCGATCGTGAGCGCGATCGCCGCAATCAATGTCTTCATGTTTTTCTCCGTGATCTGAACGAATGCGTTTCAGTATCGTCAGGAGAATCGGGGAGGGGGGCGTTGCCGCTTCTGGCCTGCTGCCGTCGAGGTGGAGCGAGGGATAGGCTTCGGGAGCTGCCGCAAGAGCAGGCGCGTCGGCTCGGAGGAGTGGCTCGTGGGCGGGGAGCGCGGTGCAGGCGATCGCGCAATCGATCATCGCCTGTTCCTGGCTGCCTTCCTGTTGCTGCTGTTCCGGGCAATGGCCGCTTGCGCTCGCCATTGGCTGGGGTGGTGCCGCCATCGCCGCGTGGCTTGCGAGCATAGAAGCAGGCGCTAGCAGGACCGCCAGAAGCATCAAAAATGACAACAAGCGGCGGAAGCACATCCCTGCCAGATAGGAGTGTGGGGGAGGGGTTGCAACAAGGGCCTTGACCTTCCAGTGACTGGAAGGAGCAAATAAATCCCATGGATACGAATCACGGTTGCTGCCACGCGCACTCCGCCCCGCCGGCTCACGCTGAAGCGACCGACCCCGTCTGCGGCATGACGGTGGACCCAGCAAAGACGCCTCACCACGCCCGCCACGCCGGGCAGGATTATCATTTCTGCTCGGGCAAGTGCCGCGAACGCTTCGTGGCGCGGCCCGAGATCTTCCTCGGAGGAGCCTCGCCGCCACCTGCAGCAGCTGCGGACGCCGTCTACACCTGCCCGATGCATCCGGAGATCGAGCAGATCGGCCCCGGAACCTGCCCGCTCTGCGGCATGGCGCTCGAGCCGAAGGCTTTCACGCTCAGCGAAGGTCCATCTGAAGAATATATCGACATGCGCCGCCGTTTCATCGTCTCGGCGGCCCTGACAGCTCCACTCGCAGCTTTGGCAATGCTGCGGCACTTCTGGCCGGTGGCTGTGGAAGCGTTCGGCGCCCGCACGCTCGACTGGGTGGAACTCGTGCTGGCGACGCCGGTGGTGCTTTGGGGCGGCGCACCCTTTTTCGTCCGCGGCTGGCAGAGCATCAAAAACCGTTGTTTGAACATGTTCACCTTGATCGCGATCGGAACCGGAATTGCATGGGCCTATTCGGTGGTCGGTGCCGTTGCGCCGCAGCTTTTTCCACCGTCGTTCCGCGACGTGCACGGGGGCGTGGGGCTCTATTTCGAGGCTGCGGCGGTGATCGTGACGCTGGTTCTCCTGGGCCAGCTACTTGAGCTCCGGGCTCGCGAGCGGACCGGCTCTGCTATTCGCGCTTTGCTCGATCTGACGCCCAAGACGGCGCATCTCCTGCAGGGGAACAAGGAGCGTACCGTCTCGCTCGACGTTATCCGCAAGGGCGATTGTCTTCGCGTGAAACCCGGAGAAGCCGTTCCGGTCGATGGCCTTCTGGTCGAAGGCGCCACATCGGTAGACGAGTCCATGCTCACGGGCGAGCCGCTGCCTGTCACCAAAGGTCCCGGCGATCCGGTAACAGGCGGATCGATCAACGGCGAGGGAAGCTTCGTCATGGAAGCTGAGCGCGTCGGCTCGGAAACCATGCTCGCGCGGATCGTGCAGATGGTGGCAGAAGCGCAGCGCAGCCAGGCGCCGATTCAGGGCAAGGTAGACCAGGTCTCCGCCTGGTTCGTTCCGGCCGTTCTGGGTGTTGCGGTGCTTGCATTCGCGATCTGGTCGTTCGCGGCGCCCGCACCAAGCGTTCCGTTCGCGCTCGTTGCCGCAGTCTCGGTGCTGATCATCGCCTGTCCCTGCGCCCTTGGCCTTGCGACGCCGATGTCGATCATGGTTGGCGTGGGCAAAGGCGCTGAAAGCGGGATCCTCATCAAGAATGCCGAAGCGCTGGAGCGCTTCGCCGCCGTCGATACCCTGGTGTTCGACAAGACGGGAACACTTACCGAGGGCAGGCCGGCGCTGGTTGCGGTCGAATCGCTTCCGGGTTTCGCCAAGGAGGAAGCGCTGGAACTTGCGGCTTCGCTTGAAGCGAGCAGCGCCCATCCGCTTGCGCATGCGATTGTCGCGGCTGCGGCGGAACGGAACGTGACGCCGAAGGCGGTAAAAGATTTCGGCTCGGTGAGCGGGAAGGGGGTCGTCGGCGTCGTGGAGGGTCGCCGGGTGGCGATCGGAAACCGGGCTCTGATGGACAGCGAAGGCGCTGACATCGCTTCTCTAGAAGAAGCCGCCGCGCACCACCGCGCTGGCGGCGCAACCGTCATGTTCCTGTCGATCGAGGGCCGCGCCGCCGCCGCCTTCGCAGTGGCGGATCGGATCAAGGAGAGCAGCCCGCGTGCGATCTGCGATCTGCAGCGCGAAGGCCTGCGGCTCATCATGCTGACCGGCGACAATCGCGCCACCGCCGAGGCAGTGGGCCGGAGTCTTGGTCTCGACGAGGTCATCGCTGAGGTGCTGCCGGCGGACAAGGACGCGGTGATCGCGCGGCTGAAGGAAGAGGGTCGTGTGGTGGCAATGGCCGGCGACGGGGTGAACGACGCGCCAGCGCTGGCGCGGGCTGATGTGGGAGTGGCAATGGGAACCGGCGTCGACGTTGCTGTCGAAAGCGCCGCCCTCACGCTTCTTGGCGGCGACCTGACGGGGCTCGTCAAGGCCCGCCGCCTTTCCCGCGCGGTAACGGCGAACATCCGGCAGAACCTCGTCTTCGCCTTCGGCTACAATGCGCTCGGCGTGCCGATCGCAGCGGGCTTGTTCTATCCATTCACGGGGATCCTGCTGAGCCCGATGCTGGCGGCGCTGGCGATGAGCCTGTCGTCCGTCTCAGTGATCGGCAATGCGCTCCGATTGCGCACAGTCGAGCTGGGGGGGAGCCGATGAATATCGGCGAAGCGGCAAGGCGTTCGCGCCTGCCTGCTAAGACAATCCGTTATTATGAGGAGATCGGCCTCGTCAGCTCAGCGCGCCGCGATAATGGTTTTCGCGATTACGACGAGAAGGACGTGCACAGCCTTCGGTTCGTGGCGAAGGCCAGAAGCCTCGGCTTCACGGTCGAAGAGTACCGGCACCTCCTCGCGCTTTACCGGGATCCAGCGCGCTCGAGTGCCGAAGTGCGCGAAGCGGCGCAGCGGCACATCGCCGATGTTCGCGCGAAAATTGCCGAACTGCAATCAATGGAGAAGGCGCTTGATCATCTGATCCATGCTTGTGCGGGCGACGGGCGGCCGGACTGTCCAATCCTCGACCAGCTTGCCAGCAATTGATTTCATCGGCTGAAGTTCGGCGCCCGCTTTTCGAAAAACGCGGCAAAGGCTTCCGCCGCTTCCGGTGATTTCAAACGTTCGCCGAACAGCGCGCTTTCCTGGGCGATCCTCTCGGCTATTGCGGAAGGGGCGTTTCGAAGCAGCTTCTTCGTCAGCCGCACGGCTTCCGGAGGCTTGGCTGCGACCCGGTCCGCAATCTCGCGCACCCGCGCATCCAGTGTTCCCTCATCGACGATTTCGGCGACCAAGCCATAAAGGAGCGCGGTCTCCGCATCGAACGGTTCGCCGAGGATCAGATGCTTTGCCGCGCGCTGATGCCCGATGAGGCGCGGAAGCAGCAGCGAACTGCCTGCTTCCGGCACGAGGCCGAGGTCGACGAATGGCAGCGAGAACAGTGCGCTTGGCGCTGCCAGGACAAGGTCGCAATGAAGCAGCATCGTTGTGCCGACGCCCACCGCAGGTCCGGAGACGCCGGCAACGATGATCTTCGGAAAAGTTGAAATCGCTTGGAGGAAACGCGCGACGGGGCGATCCGAATCGAGGCCCGATGTCTGTTGAAAGTCCCTTAGATCATTTCCTGCGGTGAAGATCCCCTCGTTGCCGGTCAAGGTGACGACCAGGAGATCCTCGTCGGCCTCGGCCGCACGAAGCGCTTCGGCAAGCGCGGCATACATATCCGAGGTAATCGCGTTCTTCCGCTCGGGCCGATTGAAGCGAAGTTCGAGCACCGCGCCGGAGCGCTGCTGGTGGATTTCCTCGGTCATTGTGCACCCTTCTTCAAAGGAACTTCCTCAGTGTCAGCCATGCTTCGAGCTTCTTCTCGAAGGGCAGCGTGTAAGCGGGGCTGCTTGATGGAAGAGGTACCAGCGCGAGCCTGTTAAAGCCGGCGAGTTCCTTCGTGCCGATACGCGCCGAAGTGCCGCCGTTGAAGCCCACGGCTCGAAGTTCCGGGAGGCTCTGTGCCAATCCCTCAAGCGCGTTCGGCCTGTGCTCGCGAATAGCGACGTCGAGACTTCCCCGCCGAGACGCGGAGCCGATGGCGTCCCAAAGACCTACACGCTTGTCCAGCAGGGTCTTCAAGCGGTCCTCATAGCTGAGCGGCGCGAGGTCGGTTCCGATAACCTCACTCATCAGCCGCCAGAAGTGGTTGCGCGGGTTCGCGTAATAGCGCTCTTGGCTGAGCGACTCTTCTCCGGGCAGGCTGCCGAGCAGCAGCAGGCGTGTGTCGGCGTTCACCACCGGCGGGAAGGAGCGCTTCAGCGGCAGAAGACGCTCGTTCGACACCGGCAGCACCGCTCAGAAGCCGAACTTCAAGGCCAAAAAGCCCGTAAAGTCATTGCGCTCTGGATGCTCCATGGTGGCGCTGGCTTGGCTCTCCAGGCCGGGGGGCGAGCCAAGCGCGAGCGAGGCACCGCCGTCGGCGGCCTCGTCCATATAGCTGTCACAGGCCACCATAGTTTCGATCCGCTGCGCTGAAGCCGGCTGTCCGCTCAGCACCAGGGCAGTCCAAACGGCAAGCGCGATTCTGGTCCCAAGACGCGGCATGATGCCCCATCGAACTCCCGCGCGATCCCCCTCCGGAAGCGCTTCGAGCCTTTTGGATGCAGCGCTTCGACGCGGCTTGCAAGGCGCGGTGACGCGCTTTTGTGCCGTCACATGACGAAGTCCCTGCGACGTGGATCCATGCAGACCGGCTACTCGGCCGCTGCGCTCGTCTTATTCGGCGGCTGCGTCGGAAGAATAGGTGATGCGAAGACAAGGCGCTCCGAACGCCCTAGCGCTGGCCACTCCCGCATCTGAATCCTCGATTACCAAGCACTCATCAGGAGAGACACTGAGGCGCGCGGCTGCAATCTGATAGCCTTCAGGGTCCGGCTTGTGCCGGGCAACGTCGTCTCCGGTGACGATTGTGTCGAACAGGCCTTCTAGTTGATGGTAGTGAAGAACGGTCGCCGCATTTGCCCTCGATGCGGTCGTTACCAGCGCCGTCCGCCAGCTTGCGCGCCCAGAATCGACCAGCGCAACCAGTGCCCTGTTGACCTGGGTAAGCGGGATTTTGCTCGGGTAAATTTCAGCCTTGTGCGCCGCTACGGCCGCGGGATCGACACTGCTGGCCCCAGCACCCAGCATTGCGGGCAGAAACTGCCGCCAGTTTCGTCCCTGAGCGACTTCATCAAAGGGGCCCCGAGCTACGGATATGCCAACGGCCCTGAGCGCAGCAGCATAGGCCTCGTAATTAGCCGTCGCCGTGTCCACCAGGGTTCCGTC
>JADDQD010000150.1:0-6700 GCA_016781555.1 Pseudomonadota bacterium | reverse complement strand
CTCCCGATAGCGGCGCAGAAGAAGGCTGCAACAGGCGAAGAACCCTAGGCCGCGGGTGTGGGATTGCCGAATTTTATAGGTGGTGAGCCTGAGATAGTTGACCAATTCGTGAAAATAGACCTCCCGGACACCGTCTTCCCCGAACCGCGATTTGATTTCAGCCTCCAAAGTCTGGTGAAGCTCAGCATAGGCCTGAGATCGCGCAGCGGTGAGCTGAATAGCTCCACTGCTCAGGCTGCACGATATGCCTCGATTCAGCGTCTCGTAGCCGAGGTGCAGGGACTGCATCATCTTTGCCCAGTCGATCAGGGGCGAGTCGAATACGTTCTCGGGATTGGGATCTATGATGTAGAGCCCCCGGGGATAATCGGGAGCAATAATGACATTCTCGATCGTGAGATCGCCATGGATGGTTGCGACCCGGCGGTCGCGAAGCTGCGCCTGGAGCCAGTCGGGATCCGCAAAGTTGCGCCACTCGCCAAGGTCATGTTCGACATCGTTGATGCTGTAAGCGTCGCTCCCGATCGCATGGCGGGCAAAATCAACGATCGTTGCGGCGTTGCGACTTACCTTCTCCTGGAGATAGCTTGCGACCAGACGCGGATCCGCTTCGGGAGCAACCGTTCGGGCATGAAGCGCATCAATGCAGCCCAGGACCTGAAGCAGCCGCTCTCGGTTTCGCGCAGTGGGCGAGCTGTGGATGACGTCGTAAAAATCGTTTGCCGGCGTCACCAGCGGCATGTCGTAGCTATAGACGCTGCCATTGCCTCGATCACTGATGACTTCCGCGAGGGGAAGGCTGGGTGCAGCATATCGCCGCAGCCATTCTGCCTGTGTTTTGAGCTTTGCCGCTGCGCTTCCAACGGCAAACTTCCGGATGACGAGGCGCTGATTGGCTTCGACAAGCGCAGTTATGGCGTCCGAGCCGCCATGATAGAATTTGTGGACGATACAGTCGTCGATCGCCTCCATTCCGAAGCCGCTGACCGCCTGGTCCTCGCCGCTGAAAAGCGCACCCAGGAAGCTTTCGTAGCTGGTCGCGGCACTGAAGCGGTCCCTCTGCGCGTTGGGCGAGCCGCGTCCTGATCGCCCATGTCTGAGGATCAGGTTGGCCGCGCGGGCAAAACCATGGCTCTGCATGAGCGCGCCATAGCCAAGGATGAGCAGGATGGGCGTAGCGGCGAAGATCCAGAGGCTCGTCTCGTCCGGGATAGTACCGGAATTCGCCAGGCTGTCCGCCAACGACCCCAGCGGCTGCTGCAGGATCGCCGCCACTACGTCGAGGACGGGAGCGCCGATTGCCCGACCGAAGGCTGAATAGGCAGTCATGTAGAGGCCCCACATCACCACGGTTGCAGCGACGAACCGCCACCGCAGCAATGCGCCTCCGAGTAGCATTTCGGTGGTTGCCCACACGAAGTCCGCAATTCCCAAGCGGATGCGGGCATTGAAGATACCGGCAGCGTTCCACACGAGGCGGCGGGCGCGTGCAGAACGTCGTATCACGAGGGCCAAGCCTATGGCCAAGGCCGCGAAGGTCGCGAACAGGGTAGCCGTCAGGATTGCATGATCGGGATTGGCCGAACGGGGTGCCGTAACCGCAATGATCAGCGCCAAAACCGCGAGATCGGCCACCCGTTCCCCGACGATGGTCGCCATAACGTACGAGAAGCGAACCTTGTTGACCCTCGTGACGACCGCTCCGCGAACGATCTCGCCTATCCGCAAGGGGATGAGCGCATTGACGGCATATCCCACACCCAGGCCGAGCAGCAGGGTCAAACGCCCGGTAACGTAATTCCGAGGAAAGAGGAAAGCCCAGCGCGCGGCTCGAGCGCTGTGAGCCACCACCAGCAGCAGCACGGCAATGGCTAGGAGAATGGGATTTGCTTGCAACACTGCCGGGCCGACTGTCTGCGTGCCACTTAGCCGGTGGTCATTTGATTGCCAAGCCCAGACGGCGGAGCCGAGACTTTGCACGACCCGCTTCGAAATCCGCAGTGGTCAAGGACCCTCACGACCGCTTGACTGGTCCCATCAGCCGCCAGCAGCCGGATTCCTCTAGAAGCTTATACCTTCGTTGAATGTCCGCTCCATAGATGCGGAGCATCATCTGCGTTGTTGGTTCATGCGCAATTCGGTACTTCGGGATGAGGACATAGTCGACTTCCCGAAACAGCGTTTCCGCTCGTGGATGAATCGTGGAACTGAACGTTCTGTCGGGATCCCACCAGGACAGATCGTGGTGCACCGGAGGACTGCCGGTGAGAACGGGGAAGGGGTTCGTCCACGACAGAGACAGGACCTTGCTCCCGCGGGCTCCGTGTTTGTTTAGTAGACGAACACCGTCTCCCCACGCGGCAACAAATTCGCGATCGTGTACGACTTCAGGTGGGTCGGCCAAGCAGTTCCCGGGTTCGATAACGTTGTTTTTCGCTGGTCGGAACGCTAAATCTCTGAGGGGAGTGGCGTTCAACCAATCCACGTCTGCACCGCCTTCGGCTGGAGCAAAACTCTCTTCGACGATACTTGCGGTATCGGCAGCCATGGGCCTTAAGAAGAGAAGCAGCACTGCTGTCGTGGCCGCAGCGGGCAGCCACGCCGGTGCCTTGAAAGCAGGGAGACGATCGGCAAACAATATCAAAGCGATAAGTGCCGTCGCCGGAAAAAGTGGAACCTCAAAAGCCAGATGGTTCTGTGTCGACAAAGCTAGTCCAGCGAGCACCAAAGCAACTAGGTAAAGTGCTCGGCGGATATGAAGCATTGATCGAGAAGCGATAGCAGAAGCTGCCGCAATCATGAATATCAATATCACATCTGGACCAGTGACATAGGCGATTATCATGAACTGCTGGACTCTACCCACTCCGGGGACTCGTGCCGCCTGCAGTAACTCATCAAGATATGGAAATACTATTCCAAGCGAAATCTGAACGGACACAATCAAAACGAACAGAGTTGCCAGAGCCGAAATTCCGTAAACGAAAGGACGTGAGTTTTTGCGGACGGTGAATGCGCTCGCTACGACCAGACCCAATCCAACGACCGCGTAAGTTGCTTTAGTGAAAAATAAGAGAGCCAGAATAACTCCGGTCAGGAGCCCGTCCAGTAGCGCTGCCCGAGTTTTGTCGGCGTCTAAACGAGGAATGGAGATAACGAGCGACAGAACAGCAACAAAAACCCAACTCCAACGGTTGTATGAAGCGTTGAAAGTAATAATCATTTGGCCAAGTTGCCGGGGCGCGATCGCGAGTATGCCCACGTACAGCGCCAGGAGGGATGTCCACCCGGGGTGAACACGCCGGTAGCCCCCGAGGCAGGCCAGCATCATGGCAAGGGCAGCGACAATACCATTGGCGTAAACGGCCGTATAAGCTGAAGCAGGCCCAAAATAGGTTGCTAGATAAAACGCCAAGAAGTAAAAGGACCCGATGGGCGTGCTGAAGCCTGTGTGTGGAAGATTTCCCTCTTTAATATGTAGCAGTGCATTGAGGTGGATGAAAATGTCCTGAACCCAGCCTTCGTAGAGAACGCTGCCCCTCTGGATTTGCAGGGAGAATAAAGACATCACCGCAACCAATGCCGCTAATATGGGCAAATAGGGTTTCTTCTCAGCGGCACTCGCCCAGCCGCGGAGATAAGGCCCGAGAGTCGCGGGATTGATATGCATGAAACTGCTCTTGATCGACATGACCGCTGAGATCCTAATTCGGGTAGTTGCTGCTGATGTGATCCGACCTCATCGACGAGGATGCCAATCAAGCTCCATTGCCAGCGAGCGCTGATCCACTCGCTCCAGTTCCTCTGGAGTGCCGAAGGAGATGTGACGCTTCGCGCTCACCTTCCCGATCCGCCCCCCTGTTCCTGCGAGCCTATTGTAAAGGCCGCTCACGAACAGCTCGTCATAAGGACAGTCCAGCCGGTACGCCTCGTACAGCGAAAGAAACAGGGTGGGATCCGAAAATAGATAACACCCAGCGATGGCATAGGGGCTCACCACCTGCTTTTCGAGAGTGCCGATCACCTGACCATCGTCGTTAACTTGCGCGTAGGAGTAAGCCGGGCTGTCGGATCTGAAGCAGAGCAGCGCCGCATCCAACTCGCCTGAAAGCGCGTCCGCCATTCTGGACAGGTCCGGACAGAGGAAGGCATGATCGCTGTCGTTGATCGCGACCGGTCCTGATGTCTGGAGCGCTTCCAGGCCGATCTTGGCGGTTTCGGCAGCACCGCTGGTAACCTCCGGGACGCGCACGATCCGCGCCTCGGGATAAAATTCCAGCACGCGCTGATCGATTTCGAAATCGCGGACGTGTTCCTCCAGAACGACAAAAGCCATCTCGCGGACCGGCACCGCACGGCGAACGCTTTCGCTCGCCCACCAGAAAAACGGCTTTCCGGCCAGTTCGACGAGCGGCTTGGGCTGCAGGATGCCTTGGCGCGCAAACCGCGACCCGCGCCCTGCCATCGGCATCACCATCGCCACATCAGCCAAGGGACTGCCCATTCTCGAATCGGGCGAGTTCATCGAATGCGTAGCGATCATGCTTCACACGGCGATAATCTTCGCTCCGGAAGCGCCGGCGGTTCAGCGCATATCGCTTCGCCGCGCCCAGTGTCTTGAGCGCCTGGGAGGCCATCTTCACGTTCGAGACTTGATCGTCCTCGCGCCAGGATATGGGGAAGAACATGATTTTATTCCCGCGGTCGACCATATCGAGCAGGAGATAGGGATTGAAATGGAGATCGTCAGGGAGCCTCAGGATCGCCGGGTCGGTGAAGGCCGACCTCGCGAGCAGATTGAGACCGGACCCCATGTCGGTGATCCACCGGCGCGCCGCGGCGGAGAAGACGAGGTTGAAGGCGTAATTGCCGAAAATTCGGAAGGCTGAATAGCCCTTGAGCTTAGAGCCCTTTGTAAAGCGTGCACCCATGCAGGCGTCGTGGCGCCTGTGCCTGCCGCTGGTGAGAACGGCTTGGATATCCCGGATGTCACCTTGGTCGTCACCATGCAGCGTGACGACATGGGTGAAGCCCTCTCGATCGGCATAGGCATAGGCCGATTTGTGTGAACCCCCGAGATTGTAGTTCGCCTGGTTGCGAGCGATGATGACGCGGGGAACCGCCGCCTGGCCTGCGGCAGCCATGGCCGCTTCAATCGTGCCGTCCTTGCTGCCGTTGTCGAGCACGAGGACCTCGTCGATAAAGCCGGCGACATCTCCTTGGAACTGCGCGATTACTCGTCCAATCTGGGCCGCGCAGTTATAACAGGGAATGAAAACGAGTATCTTGTCAGTCATGGGTTTTACCTGCTCGCTCGCAGAAATTTGATTGCCGCAGTGATCACAGCAGGCGGCGCTTTGCATCTTCGTAAACCGAAGCGATGCCTTCTCGGATGTCGCTCTTTGCCTCCCAGCCAAATCTTTGGCGCGTCTTTTCCGGGTTACCAATGGCGCTTTTGAAAACCTCTTCGGCGACTCGACTGCGAGAAAGGGGAAGTCCCTGTTCGAACAAAACCGGGTATTTGTTCCAGAAGCTGGTGGGGTCGTTGTAGGTGGCCTGCATGCTCTTGCCGCTGACGTCCAGGAACACACGGTAAAGCTCGGGAACGCTATAGCCTCGGCCAGAGCAGACGTTGAAGCGGTCAGCCCCGAACTTGCCCTGGTCGAGCAACATCCGGGTGAGCAGTTCAACCACATCGTCGCTGTGCACATAATCACGCTTGGCGTCGCTGTTATTGAACAGGTTCGGCGAACGATCCGTCACCAGTTCACGCGCAAGATAGCTCGTCAACGGCGGACTTGTCCGCGTCACATCCTGGTGCGGGCCGTAGACATTAAAGAAGCGGCAGATGACGATGTCCATGTTGTAGTTGATGGAGAATGCATCGCACAGCCGCTCCGCCGCGGCCTTGGTGGATGCGTAAACGAGATCGGGTCGGATCTCGTCATCTTCGGAGAAGCGCTCGGATTTGGTCTTTTCATAAACTGCAGAGGTCGATGAGAAGATGACGCGCTGCACACCTGCTCGGCGGCTGGCTTCGAGCACGTTAGCGACGCCTGATACGTTCACGTCATAGGCGGCGCGCGGGTTCTCCTGGCACACCGGGAGCGCCGCGATGCCGGCGAGGTGAAAGACCGTATGCACTCCTTCGAGATAGTTTTGCAGCTCCGGGTCCAGGATGTCCTTGCACAGGAAACGCCCAAACGGAGCGCCATCGAGAAGCAAGTTGTCCAGGTGTCCGAAGCTCATGTTATCGAGGAGCACCACGTCATGCCCGGCGCTGTGAAGATGTTTGCCGAGTTGTGAGCCCACGAAGCCGGCGCCGCCCGTGATCAGGATCTTCATCGATGCGTCTCTTCCTTTGTGGGAGCTCAATGGGGCTGAATTGGCTGAACCCGCTAGCAGCCGGGGTCTTCGCCGACAACCGCCCCCGCAGGCCCGGGGACACCATGCTGGCGGCCACGCCGGGTCAATAGCGACATAAACAGATAGTTGGCGCTGAACGTCACCGGAAGGATGAGAAGCTTCGAAATCGCGGGGGGAACGAGGTTCGCCGAAAGCGCTGCAACTGCAAGGGAGGCGGCTGTCACCCCGACCGCCTGATAAGCGAGGTAAGCGAGAAATAAGCCGAACAGGAACCTGCCCCCATAGGAGAAGATCCGGCGAACCGAGGCGAAGTAGACAAAGGTTACCGCACAGG
>JADDQD010000151.1 GCA_016781555.1 Pseudomonadota bacterium | reverse complement strand
ATCGGCTGGAAGGTCGAGTCCTTCGGAACACAATCCGATGCCGTCCAGGCGGTGATCGCAGGGCGCGCGCAGGCGAATGTCGGTGGTAACACCGTCATCGCCTGGGCAGCGAAACAGAACCCGCAGGTGAAAGCCACCTATCTCCATTCAACGGGTCTCGTGTGGTCGGCAGCAGTGCGAAAGGACAACCCCGAGATGCGGGCGCAGCTCGAAAACGCCATCGAATGCCTGAAGCAGGAAGGCGCAATCGCCAAGCTGCATGAAAAGTGGTTCGGCATGCCCCCCGCACCGGGATCTGCGGCGGTGACGGTCCAACCAGGAACGGGCGTCCCGGACATGCCAGGCTATGATCCCACTCCTCGTACCCCGCAGTGCAGTTGAGCGTCGCGCAAGGCGCAGGAGCGGTGCGCGTTTCCCCGATCCTCCAGGTCCGCGGGCTGACGAAGCGCTTCGGTCCGCTCGAGGTCCTCAAAGGCATTGATTTCGCCGTCGCGCCGCAGGAACTCGTATTCGTTATCGGGCCGTCCGGCTCGGGAAAGAGCACGCTCCTGCGGTGCTGCAACCGCCTTGAGGACGCAGACAGCGGGTCCATTTTACTCGACGGCGTCGAGCTGATGGACCCGAAATGCGACCTCAACGCCATGCGCCGGCGTATCGGCATGGTGTTCCAGAGCTTCAATCTCTACCCGCACCTGACGGTGCTTGGAAACGTCACGCTGGCCATGCGAAAGGTGCTTGGCAAGAGCAGGCGCGAGGCCGATGAAATCGGCCTCGCCGCACTCGACCGTGTCGGTCTCGCTGACAAAGCCGCGGCGTACCCAGCCGCACTCTCCGGCGGACAGCAACAGCGCGTCGCCATCGCGCGGGCGCTGTGCCTCAATCCGAAGGTGATGCTCTTCGACGAGCCGACGTCGGCGCTCGACCCGGAGCTCGTCGGCTCCGTGCTTGCGGTGATGCGAGACCTGCGGGAGGCAGGCATGACCATGGTGGTCGTCAGCCACGAAATGCGCTTCGCCCGCGAGGCCGCCGACCGGATCGTATTCATGGAGGCCGGCTGCATCGTCGAGGAGGGGCCGCCGGAGCAGATCTTCTCCGCACCCGCGAATGCGCGCACCCGCGCCTTCGTGGCGGAGATCGCCCGGTGACCGGGTTCGAGCGCTTCGCTGAAAGCTTCTTCAATCCGACGCTCATTGGCCGGTACTGGCCCGAGATCGTCAGTGGCATGCTGATCACGGTCGAGATCGCGCTTGCCGTGGTCGCTACAGGGATCATGCTTGGATTCGGGCTAGCCTGCGTGCGCAGCTATCGGGTCTTGCCCCTGAATGCGTTCATCGTTGTGTTCGTCGACGTGTTTCGCGCTCTGCCGCCGCTTGTTCTCATCCTGATTTTGTATTTCGGCCTGCCGAATATCGGGCTAAACCTTTCGGCGTTTACGGTTCTCTGGCTCGTTCTGTCCCTTGTTCTCGCCGCTTTTGCCGAGGAGATTCTCTGGGCCGGGATTTTATCCGTGCGCAAGGGTCAATGGGATGCGGCGCGGTCGACCGGCCTCGGTTTTGGGCAGACGCTTGTCTCCGTGATTTTGCCGCAGGCTGTGAGGCTGGCGATCCCGCCTCTGACGAACCGCACCATCGCGATCACGAAAAACACAGCGCTCGGCAGCGTGATCGGCGTCAGCGAAGTGATCTACCAGGCGCAGTCAGCTGTCTCGTTCTCGGGCAACGCTACGCCGTTGATGATGGCCGCCATAGGCTATCTTCTAATTTTCGCGCCGGTCGTGGCGCTCGGGTCCTTCATCGAGAGACGTTTCGCCTGGCGGAGAGCGTGATGGAACTGCTGCGCCAGCAATTCTTCAACATCGATGTCATGGTGCAGGCCTGGCCCCTGATCTTGCGCGGACTGGGGATGACGGCGCTCCTGTGCCTTGCAGTCATTCCCCTCGGGCTCCTGGGCGGGCTCGCAGTCGCCGTAGCCAGCCTGTCCAGGAGCAGACTCCTACGCTGGACGGCGAAGGGGTTCATCGACCTCTTCCGTGCTCTGCCTCCGCTCGTGGTCCTGATCCTTCTCTACTCCGGGCTACCTTTCGCGGGTTTGAGGCTGACGCCCTTCGCGGCCGTGTGCCTGGCCTTTCTGTTGAACAGTTCGTGCTTCTACGGGGAGATCTACCGGGCAGGCATCGAGTCAGTCGGCCGGGGCCAGTGGGAGGCGGCGCGCTCCACCGGCCTCAGCGCTGCTCAGACCTTCACCTCCGTCATCCTTCCGCAGGCCGTCCGGAACGTGGTTCCCGATCTCGTCTCTAATACCGTGGAAGTGGTTAAGCTGACCTCGATTGCGAGCGTAGTCTCGTTCACGGAAATGCTCTACGCTGCCGACATGGCGCGCTCCGTGACCTTCAACACCTCCCCGATCGTTCTTGCGGCGGCAATCTATCTCGTGATTCTGTGGCCCGCCGTCCGTCTGATGAGCCGCTTCGAACACCGCGTCGCGGCTTGAGCCCCAGCCCTGACCTGAACCGAGGACCTTTCAGATATGCGCAACATCCGGCTTGCCGCCGCTCAGCTCGGGCCCATCCAGAAGGACGAGAGCCGCCAGGCGGTGGTCCGCCGCATGATCGACCTCATGGACGACGCCAAGATGAAAGGCGCGGAGTTCATCGTCTACCCTGAGCTCGCTCTCACCACCTTCTTCCCTCGCTGGCACCACGAGGAGCGGGCGGAAGCGGACATCTGGTTCGAGCGCGAGATGCCGAGCGCGGCCACGCAACCCCTCTTCGACCGCGCTGCCCAGCACGGGATGGCGATGTCGTTCGGATATGCTGAGCTGACGCCGGAGGGCCGTCATTTCAATACGTCAATCATCGTCGACAAGGAGGGGCGGATCGTCGGCAAATATCGCAAGGTGCATCTGCCGGGTCATGACGAGTTCGATCCAGAGCGTACGCATCAGCACCTCGAGAAGCGCTATTTCGAGCCAGGTGACCTTGGCTTTCCTGTCTGGCGGATCCTCGGGGGCCTTGTGGGCATGTGCATCTGCAACGACCGGCGCTGGCCTGAGACCTACCGGGTGATGGGCCTGCAGGGCGTCGAACTGGTCGTCCTTGGCTTTAACACGCCCTCAGTGAACTCGCAGAACAGCAGCGAAGGCCTGGAGAAGCGCATGTTCCACCACAAACTTTCGCTTCAGGCGGGCGCCTATCAGAACGCGACCTGGGTCGTGGCCGTAGCGAAAGCGGGCGTCGAGGACGGACACCACCTCATGGGCGGCACCTGCATCGTCAACCCGGATGGGGAGATCGTCGCGGAACTCGAAGGCGAGGAGGACGGCGTGCTCGTCCACGATTGCGATCTCGAGGCCACGCGCTTCGGCAAGGAGACGATCTTTGATTTTGCCCGGCATCGGCGGATTGAGCATTACGGCCCCATCACCGCGCAGGTAGGCGTGCGCCTGCCCCCGGGCTGACGCTCAAGCGATGCCGTTCACGGCCGCCTTTGCGGACCTCGACGCGCGCGAGCGCTACAAGCTGCTGTGCGCGACTGTGGTTCCCCGCCCAATCGCTCTTGTAACGAGCTTAGGGCGCGACGGGGTCGTCAATGCGGCTCCGTTCAGCTTCTTCAATGTCTTTTCCGAAGACCCTCCTCTCATCGTCCTCGGCCTGCAGCACAAACCGGAGGCGACGCTCAAGGACACGACGCTCAACATTGCGGAGACCGGCGTCTTCGTCGTCAACCTTGTGGACGAAGACCTCGCTGAGGCAATGAACGTCTGCGCCATCGATTTTCCGCCCGAGATCAGCGAAATAGAAGCCACAGCCCTTCAGCTCCTGCCCGGGTTGGACATCGCGGTGCCGCATATTGCCCAGGCACCGTTCGCCCTCGAATGCCGGCGGACCGTCTCTCTCGCCTTCGGGCCGCACCGCGAACTTCTCGTCGGAGAGGTCCTGCGCCTGCATGCCCGCGACGGGATGATCGATCCCGAGCGCCTGCGTATCACCGATGCCTATCATCCGGTCGGACGCCTGTTCGGCGACGGCTACGCCCGTCAGCGCGACAGATTCGAGCTGAAGCGGGAGAGCCTTGCCGAATGGAGCGCCGCTAGGCGACGCTGACGGCTCCGATCGCCATGGCGACCGCGGCTTGGGTGGGATCGATCACAGGAATGCCGAGCGTCTCTTCCAGCGCCCGCCGATGCCGCGCCATGCCGGCACATCCCATGACAACCGCCCCCGCGCCGTCTTGGTCGCGTAAGGCGCGTCCAACTTCGATCATGCGGTCCAGCGTTTTCTCGCCCGACGCCGTTTCCGCGACCGACATCTCGAGCGGACGTTCGCCGGCCAGCCGGTCCATCAGCCCCATCTGCCTAAGATAACGGATGTGACGCCGGATCGACTTCTGTTTGATCGCGATGACGCCGAAGGTGTCGGCTCGCGCGAGCGCGGTGAGAACGCCCGACTCGGCAATGCCGAAGACTGGACGAGGGCTGACTTCGCGGCAGACGTGTAGGCCGGGATCCGAATAACAGGCTATCACGAACGCTCCGGCACCGTTGTCCGCCTCGACGAGCCGACGCAGCGGCATTGCCACGCTTTCTACGTCGGCCTGGCTCTCGATGCCATACGGGCCTTCCTTCAGCGTGGAGCAAACGATTTCGGGTCCTTCCGCAAAAGCGAGCGGTTGCAACGCTTCCTCTATGCCGTGCGTCACGGCATCGTTCGAATTCGGGTTGATGACGAGGATGCGCGGGCGGGTCATGGCAGGTCTCTCAGTTGCCCCCATTGAAACCACGACGCAGACGTTGTCCAGTGCGGCGAGCAGGACAAGGACCGCAGGGACCATGGTGGACAACTCCTACGACATCATCATTCGCGGCGGCACCGTCGTCACGGCGAGCGACCGATTCCAGGCCGATGTGGCTATCGCCGCGGACACCATCGTAGCGGTCGGACGCGGCCTCGGGCCGGGGCGGCGCGAGATTGACGCCACAGGAAAGCTGGTGCTTCCCGGCGGCGTCGATGCGCATTGTCATATCGAGCAGCTTTCAGCAGCCGGCATCATGAACGCCGACACTTGGGAGAGTGCAACCGGATCGGCCGCGCTCGGCGGCACCACAACCGTGATCTCCTTTGCCGCCCAGCATATGGGCTTGGACCTGACACAGGTGGTCGCAGACTACGCCGCGCTCGCGCGAAATGGCGCGATCGTCGACTACAGTTTCCACATGATCGTGTCGGATCCGACTGAAATCACCCTGAGAGATCACCTGCCTGCGCTGATCCGGGAGGGCCATGCCTCGATCAAGGTCTTCATGACCTACGACCGCCTTCGCGTACATGACGAGCAGATGCTCGATATCCTGCTGACGGCACGCGAGAATGGCGCGCTCGTCTGCGTGCATGCAGAAAACCACGGCATAATCGCCTGGATGGGCAAGCGCCTCATCGAGCGCGGCTATACGGCGCCGAAATTCCACGCCGTGAGTCACCCGCGGGTCTCGGAGGCGGAGGCATTCAATCGGTTGATCGCGATGGCGGCCCTGATCGATCAGCCAATCATGATCTTCCACGTCTCCACTGTGGAAGGAGCGGCCGTCATCCGCCGGGCGCGAGGCGAGGGTCTCAAAGTGTTCGCCGAGACCTGCCCTCAATATCTCTTCCTCACTGCGCAGGATCTCGACAAGCCCGGCGTGGAAGGCGCGAAGTGGATGTGCTCGCCGCCTCCCCGCACTGAAATGGACCAAGAGGCGCTCTGGCGCGCTCTGGATCTAGGCGATCTGCAGACGATCTCTTCCGACCATGCGCCCTACGCCTTCGATGAGAGTGGAAAACTCAGCAGTGGGCCGAACCCCACCTTCAAGCAGGTGGCGAACGGGCTGCCGGGGCTCGAGACACGACTGCCGCTTCTCTTCGACGCCATGGTTTCCAAGGGCCGCATGAGCCTTGAGCGCTTCGTCGAGTTGACGGCCACGGCACCCGCGAAGATCTACAATCTTCACCCCAAGAAGGGCTCGATCGCGATCGGCGCCGATGCTGACATCGTTGTCTGGAATCCTGATGTGTCGGTGACGCTGACTGATGCGCTCATGCATGACCGCACGGGCTACACTCCCTACGCCGGCAGGACTGTGCAGGGCTGGCCAGTGATTGTGCTTCGACGGGGAGAAGTGATCGTCGAGAACGGCCGCTTGCAGGCCCAGCCCGGCTCAGGCCGGTTCCTACCCCGCCAAGGAGGCTGGGCCGCGCAGCCAAGTGAGCGCCTACAAGCGGAGATGGACGCCGAGCGCAATTTCGGAGCGTCGCTCTTCAGTCGAGCCAAGTGAGGGACCCGCTGAGTGATCTTTCCTCGATGATGCCTCTCCCGCAATCTGCGTAGATCCGGCAACGAGGAGGGCGCGTCGGCGCAGGAGGCCGAAGCTGGCGCAATCATATATGTTACACTTCAGCAGCTTGAGACGCGTGGTCTGATACGGTTT